>PLYQ01000253.1 GCA_003153415.1 Rhodospirillales bacterium | reverse complement strand
GGGGCTTCGCGCGGCTGCGCTTCCTCGCGTCCTTGCGCTGGTGGCGGCCGCATACTTACCGCTACATCGAGGAACAGGCCGAGATCGAGCGCTGGCTCAGCGTAATCCGTGCGGCAGCCCCGCTCAGCATCGATCTCGCCCGCGAGATCGCCGAGTGCGCGCGCCTGATCAAGGGCTNNTGCGCCCGCCTGATCAAGGGCTATGGCGACACCTACAAGCGCGGGCTGGGCAACTACCACCGCATTGCAGCCGAAGTGATCGCGCCGGCGCTGGCCGGCCGCCTGACGCCGCGCGCCGCGGCCGATGCCGTAGCCAACGCGCGGGTCGCGGCTCTGGCCGACCCCGAAGGCCAGTCGCTCAGCAAGACGCTCGCCGCCATCGCATCGTCGGCAACGTTGCGCCATGCCGCTGAGTAGCCGGCACGAAGTCACCGTCGAGTGGGGCGACTGCGATCCCGCGGGCATCGTCTACTACCCGTCCTATTTCAGGTGGTTCGACCAGGCGACCTACCGGCTGTTCCTCAAGGCGGGCATGCGGCGCGACGACATTTCCAGCGGCCAGTGGAAGGAAGGCACGCCCCTGGTCGCCGCCGAATGCGCCTTCCGCCGCGCCTCACAGACCGGCGAGAAGCTTCTAGTCGAAAGCCACGTCGAGAAATTCGGCCGCAGCTCCTTCACCATCCGTCATGTCTTCCGCGATGCGTCGGGCGAGATCGCAGCGGAGGGCACTGAGACGCGCATCTGGGCGAAGAAGGAAGGCGATGCGCACTCACTGAACGCGATCGCGATTCCGGAGGATGTGAAGCGGCGGTTGGGAGGCTAGGGGAAAAGATGCTCAAGAGCGACGAACGTATCCTCACCACCCACGTTGGCAGCCTGCCGCGCGATCCCGTGCTATCGGACCTCTTGATCCGCGACGAGGCGGGAGAGGCGATCGACCGCGGTGAGCTGGCGCGGCTCGGCGAAAAAGCCGTGCGCCATGTCGTGCGCCAGCAGGCCGCCTGCGGCGTCGACGTGATCAACGACGGCGAGCAGCCGCGCGTCGGTTTCCAGACCTACGTGCCGCAGCGCATGAAGGGCTTCGGCGGCGAATCCAAACGCCCGCGCTCGCGCGACTACTCAGACTTCCCGATCTTCGGCGCCTGGATGCTGGCGCGCATGCCGCGGCGCAGCAAGGTGACGAACGCGCCGCAGGCGATCGCCGACGTCTCCTACGACGACCTCGGCCCGGCCGAACAGGAGTGCCGCCTGTTCCGCGCCGCCCTCGCCGAGCTGGCGACGGCGCCCACCGAGACCTTCATGACCGCGGCGTCGCCCGGCATCATCGCCACCACCATGCTCAACGCCCACTACGCGAGCCACGAGGCCTATGTCTTTGCCCTGGCGCGCGAGATGCGCAAGGAATACGAGCTGATCGCCCGCGACTTCATCCTGCAGATCGACGCGCCCGACCTGGCGCTGGAGCGCACCGTGCTGTTCCAGGACAAGACCAATGCGGAGTTCATCGCCGTCGCCGAGATGCATGTCGCAGCGTTGAACGAGGCGCTGGCCGACATCCCGCGCGAGCGCGTGCGGCTCCATTGCTGCTGGGGCAACAACGAGGCGCCGCACACGCACGACATACCGCTCGCCGAAGTGCTGCCCGTGCTCACCCAGGCGCGGGTCGGCGCGCTCAGCATCGAGTTTGCCAATCCGCGGCACCAGCACGAATATGCCGCGCTCAAGAAAGCGAAGCTGCCGCCCGAGTTCCTGCTTCTGCCGGGCGTGATCGACACCACGACGAACTTCGTCGAGCATCCGCAAGTCGTTGCCAACCGGATCTGCGAGGCGGTCGACGCCGTCGGCGACCGCAGCAGGATCATCGCCTCGGGCGACTGCGGCTTCGGTACTTTCGCGGGCTACGAGATGGTCGCCGAGGATGTCGTGTGGGCCAAGCTCAAGGCCTGCCGCGAGGGCGCCGACATCGCGACCAAGCGGCTGTGGGGCACCTGACTAACGCCTTCTTGCCGGAGGCCCGCGGTCCGGAAGACTAAAACACCTTCTTCCGCCGCCACTTGGCCGGACGCTCGCTGGGAAACGCCAGGCCGCTGGCGTCGACGCCGAGGTCGACCAGGGTCTTGGCGACCACGATGGCCGAGCGCGCGCCTTCCAGCACCGGCACGTCCCAGCCGATCTCGCCAAGCCTCTTCTGCAGCAGCGGCTGCATCCAGAACGCCGCCGAGCAACCCAGCACGATGGTGTCCGCGCCATCCTCCTCGATGGCGGCGATCGACTCCTTCACCGCCGCCTCGAGCATGTCCGAAGAGCCGCTTTGCAGCGCGCGGTCGCGCTCGGCCTGGATTGAGCGATCGTCGGTGAAGTTAGGGCTGGGCAGCGGAAAGTTGACGTTGCGGATCGAGGCGCAGCGCTCGGTCATGCGGTACTGCACCACCAGATGAGACATCTGCATGTTGTGCGTCTCGGCGATGTCCACGATCGAGAACTTGGCGCCGAGCAGGCCCGCCAGGTGCATCTGCGCGTGCGCCGCCGAGGTGATGGGGATGCGATACTGGCGGGCGATCTCGCGCGCCTCCAGGTAGCCCGGATCGCCGCCGCCCAGCAGCACGACCGCGTTGTACTTGCCGCTGGCGCAGGCCTCGCGCACCAGCGGCAGGCGGTTGTTGCCGACCGACATGAAGGCTTCCTTGGTCGTCACCGGGAAGTTGCCGTGGGTGGTGGGCGCGCCGGGGTGGAGATCCCAGTCGATGCCCTCGAGGAAGGGCTTCACGTCTTCGTAGTTATAGAGTTGGGTTTCCTTCGGGCCGGTGAAGGAGCGCATCGCAAAACCGCTGCCGGGCGCCAGGCTGAAGGCGTTGATCAGCAGGAAGCGGTATTTCGACTGGGCGGTCACGATGGTCTCTCCCTTGAGGCAGTGTAGGCTAGGCTGGCACGCTTGTTGGTAGGAAGAAAGGAGGCCCGCGTGGTCGCAAATGTCCTGGAGATCAATCCCGACCGCCTGTGGGCGAGCCTGGAGCGGTCGGCCGAGATCGGGAAGTTCCGCGAGGTCGGCCTGCGCCGCCTGGCGCTGTCGGCCGAGGACAAGGAGATGCGCGACCTGTTCGTCGAATGGGCCAAGGCCGCGGGCTGCACGGTCGAGATCGATCGGCTGGGCAACATCTTCGCGCGCCGCGCCGGCAGCGATCCCAGCCTGCCGCCGGTCGCCATCGGCAGCCATCTCGACACCCAGATCTGCGGCGGCCGCTACGACGGAATTCTGGGCGTGCTGTGCGGGCTCGAGGTCGTGCGCACGCTGAACGACCGCGGGTTGGCCACCAAGCGCGGCATCGAGGTCATCTGCTGGACGAACGAAGAAGGCGCCCGCTTCAACCCGCCGATGATGGGCTCGATGGCCTTCGCCAAGGTGTTGCCGCTGGAAAGCGTGCTGGCGACGACCGACGATTCAGGCGTCACGGTCGAGCAGGCGCTCGACGCTATCGGCTATGCCGGCCCGGCGCCGCTCGGGGAGCGAAAATTCGACGCCTATCTCGAACTGCATATCGAGCAGGCGCCGGTGCTCGACCGCGAGGGCTGCGACATTGGCATCGTGGTTGGCGGCTACAAGACCCAGGCGCTGCGCCTCACGATCAACGGCGACACCGGCCATGCCGGCGGCACGCCGATGGCGATGCGGCGCAACGCCTTGGTCGGTGCCGGCTACGTCATCGCCGCGCTGAACGACATCGGCCTCGCCTATGCCGCCGACGAAGGCCGCACCACGACGACGCGCATCGAAAGCTTTCCCAACCTCGCCGGCACCTATGCCGAGGAGGTAAAGCTCACGGTCGATTTCCGCCACATCGACGCCGCACGCTTCGAGGCCATGCGCGCGGAGATCGACGCGGCCATCGCCGCCTCGGCCAGGAAGGCCAATGTCAACATCGACGTCGCCAAGGGCTGGAGTTGGGGCAGCGAGCTGTTCGCGCCCGAGTGCATCGAGCTCCTGCGCACGACCGCCAGGGAACTCGGCCTGCCCTATCGCGAGATGCGGAGCCAGGCCGGCCACGACGCCTATGCGGTGGCGACGATGGCGCCGACGGCGATGATCTTTACGCCCTGCTTCGAGGGCATCAGCCACAACGTGAACGAGGCGATCGAACTCGCGCGGTCGGTGCCCGGTGCGAACGTGTTGCTGAACGCTGCCGTCGCCCGGGCAAACCGTTAGGCTGCCTTCAGAATATCCGCCATCTTCTCGCCGACCATGATCGAGGGCGCATTGGTGTTGCCCGAAGGCATGGTCGGGAAGATCGAGGCGTCGGCGATGCACAGGCCGTCGAGGCCATGGACCTTGAGCTTGTCGTCGACCACCGTGTTCGGTCCCTGGCCCATGCGGCAGGTGCCGACCGGGTGGTAGGCGGTCTGCGAGTTGTTGCGGATCCACCTCAGGATCTCCGAGTCGCTGTTGACCGAAGGCCCGGGCGAAAATTCCTCGCCGCGGTAGACGTCCATCGGCTGGGCATCGACGATCCTGCGGATCAGGCGGAAGCCGCCGACCATGGCGTCCTGGTCGATCTTGTCGGCCAGGAAGTTGAAGCGAATCGCCGGTTGCGCCTTGGGATCGGCCGACCTTATGTGGATCGAGCCCAGGCTCTCGGGCCGCAGCTGATAGACCGAGATCGTCATCGACGGGAAATCCTGCAGCTTGCGCGTCTTGGGATCCTTGATCGAGTAGGGCACGAGATGCATCTGCACGTCGGGTGTGGCGAGCTCGGGCCGCGTCCTGAGGAAGGCGAGCAGCGGCGCCGACGGCAGGCTCATGAAACCGCCGCCGGTGGCGAGGTACTTCATCATCTGGGTGACGGCACCGATGCCGCGAGCCATGTGGTTGTAGGAGACGCGCGGGTCCTTCACCTTCCAGATGATGCGGGCGTTGATGTGGTCGCGGAAGTTTTCGCCGACCGCTTTCAGCTCGTGCTTGACCTCGATACCGTGCTTCTTCAGGAGCTCGGGCTGGCCGATGCCGCTCAGTTCAAGGATCTGCGGGCTGGCGACGCCGCCCGCCGACAGGATCGTTTCGCGCGCCTTGGCTTGGACGACCTTTCCATCCTTCTCGTACTCGACGCCGACGCAGCGTTTGCCGTCGAGCAGCACGCGCAAGGTCATGGCGTTGGTCACGACCTGCAGGTTGGACCGCTTCATCGCCGGTTCGATGTAGCAGTGCGCCACGCTCATGCGTCGGCCCTTGTAGATAGAGGTCTGCGTCTTGACGACGCCTTCCTGGTCCTCGCTGTTGTAGTCGGGATTGAGCTTGAAGCCGGCCGCCTTCGACGCCGCGAACAGCGCGTCATAGAGCGGGTTCTGGTCGGGCACGGTCGAGACCTTGAGCGGGCCTTCGGTGCCGCGGCCGTTGCTGCCGTCGCCGTCGACGAAATTCTCGATGCGGGTGAACAGCGGCGCGACCTCGCGCCAGCTCCAGCCTCTGTTGCCCATCTGCGCCCAGGTGTCGTAGTCGAGCGGCTGGCCGCGCACCCAGACCAGGCCGTTGATCGAGCTCGAACCGCCCAGAAGCTTTCCCCGCGGCACCGGGATGGTGCGGTTGGCGGTGCCCGGCTCGGGCTCGGACTGGTAGCACCAGTTGGCGGCGGGATTGTCGATCAGCAGACCGAAAGAGAGCGGCATGCGGGAGTAGGGATGGCTGGCAGCGCCTGCTTCCAGAAGCAGGACCTTGGTCGTTGCATTCTCCGTGAGCCGTGCCGCCAGTGTGCCGCCGGCGGAGCCCGCCCCCACGATGATATAGTCATATTCGGCCATCTGTTCCCTCCCCAACCCGCACACTACACGCCTGCCGAGGCGCGACTCCAGTCGCGCGAGGCCGGCAAATCGCGTATTTTCGCCAGATATGCTGAACCTCGTCCGCATCGCCCTGACCCGGCCCTACACATTCGTGGTCCTGGCCGTGCTGATCCTGATTGTCGGGCCGCTGGCGGCGCTCCGCACGCCGACCGACATCTTCCCGGAAATCCGCATTCCGATCATCGCCGTCGTCTGGGGCTACACCGGCCTGCCGCCGGACGAGATGTCGGGCCGTATTGTGCTGCAGTTTCAGCGGGCACTGACCACCACGGTCAACGACATCGAGCATATCGAGGCGACGTCCTATACCGGCGTCGGCATCATCAAGGTGTTCTTCCAGCCCGGCACCGATATCAGCATCGCCAACTCGCAGGTGACGGCGATCTCGCAGACCATGATCAAGGCGTTGCCGCCCAACGCCACGCCGCCTTTGATCCTGAACTACAACGCCGCGACCGTGCCGATCCTGCAGATCGCGTTGGCGGCCAAGGGCATGACGGAGCAGGCGGTGTTCGACATCGCCATTAACGTCGTGCGCTCGCCGTTGGTCACCGTGGCGGGCGCCGCCATCCCCTGGCCGTTTGGCGGCAAGTTCCGCCAGATCCAGATCGACCTCGATCCCGCGGCGATGCAGGCGCGGGGCCTGTCGGCCAACGACGTGGCCACCGCGCTCGCCAACCAGAACCTCTTGACGCCGGCCGGCACGCAGAAGATCGGCAATATCGAGTACGCCATCCAGCTCAACAACGCGCCCCGCGACTACGCCGCCCTGGCCGACGTGCCGATCTTCGCCGCCAACGGCACCATGGTCTATCTGCACGACGTGGCGACGGTGAGGGACGGCAACCCGCCGCAGCAGAACATCGTGAACGTCAACGGCAGCCGCTCGGTCGTGCTTCAGGTGCTGAAGAATGGTGCTGCTTCCACGCTCGCCATCATCGACGGCATCAAGCAGAAGGTCGCGGAGATGCGGCCGACCCTGCCGGAAAACCTCACGATCGCGCTGTTGGGCGATCAGTCGCTGTTCGTCGAAGGCGCGATCGGCGGCGTCGTCACCGAGGCGGTGATCGCCGCGGTGCTGACCAGCCTGATGATCCTGCTGTTCCTCGGGACCTGGCGTTCGACCATCATCATCGCGACGTCGATTCCGCTGGCCATCCTGGGCGCCATCGCCGTACTGGCCTTCGCCGGCGAGACGCTCAACATCATGACTCTGGGTGGCCTGGCGCTGGCTGTCGGCATCCTGGTCGACGACGCCACGGTGACCATCGAGAACATCAACTGGCATCTCGAAAATGGCAAGGACGTGGTGACCGCGATCACCGACGGTGCCCAGCAGATCGCGACGCCGGCCTTCGTGTCGACGCTCTGCATCTGCATCGTCTTTGTGCCGATGTTCTTCCTCGAGGGCGTGCCGCGCTTCCTGTTCGTGCCCATGGCGCTCGCGGTGATGTTCGCGATGGCCTGGTCGTACTTCCTGTCGCGCACCCTGGTGCCGACCATGGCGAACTATCTGCTGGTGGCGCACGCGGTACACGGCGATGGCGGTCGGCCGCCGACGCGCAACCCGCTGGTGAACTTCCAGCGTGGCTTCGAGGCGCGATTCGAGCGCTTTCGCGCCCTTTATCGCGACCTGCTGGGGCTGGCGCTGCGCCACCGGGCGGTCTTCATCGCGAGCTTCCTCGCCTTCGTCATCGCATCGTTTCTGCTCGCACCGTTCCTCGGGCGCAACTTTTTTCCTTCAGTCGACGCCGGCCGGATCCTGATGCACGTCCGCGCGCCGATCGGGACGCGGGTCGAGGAAACCGCGAACCGCTTTGCCGACGTCGAAAAGGAGGTCCGCCGCATCATCCCGTCGCGCGAGATCGAAACCCTGGTCGACAACGTCGGGTTCCCGGTCAGCGGCATCAACATGACGTACAACAACACCGGCACGATCGGCAGCCAGGACGGCGAGATCCAGATCAAGCTGACGGCTGATCACCGGCCGACCGCAAACTACGTGCGCGAGATGCGGCGCGAGCTTCCGCGACGGTTCCCAGGCTTCACCTTTTCGTTCCTGCCGGCCGACATCATCAGCCAGATCCTGAATTTCGGAGCTCCGTCGCCGATCGACATCCAGGTACGCAGTGCCGACCTCGGGCTGGCCTTCGACCATGCGAATCTCATTCTCAGCCGACTGCGCCAGGTACCGGGCATCGTCGACGCCCGCATCCAGCAGTCGCGCAGTGCGCCGGTGTTCGCCGTCGATGTCGATCGCACGCGCGCGCAGTACGTCGGCCTCACCTCGCGCGATGTCACCAACTCGCTGGTCGTCAACCTGGCGGGCAGCGGACAGGTGCAGCCGACCTACTGGCTGAACCGCGACAACGGTGTGACCTACAGCGTCGTGCTGCAGACACCGCAGTACCGGCTCGATTCGCTGGCCGCACTATCCAACCTGCCGATCATGGCGCCGGCCGCGACCTCGCTGCAGGTGCTGGGTGGTGTTGCCGACCTCCGGCGCGACGTCGCCAATGCCGTGGTGTCGCAGTACGACCTGCAAGGCATGGTGCAGGTCTACGCCGCGGTCCAGGACCGCGACCTCGGCGCCGTGGCGACCGACGTTCGCCGCATCATCGCCGAGCTTTCGGCGCAGGCCTCGCCCGGGATCCGCGCGGTCAAGCTGCAAGGCCAGGTCAAGACGATGGACAACGCCTTCTCCGGTCTGCTGTTTGGCCTTCTGGGCGCCATCGTTCTGATCTATCTGTTGATCGTGGTTAACTTCCAGTCCTGGAGCGATCCTTTCATCATCATCATGGCGTTGCCGGCGGCGCTGGCGGGCATCGTGTGGATGCTGTTCGCCACCGGCACGACCCTGTCGGTGCCGGCGTTGACCGGCGCCATCATGTGCATGGGCGTGGCGACCGCCAATTCGGTGCTGGTGGTCAGTTTCGCGCGTGAACGGCTAGCCGAACTGGGCGATGCCACGGCGGCTGCCCTGGAGGCGGGCTTCGTGCGTTGCCGCCCGGTGCTGATGACGGCACTGGCCATGATCATCGGCATGACGCCGATGGCACTTGGCCTGGGCGAGGGCGGCGAGCAAAACGCGCCGCTTGGCCGCGCGGTGATCGGTGGCCTGATTTTTGCGACGGTCGCCACGCTCATGTTCGTTCCCGTCGTGTTCAGCGTCATCCATCGCCACCACGGCAGGCCTGCGCCGGCGGCCCGGAACGTCCAGGGAGCGGCCCATGCCGGCTGATCCCGCGTTGGTTCCCCGTCAGGTGTCGCGCCGTGGTCTGGCGATCGCCGCCATCGTCGCAGGCCTGGTGCTGCTCCTGGTTGTGGTCAACGGCATCTGGAGTCGCAATTCGAGCGAAGCGCGTCTGCAGCAGCTGTCCGAGGCCGAGGCGGTGCCGACCGTTGCCGTGGTGATGCCAGAGCTTGTCGCCAACAAGACCTCGCTCGATTTGCCGGGCCGGCTCGAGGCCTACACGCGCGCGCCGATCTACGCCCGCGTCAGCGGCTTCCTCAAGGCGTGGTACGTCGATATCGGCGCGCCAGTGAAGACAGGCCAGCTGCTGGCGGAGATCGAGGCGCCCGACCTCGACCAGCAGCTGCTGCAGGCCAAGGCGGCGCTGGCCAGCGCCCAGGCGGCCGAAGCGCTGGCGATGGTGACGGCGCAGCGCTGGCAGACGCTGGGCGGCAGCAACACCGTCGCCAAGCAGACTGTCGACGAGAAGACCGGCGATTATACGGTCAAACGGGCGCTCACCAAGGCATCGCAAGCCAATGTCGATCGGCTCCTGGTACTCGCCGACTTCAAGCGCGTGGTGGCGCCGTTCGACGGCACGGTTACGGCGCGCAACACCGACGTCGGCGCCCTGATCAACGCCGACTCGAGCACAGGTCTCGCGCTATTCGTCATCTCCGACACCAAGAAGCTTCGCGTTACGGTCGGCGTGCCGCAGAACTACGTGCCGGCGGTGAAGCTCAACAGCAACGTGGCAGTCACGGTGCCGGAACATCCCGGCAAGGTCTATGCCGGCATCGTCGAGGCTTCGGCCCGCTCTGTCGACGCCGCCTCGGGGACGACGCGCATGCAGCTCGAGGTCGACAACAGCGCGGGCGAGCTGATGCCGGGCGCCTTCGCCAACACGCGCATCGATCTGCCGCCCGACCTGCAGTCGCTCTCCATCCCGGCCGGCACGCTGATTCTCGGCCAGAAGGGATTGCGCGTGGCTACCGTCGACGCCAACAACAAGGTGGTGCTGAAGGCCATCACCATCTCGCGCGACCTCGGTCAGGTGATCGAGATCGCCTCCGGCCTCGCGCGCGACGACCGCGTCATCGAGAGTCCGCCCGACGGCTTGTCCGACGGCGACCCGGTGCGCGTGATCGAGGCCAAGGCGCCGGCCAAGAAGGACTGACACATGTCGGAATTGGAGCAGATTCCTTTCGGGGCGAGCGAGTTCGCGGAGAATCCCGAACCGCGTTGCCCGTGCCTTCTGCTGCTCGACACGTCGGCATCGATGGCCGGTCCGCCGATCGACGAACTCAACCGCGGGCTGGCCGCCTTCAAGCAGGAACTCGTCGCCGACACGCTCGCCATGAAGCGGGTCGAGTTGGGTGTCGTGACCTTCGGCCCGGTTCACCTGCTGACCGATTTCCAGACTCCCGACCATTTCATGCCGCCCAACCTCGCCAGCGCGGGCGATACGCCGATGGGTGCCGCGATTGCTGGCGGCCTGGAGATGATCCGACAGCGCAAGCAAGCCTACAAAACCAATGGCATTTCCTACTATCGCCCCTGGGTCTTCCTCATCACCGACGGCGCGCCGACCGACGGCTGGGAAGCGGCCGCGGAGATGGTCAAGCAGGGTGAGGCGGAAAAGCACTTCTCCTTCTTTGCCGTCGGCGTCGACGGCGCCGACATGGACGTTCTCGGGAAGATATCGGTGCGCGCCCCGCTCAAGCTGTCGGGGCTGCGCTTCAGCGACCTCTTCGCCTGGCTCTCGGCATCGCTAAGCAACGTGTCGCGCTCGCAGATGGGCCAGGCGGTGCAGTTGCTGCCGCCGGGATGGGCGGAGGTGTGATGGCGACCACGCCATGGCGAATCGCGATGGCGTCGTCGATCGGATCCTCGCATATCGCGTCCGACCAACCTTGCCAGGACAGCCACTTTCATATCGATCTTGCCGACTCGTCCGGCCGGCCCGTCACCGTGCTGGTGGCGTCGGATGGCGCTGGCAGCGCGTCGCTGGCCGATGTCGGGTCCAAGCTCGCCTGCCAGACCTTCGCCAAGCTGGTCGCGACCTATCTCGAGTCGGGTGGCGCGGTGGAGAAGATCCGCCGGCCGCTGGTGGCGCGCTGGATCGCGGGCGTCGTCTATCGGCTGGCGATGCGGGCCAAGGCCGACGGATTCGAGTGCCAGGACTATGCCTGCACGCTGCTGGCTGCGATCGTGGGCGCTGAGGCCACGGCCTTCATCCAGGTCGGCGACGGTGCCATGGTGGTCTCCCGCGAGGCCGCCGACGTCTGGAACTACGTCTTCTGGCCGCAGCACGGCGAGTTCGCTAACACCACGAACTTCATCACGTCGGACAACGTGTTCGAGGCCCTGGATTTCGAGTTGTCGGCAGAGCCGGTGGAGGAGATCGCCATCTTCACCGATGGGCTGGAGAACCTCGTGCTGAACCAGGCCGACCGGGCCGTGCATGCACCTTTCTTCGACAGCATATTCCAGTCGGTGCGCCGCTCGACAGCTGCGGGCCACGATGCGGCGCTGTCGCGTGACCTCGAGAAGTATCTCGCGACGGCGCGGATTGCCGAGCGGACCAGCGACGACAAGACCCTGATCCTGGCGTCGCGGCGGCGCACGGCCGACGCCGGCGGACCCAGCCCTGGCGAGACCAGCCCATGATCGGCCCGTCGGTATTGTCGAGCGTGGTCGATGCCCGGGGCCGTCCGCTGCGGCTCGGCCGCAAGCTCGGGCAGGGCGGCGAAGGATCGGTCTACGAACTCCCCGCCGAAACCGATGCGGTGGCGAAGATCTATCACCAACCCCTGTCGAAACTGCGGACCGAGAAGCTTCACGCCATGGTCGGCATGCGGACCGAGCAGATCGACAGACTGACGGCCTGGCCGCTCGAAGTGCTGTCGCTCAGCACCGGAGTGCCGATCGGCGTCAAGATGCCGAGAGTGGTGGGCCACAAGGACATCCACCAGCTCTACAGTCCGAAGAGCCGGCGGACCGAGTTTCGCCGCGCCGACTGGCGGTTCCTCGTTCGGGTGGCGACCAACCTGGCGCGCGCCTTCGCAACGGTTCACGAGTCTTCGACCGTCATTGCCGACGTCAACCACGGCGGCGTGCTGGTGGGCCAAGACGCCCGCGTCCGCCTGATCGACTGCGACAGCTTCCAGGTTTTCGACGGCGCCAAGAACCACCTCTGCGAGGTCGGAGTGCCGACCTTTACGCCGCCCGAGCTGCAGGGGTTGCTGTTCGCCAACATCGTGCGGACGGAGAACCACGACAACTTCGGCCTCGCCATTCTGATCTTCCTCATCCTGTTCATGGGCCGCCATCCGTTCGCCGGCCGCTACCTCGGTCCGGGCGAGATGCCGATCGAGCGGGCGGTCCGCGAGTGCCGCTTCGCTTACGGCGCAGCGCGCGCCGAGGCGCGCATGGAGCAACCGCCGGGAACGCCGGCGCTCGAGGTCGTGTCGGAACCGGTCGCGCTACTGTTCGAGCGGGCGTTCGCGCGCCAAGGTATTTCCGGCAGCCGGCCGACGGCGCGCGAATGGATCGGCGCACTGGAGGCCCTCGAGGGCAACCTCAAGCAATGTGCCGACAGTCCCGCGCACTGGCACCTCTCCGGTCTGCCGGACTGTCCGTGGTGCCGGATGGAAGCCGCGACCGGCGTCGCCCTGTTCTCGCTCGCCATATCGCCCGGGGCCGCGGGGTACTTCGATGTGGAGACGTTCTGGCAGCAGGTGACTGCGCTGGAACATCCCGGGCCCGTGCCGGCGCTCGACGAGGCGGTTGCCAACGCCAGGGTTCGCCCATCGGAGGATGTCCTCGTCTTCAAACAGCAGTACTGGTTCCATGGACCGCTCGCCCTGTTCTGCGGTGCTGCGACCCTGGCGCTCGCCCTGTTCGTCGATCTGCCGCTGCCGGGAAGGCTGTTCTTCTTCGTGTCGGCGTTCGTTCTCTACTTCCTGGTTCGTCGAAACCTTCGGATGAAGGAGGACATTTCGATCTTCATCGAACGTGAGCGCCGGCTGCGCGCGCAATGGGACGCTGTTCGCGCCGAGTGGGACGCCAAGGCGGGCGTCGGTGCTTTCGACGCGAAACTCGGCGAACTCAACCAGCTGCGGACGCAGTGGACGGCGCTCCCCGAGTTCCGCGAGCAGAGGCTCCGCGATCTCGAGGCAAGCAAGAGCGAGCGCCAGCTCAATCGCTTTCTCGACAGCTTCAGGATCCAGCCGGGCGAGGTGGGGGGAGTCGGCACCAGCCGCAAATCCGTTCTCGAGTCATTCGGCATCGAGACGGCAGCGGACGTCGACGAGGCCAAGCTCTACCGGGTCCCCGGCGTCAGCGCCAAGCTGCGCCGAGGCTTGATCGGCTGGCGGCGCTCGATCGAGGGCCGCTTCCGGTTCGACCCGGACCTCGACAGCACGCCGCCGGATAAGGAGACGGTTGAACAGGAGGTGCTGGTCGAGCGCCTGAAGCTCGAGGCGGCGATCCGCAAGGGCTTCACGGATCTCCAGCAGCTGCAGAAGCAGACACTGTTTGCGCGCACGTCACTCAAGTCCAAGGTCGAGGAAACCCATCGCGCCTTTCAACAGTGCGCGGCGGATCTCAAGGCCGTTCGGAGATAGAAGGTGCGCTACTTCTTCTTTGGCCGGCTACGCCTTCCTAATTTCGGTGAGCGCGATGCCCGACGCCACGAGCTTGTCGATCTCGGCCGCCGAATAGCCGCGTTCGGCCAGCACGGCTCGCGTATCGATGCCGAACTTCCGCGGCTTGCTGCGCACGCCCGGCGGCGTGCGTGACAGCTTCACCGGATTGCCGACGTTGCGGTAGCCATCCTTCTCCCACACCATGTCGCGGTGCCTGGTGTGCGGGTGCTCCATCACGTCGGGCACCTCCATTACCGCGCCCGACGGCACGCCGTTCTGCATCAGCTCGTTGGCGAAGCTTTCGCCATCGCGGTCCTTGGTCAGCGCGCGCAATTCGGCCTCGAGCGCGGTCTTGTGGGCGACCCTGTCCTTGTTGGTTTTGAAGCGCGGCTCCTGCGCCAGCTCCGGTTTGCCCAGCATCTGGCAGAGCTTGCGGAACTGGGTGTCATTGCCGGCGCCGACCACGATGTTGCGCCCTTTGGTGGGGAAGTTGCAGTAGGGCGCCAGGTTGCCGTGGCTATTGCCGTGCAGCTTGGGCTTTTGCCCTGCCATGAAATAGTTGGGCGCGTGCGGCTGGTGCAGCGCGATGGCGCTGTCGTAGAGCGTGACGTCGATGAACTGGCCCTTGCCCGAGCGGTTTCGCTCGTAGAGCGCCATCAGGATGCCTATGCAGGCGTTCATGCCGGTCGACAGGTCGACGACCGGCACGCCGATGCGCACCGGCCCCGACTCCGGCGCGCCGTTGACCGACACAAGGCCGGCCGAGGCCTGCACCATGGCGTCGTAGCCGGGAAAGCCGCCGAGCGGTCCGTCGGCGCCGAAGCCCGAAACGCGCGCATGGACGAGCCGCGGCAATGTCTTGGACAGCGTGTCGTAACCCAGATCCCATTTTTCCATGGTGCCTGTCTTGAAATTCTCGATCAGCACGTCGGCGTCTGCCAACAGGCGGATCAGCACCTCGCGGCCCGCCGGCTTGGAGAGATCGAGGGCGATCTTGCGCTTGTTGCGGTTGATGCCGGCGAAATAGGCCGAGATGCCGTCGCTGTCGAACGGCGGGCCCCACAGGCGCGTCTCGTCGCCCTGCGGCGGCTCGATCTTGATCACCTCGGCGCCGTGGTCGGCCAGCATCTGGGCGCAATAGGGCCCGCCCAGCACACGCGACAGATCGATGACTTTTAGCCCTTCCAAGGCGCCCGGCATTCCGCTTCACTCCTTCGTCGATTGGCACCGGTTATAGACCATGCCGAGAGGAGACAACCATGCTGGCTGGCATCCACGGACACCAGGACATCGAGCGCGTGGTCTACGGCAAGCCGGCCGGGCCGGCGCTTCTCGCCGAGGCCGAACGGCTGGGCGCCAAGCGTGTCTTCCTCACTACGTCGAAATCAGTGGCGCAGAGCGCGCTGCTGGCGGGCATCATCCGCGATCTCGGCGAGCGCTACGCCGGCGTCTTTGCCGGCATCACCGCTCATTCGCCGCGGCCTTGCGTGATCGAGGGCGCGCAACTGGCGCGTGATGCCAAGGCCGACCTGATCGTGGCGGTGGGCGGCGGCTCGGTGATCGACGCCACAAAGGTCATGTTGATCGCGCTGTGGCAGAACGCGACCCGGATCGAGGATCTCGACCGCTACCGCGCCGGCCGGCCGAAGGAGGGCGCGGCGCCGCCTGCCGAGACGATCAAGCCGCCGGCCGACGCGATTCGCATGATTGCCGTACCGACCACGCT
>PLYQ01000176.1 GCA_003153415.1 Rhodospirillales bacterium | reverse complement strand
CGCTACGGCATTCCCGACTTCAAGATGGAGAAGCGTCTGATCGACCGACGCATGCGCCAAATGGAAGCCGAAGGCGTGGAGTTCCGCACGTCCGTCGAGGTCGGCGCCACGCTGTCGGTAAAGTCGCTGCTCGAGGGCTACGACGCGGTGGCGCTCACCGGTGGCGCCGAATGGCCGCGCGATCTCGAAGTGCCGGGCCGCGACTTGACCGGCATCCACTACGCCATGGATTTCCTGGTGCAGCAGAACAAGCGCGTCGCCGGCGACGACGAGGCGCGCGCCGCACCCAAGGGCACGCTGAGCGCCAAGGACAAGCATGTCATCGTGATCGGCGGTGGCGACACCGGCTCGGATTGCGTCGGCACCTCAAATCGGCAGGGCGCCGCCTCGGTGACCCAGCTCGAAGTGATGCCGCAGCCGCCGGAGCATGAGAACAAGGCGCTGACCTGGCCGGATTGGCCGCTGAAGATGCGTACCTCGTCGTCGCACGAGGAGGGCGTCGAACGCGACTTCGCCGTGCTGACCAAGCGGGCAGTGGGCGCCAAAGGGCTGGTCGAGGCGTTGGAATGTGCCCGAATCGAGTGGGTAAAGGGCGCTGACGGGCGCATGGCCATGCAGGAAGTCGCTGGCAGTGCTTTCAAGCTCAAGGCCGACTTGGTGCTGCTGGCCATGGGGTTCCTTGGCCCGCGCAAGCCCGGCATGCTGGAGCAGGCGGGTGTAACGCTCGACCCGCGCGGCAACGTCACAGCCAACGTGCAGGACTACCGGACCTCGGTGCCCAAGCTGTTCGCCGCCGGCGACATGCGCCGCGGNNTCGCTGGTGGTTTGGGCGATCCGTGAGGGCCGCCAGTGCGCGCGGTCGATCGACGAAAGCCTGATGGGCAGCACAACCCTGCCTCGCTAATGCCTTGCTGTCGGGCTATGACAGGCCCCAATTCAGAATAACAAGAAAGCAGGGATTCGCATGGCCGACCCCAAAAAGAAGAATTCTGCGGATCAGGCAAAGAAGCCGCCGCTCGACCCGGACAAGAAGCCCGACCACAAGAAGATCCTGGCCTTCGTCGCTGCCTGTGACGATGCCGGCAAGCTGGGCTCACTGATTCGCAACGCCCGCGCGCAGGGCGTGACGGCGGTTGCCGACGCGGCCTTCCGCAAGCTCGTGGCGCTCGTTCCCGCCGAGCAACCCGGCACGGTGGAGCACGATTTCTGGCAGACCATTCAGGCTTTCGAATTCTCCCTCTCGGAGGAACGCGGCAAGACCACGCGGTTGTCGCGCACCCGCCAGAAGGTCGCGAAAGTGGGCGTCGTGCAGACGCTGCGTGACTGGGCGGTCGGCAGTCAGGAAACTGCCGGCTTCAAGATGCTGCTGGAACGCGGCATGCCCGAGTTCACCGGCGAAGCCATCACCTTGCGCCATCCCGAACATTTCGAAGCGCCGGTTCTCGAGGCGGCGCGGCAGCGGCTGGCTGTGGCGGGCGTCGACCCGAACACACTGCCGTAAGACGCTCCCAGTTCGTCGACGCTTCCAACGGGTGTGCGCGGCACCGAGCGCGGTCGCCAAAATGCCGGTCTTTTGGGGCTGTACGCCGCTCGGATTCGGTCACCGCACGAGAAAGTGAGCGCCGATCAGGCTGTTCTCGCCCCGCGTCAACCCCGGGAAGAATTCAGTTCGAGAGAAACTTGTTCTAGAGTTCAACCCGAAGCCGGGCCATGGGTGCCCGTCGCGAGTTGGGAAAAGATGAAAGTCCTGCTCATCCAGGGCGCGAATATGGAGTATCTGGGCCGTCGCCAGCCGGAACTCTACGGCACGACGACGGCGAAGGAACTCGACGCCATCCTGCGACGCCAGGCGCGGGACCTCGGTGTGACGCTCGACATCCTCTACACCAATACCGAAGGCGAGGCGGTGTCGGCGATCTTTAAGGCCGACCGCGACGGCGTCGACGGCGTCCTGTTCAATCCCGCGGGCTTCCTGCATGCCGGACACGGGCTGCGCGATTGCCTGAAGTCGATCCGCGCGCCGGCGATCGAGATCCACATGACCAACATCGAAAAGCGCGGCTACGGTTCGGTCACCTCCGAGGCCGCCGTCGGCATAATCGCGGGCTTCGGAGTCGACTCCTATGTCTTCGCCCTTGAGGCGATGGTGACGCGCCTCAGTTAGTGCGGCTTCCGGTCAAATGGAACCGCGGAGCGGTTTCATTTGACCGGAAACGCATTGTACGAAGCATTTCCTTCAATTGCATAGTCCGTCCGGCTGATTCCAGCCGGACGGACTATGCTTTAGGGTATAAGGCGGCATGATCGCGATCGCGCCTCTCGGCGAGGCCGACCGTGCCGCCTGGGAACGACTGGCGCGCGGCTACAATGACTTCTACGAGACCGTCCTGCCCGACGCGGACTACGACTGCGCCTGGCGGCGGCTACGCGCCGGGCAGAAGATCCACGGGCTCGGTGCGCGGCTCAACGGCAGGCTGGTCGGCATCGCGCATTTCCTGTTCCATGCGAATGTCTGGCGCGACGACGTCTGCTATCTGCAGGATCTGTTCGTCGATGAAAGCGTGCGCGGGCAGGGGGCGGCACGTGCGCTGATAGATGCGGTGGCGTCGGCGGCCAGGAAGCGCGGCGCCACACGCTATTACTGGCAGACCAAGCACGACAACACCCGTGCCCGCGCGCTTTACGACAAGGTCGCGCGGTTCAGAGGGTTCATCCGTTACGATTACCCGATCGAATAGATCTTCCGGCCGCCTGTGTATCAGTCCGGGGTCACCCCGAAGCGACGCTGCCAGAATTCGCGGCTGCGGCGCTCGCCGACGTCGCAGCCGAGTTCGTACTCGGGACGTATGAATTTGGTGTAGTCCTCCTCGGCGCGATTGCGTGGTCGGCCGCTCTGGGCGAGCTGGACGCCGTCACGCAAGCCACCGAGCTCGCCGGTGTCGAAATCGGGACGGGGTCCGACGTCGGCTACCTCCTGCAGGAGCTTCTTGCGCACGGCGCGGGGGAAGTCCTCGAAGTTGCGCGCCACCTCGACGAAGGAGCGGGGACCGCCGGTTACGCAGTGCAGGTAGTAGCGATCGAGGTCGTCCTCGCTCGGGAAGCCGAACGGGTTGGGCCGGTCGTTCATGATCGGCAGGCCGTTGATG
Organism: Rhodospirillales bacterium; assembly: GCA_003153415.1. Lineage (GTDB taxonomy): Bacteria > Pseudomonadota > Alphaproteobacteria > Reyranellales > Reyranellaceae > Reyranella. The sequence continues at coordinate 74,091 of PLYQ01000176.1, read as the reverse complement.
ATGATGCGGTCCTTCAACGCCTCGTGGCGCATGTCGGTGACCAGCCCGCCGTCGTTGTTGGAGCCGTCGCCCGAGATGTCGAGCACCTTGCGCTCGGCGTCGTAGGGGCTACGGCCGAACAGCGGGATGGCGTAGCGGATGGCGCCGCTGATCGAGGTGCGGCGGGCGATCGAGATCGGCGCCTTCTCGAGTCGCGTAGCGAAGGCCGCGATGGTCGCTTCCGAGTCGAGCAAGGTCCAGTCGATCAGGAGCTTCTGCATCCACGAGTCGGACCATTCGAAGTAGGCGACGGCGATGCGGCCGTTGGCGCCGCCCAGGATCGCCTTGACGATGATCGGGTCGCGGAACGCCTGGACATAGCCTTCGCGCTGCAGATGGGCCTCGTCGGGATCGATGCTGCCGGAAATGTCGATGGCCATCGCCAGCGCCAGGTCGACTTCTTTCTTGTCCTGCGCCGCGGCGGGCAGGGCAAACAGGAGGAAGCAAAACGCGATCAGCCGGAACAGTTTGGTCATGACGAGCTCCGCACTCGGACGCCCACGACGAGGCAAGAACCATACCGCTCATCGGAAGCCGCTGTCAGCCGCGCTCTGGACGGCGGCCGAGGCCGGCCGCTAGCCTCTGTGGAGGAAATCACCGGAGGATGCCGATGGACCTGGCCCTGAGCCCCGCTGACGAAGCCTTTCGCGACGAGGTGCGCCGTTTCCTCGACACCCAGCTTACAGACGATCTGCGAGAGGCCGGGCGCAAGACCGGCGGCGTGTTCGCCGAGATCGACGCTGGCATCCGCTGGCACAAGGTTCTGGCGCGCCATGGCTGGTCGGCTCCGGCGTGGCCCAAGGAACATGGCGGCACGGGATGGAATGCCACCCAGCGCTACATCTTCTCGCGCGAGAGCACGGCGGTCGACGCGCCGCGCATCTTTGCCATGGGTCTGCGCATGGTCGGTCCGGTGATCATGAAATACGGCACGCCCGAGCAGAAGGCGAAGTATCTGCCCCGGATCGTCGCGGGCGACATCGTATTCTGCCAGGGCTATTCCGAGCCCGGGTCCGGCTCCGACCTCGCCAGTCTCAAGACGCGCGCGGTGCAGGACGGCGACGACTACGTCATCAACGGCACCAAGATCTGGACGACCGGTGCTCATATCGCCGACCACATGTTCTGTCTTGTGCGTACCTCCACCAAAGGCAAACCGCAGGACGGCATTTCTTTCGTTCTGATTGACTCGATGGCCACGCCTGGCCTCACCGTGAAGCCGATCGTCACCCTGGCCGGCGACCACGAGGTCAACCAGGTGTTCTTCGACAACGTCCGCACGCCGGTCGCCAACCGCATCGGGCCGGAGAACGCCGGCTGGACCGTTGCCAAATATCTGCTCGAATTCGAGCGCGGCGGCGANNCAGCGTCTTGCCGAGGCCGAGATCTCGATCCAGGCGTTGGAGATGATCGAACTGCAGGTGCTGTCCGACCTCAGCAAGGGCAAGAATCCCGGCGCCGTGTCGTCATCGATGAAGATCCGCGGCAGCGAGACGCTGCAGGCACTCGACCATCTCGGCGTCGAGGCGCTCGGCTGGTATGCCGCGCCCTTCGAGCCCGAGGCCCGCCTGCTCGGCCATAACCAGGCGACGGTGACGCCCGATTACGGCATCACGGCGATGCCGCTCTACCTCAACAACCGAGCCTCGACGATCTACGCCGGTTCCAACGAGATCCAGCGCAACATCGTCGCCAAGGCCGTGCTGAGTTTGTGAATCCCGACCGGCCTTCGGGCGGAACATCCATCCGGCAGCAGCGTTTCAACCCCATGAGTTGCGCGCCGCTGCCACAGACGATGATGGGGTATGTGGTTCGCTGTTCGGGCCGTCACCAGATCGGGCTCGCTGCGCTGGCGGCCGGCGTGTTCGGTCTCTCGAGCGTGCCGCTCGAATTGCAGCGTCGCATCGTCAACGACGCCATCAAGAGCGGCGCGACCGCCACCATCCTGTGGCTCGCCGCCGCCTATGCCGGCGTGGCGCTGCTCGAGCAGGGGCTGAAGTTGGCACTGAATATCTATCGCGCCTGGGTAAGCGAAGACGCCGTGCGCTCCCTACGCCGGAGCTTGCGCGACATCGAGCAACCCGACAGCGACAAGGCGGGGACGCACACGGCCATGATCGTTGCCGAGGTCGAGCCGATCGGCGGTTTCGTCGGCATGGCGATCTCCGAGCCGCTGCTGCAGGCCGGCATCCTGGCAAGCGTGATCGGCTACATGACCTACCTGGAGCCGTGGGCACTGGTGCTGTGCGCCGGCTTCCTGCTGCCGCAGGCGCTCTTCGTGCCATCGATGCAGCAGGCGATCAACCGCCGCGCCGAGAAGCGCATCCGTACCTTGCGCAAGGTGGGCGGCGACATCGTCGAGACCGGCATGCCGGAAGACGAGCGCATCGAACGCGTCTTTGCGCTCAACATGGGCATCTACAAGATCAAGTTCACCATGAACCTAGCGATGAACTTCATGTACTACCTCGCCGTCGCCGTGGCGCTGGGCGTCGGTGGGCTGTTCGCCGTGGACGGTCGTATCGAGGTCGGCACCGTGGTGGCGGTGGTCAGCGGCCTCGGAAAGCTCAACGATCCGTGGGGCGATCTGGTCAGCTGGGGCCGCGAATTGTCGGTCGACAGTGTGAAGTACCGGTTGTTCGCCGAGGCGGTGAGCCGCCGGGAACGCACCGAGGGCCTTGCAACCGCCTGAGGAAGCCTCACATTCCCCGGTTATGACCGACCCCTATGCCATCCTCGGCGTGGCCAAGACCGCTTCCGAGGACGAAATCCGCAAGGCCTTCCGCAAGCTCGCCAAAAGGCACCACCCCGACCTCAATCCGGGCGACAAGGGTGCCGAGGCGAAGTTCAAGGAAATCTCCCAGGCCAACGAGTTGCTCTCCGACAAGGAGAAGCGCCGCCGCTTCGACGCAGGCGAAATCGATGCGTCAGGCCAGGAGATGCCGCCGCGCGGATTTTATCGCGACCAGGCGGGAGGCGCCGGCGGCGCCAAGTACCAGCGCGCCGGCGGGCACGAATCTTTCGTCGACATGGGTGGCATCTTCTCCGAGATGTTCGGCGAGCGGCGCGGCGGCGGCGAAGGCTTCCAAGGCGGCTTCGATATGGGCGGAATGCCCGTCACCTACAGCCTGCGCGTACCGTTCCTGGTGGCCGCGCGCGGCGGCAAGCAGCGCGTCAATCTGCCGGACGGCAAGACGCTCGACATCGACATTCCCGAGGGCGCGACCAACGGCCAGACCTTGCGGCTGAAGGGCCAGGGCATGCCGGGCACCAAGGGGCGGCCTACCGGAGACGCCTATGTCGAGGTCCATGTCGAGCCGCACGCCTTCTTCGAGGCGCGCGACAACGACATTCATGTCGAGCTGCCGGTGACGCTGAGCGAAGCCGTGCTGGGCGGCAAGGTGAAGGTGCCGACGGTCGGCGGTCCGGTGATGCTGAATGTGCCGGCCGGGTCCAACACCGGAGCGTCGCTTAGGCTGAAGGGCCGCGGCCTGATCGACGCCAGGTCGGGCGTGCGCGGCGACCAGTACGTCAAGCTCAAGGTCGTGCTGCCCGACCAACCCGACGACAAGCTCAAGCAATTCCTCGAAACGTGGGAGGCCGGGCGCGGCCACGACCCGCGCCAGGCGATGGAGCAGTTCACATGACCAACCTCATGATTGGCCTCGACGAACTGCTGCGCCTGCACGGCCGATTGACGACGGTCCATGTCGAGCGCTGGGTGGCGCGTGGCCTGCTGCGCCCTTCAGGCGGCAGCGAAAGCTGGACCTTCGAGCAGATCGATGTGGCGCGCGCGCGCCTGCTTGCCGAACTGGTCGACGACATCGGCCTCGACGACGACACGGTCGAAGCCGTGATCGCCCTAATCGACCAGGTGCACACCTTGCGCGGCCAGCTCAGCCTGCTCGCCCAGGCGATCGCCGAGCAGCCGCCAACCACGCGCGAGGCGATCGCGGCGGCCCTGAAGCGATTGGGCGGCGGCTAGGACGTGGACTTGGGTCCGCCAGTCACGACGTGCCCTTCGTATTGAGGCAGGCCGTCGGTGATGGTGAACCACGGCGCCTTGGAGCCGACGAAGATGTGCCTGGTCGGGCGGATCGTCGGGTCGTCGACCAGGGTTCCCATGGCGACATGGACGAACTTGCCGTCGCGCACGACCGAATAGAGCAGTGAGCCGCACGTCTTGCAGTGCGTGTCGTTGCCGTCTTTCTCGCCAAAGATCGTGAGCTTGTCGGCGCCCTTGGTGATGGCGAGCTTGTCGCGCTCGATGCCGGCGAACGGCTTGAAGGCCGAACCCGTCGTCCGCCGGCAGTTCGAACAGTGGCAGTTCATGGCGTAGAGGAATTCGTCCGGCAGGGTGTATTGGACTGTGCCGCAAAAGCACTTTCCGGCAAGCGTACGGGCGCTTGCTTTGTCGGGGTTTGTCACAGGCTCCTCCCTCTCGGCGGATGGCCGCTGGAGTCGAACGAGCCGACGGTATCTCGACTGGGCCCGCGACAAAAGAAGAGTCCGGGCTACGACCTGGTTCAAGCGGCGCGGCGGCCGAGCGCTTTCATGTCGTCGAACCAGCGCTCGATCGACTTCTTACTGCGCGTGCCGACACTGCCCAGCATGGTGTAGCGCACCGGCGCGAAGCCGACGAAGCGCAGGATGTTGCGCTCGAGGTTCTTCAGCCCATGGGCGCGGAAGTACCAGCGATAGATGAAGGCGGGCATGCCCATGGTGACGACGATGCGCGCCGAACGCCCTTTCAGGAGCATCGCGGGAAATCCGCTTGGCCGGTAGAGGTAGGCGAAACCCGGACGAAGCGTCTGTTCGAGGAAAGCCTTGAGCACTGCCGGCTGGTCGCCGAGCCATAAGGGAAAGACCACCATCACGTGGTCAGCCCAGCGGATTTGATCCTGCACGGCGGCGATGTCGGGCGGCACGGTGCCATGCTCGAATTCCACCTGGGAGCGCACGAAGCCGAATTGAAGGGAGGCGACGTTGACCCGCTTCACCTCGTGGCCAGCCTCGGTCGCACCGGCGGCGTAGGCGTCGGCAAGGGCCGGTACCAGGCCTTTGCCGGAGGGATCGGGATGTCCGTTGAGCACGAGGATCTTGCGGGCCATTTCGGAATTGTCACCAACGGCCCGGTGACCCGCCTTGATCTAGGTCAGTCTCGAACGCTCAGCTTCCTGCTAGCTGCAGCCACGCCGCCGCGATGGCGGCTGCGCCCGCGGGATCGCCGATCATGCCGAGATGTCCTTCGTTCGGCACTATGGTGAGGCCGATGCGGGGATTGATCGCCTGCAGCATCGGCTGGAATTGGTCTGAATTGAACAGTTCATCGTTGGCGCCGATCACGATGCGGGTCGGTGCGCCGATGCGGGCCACCGCCGCGCGCCAGTCGCGGCCGAGCTGGAGGCTCGCCATCAGCCGGAACGAGTAGACCGGTGTGCGGTTGTCGTCGGCCTTGGCAGGGGTGGCGAAGTGGACGGCCGGCAGTCCCTGGAACCACGGCAGCCCGAAGCCATCGAGCAGCGACAGCGCCAGGATCCGCGGCAACGCCACGCCGGCCCAACCGCCTGCATTAGGCTTGTTGGTGGGTGAGTCCTGAGAGACGTAAGGCGACACAGCGAGATAGTCGTCGAACAGGGCGGCACGCGAGCTGCCCGCAATGCGCAGCACGAAGCCGCCGCCGGAGGAGAAACCGGCAAGCGTCTGATGTATGCCTTGCTTGTCGAGCCCGAGTGCCTTGACGAGATCGGCCAGGTCGTCGTCGAGTTGGCCAAGATAGGAGACGTCGCCGTTCCGGGTGCCGCTGCCGCCGTGACCGCGCAGGGCAATGACATAGACGGTGGCGCCTGCCACCTGCAGCGACTGGGCGACCTTGTGCATTTCCAACCCGGTGCCTGTGGAGCCGTGCACCAGCACGACCGCCCGATGGGGGCGGCCCGGATAGAGCCGATAGTTGAGCGGCGCGCCGTCGCGCGCCCTGACGCTCTGCGGTTTGGGGATTTCGGAGAAGTTCCACTGCGCGATCCCGGGAATGGAATTGCCGGCAGCCAGCTTCGGCGGCGCGTTGGGGGAATTGAAGGCGATGACGCCGGCAAAGGTGCCGACGGCCATCAGGACAAGGACGCCGGCGGCGATCAGTATTTTTCGAAGCATGGCGGCATACTTGCTCCGGTGGTGCGGCCGATCCATCGCATTTGCGCCAATGGACCGACATCCTTCGTGGATATACTCACGATGCGCGAATGGCCTGCCACACCTTGTGCGCCGTGATCGGCATGTCGATGTGGCGCACGCCGAGCGGGCGCAGGGCGTCGAGGATGGCGTTGGCCACGGCCGCCGGCGCGCCGTTGGTCGGCAGCTCGCCAACGCCTTTCAGGCCCATGAAATTGTTGGGCGAGGGCGTGGCGATGGTCTCGACCTTGAGGTCGGGCACATCATCGGCGCGCGGCAGGGCGTAGTCCATCAGCGTTCCGCTCAGCAGCTGGCCGGTCGCCTGGTCGTAGACGGCCTCCTCCATCAACGCGTTACCGAGGCCATGGACCATGCCGCCCTGCATCTGGCCCGCCAGCAGGCGCGGGTTCACCACCACGCCCGCGTCCGCCACGGCGAGGAAACGGTCGATACGGCTGATGCCGGTTTCGGGATCGACCTCGACCTCGCAAACCATGACACCGGTCGGGAAGGTCTCGATCTTGTCGGCGAACAGCGCATCGCCCGAGAAGGGCTTCCAGGCCGCCAGTTCGAACAGGCCGATCCGGCGGTCGGTGCCGACGATCTCGAAGGCGCCGTCGCGATAGGCGATGTCGGCCGGCGCGGTCTCCAGCCGCTCGGCGGCGAGATCGCGGCCGCGCTGGATCACAGCGTCGGCGGCGCGCTTGAGCGTCGTGCCGCTGATGATGGTCGAGGACGAGCCGCCGGTGCCGCCGCCGTGCGGGATGGTGCGCGTGTCGCCCTGGCGCAGCTCGATCTTGTCGACCGGCACACCGAGCGCGGCCGACAGGATCTGGCCGAATATGGTCTCGTGGCCCTGGCCCTGGCTTTGCGTGCCGACGCTCGCCACCAGCCGGTCGGGCTCGACCTCGACCACGACATGCTCGTCGGCGATGCCGCCGGTACCGTGCAGATGACAGGAGAAGCCGATGCCGCGGTAGAGACCGCGCGCTTCGCTTGCCGTCCGCCGCGCGGCGAAACCCGGTTCGTCGGCGGCCGCCAGCGCCGTCTCGAACAGCCGCGCGCAATCGGCAGCGTCGTAGGTGTAGCCGGTCGCCGCCTTGTAGGGCATGTCGGCGGGCGCCAGCAGGTTCAGGCGGCGAAGGTCGGCCGGCCTGCGGCCGGTTTCGTGGGCGGCTGTGTCGACCAGCCGCTCGAGCAGGAACAGCGCCTCGGGCTTGCCGGCGCCGCGGATGGCGTCGACCGGCACGGTGTTGGTGAAGGCGCAGTCGAAATCGATGCGGATCGCGGGAATGCGGTAGAGGCCGGAAATTACCTTGGCCAGGCCGGTGGTCGGGATCGAGGGCGCGAACATCGAGAGGTAGGCGCCGAAGTTCGCCTGGCACTTCACACGTAGGCCGAGGAATTTGCCTTTCGCGTCGAGCGCCAGCTCGGCCGAGGCCACGAGGTCGCGCGAGTGGCTGTCGGACAAGGCGTGGTCGCTACGCTCGCAGCTCCAGCGCAGGCCGCGTCCGAGCTTGCGTGTCGCCCAGGCGATCAGAGTCGATTCGGCGGATATCGGATATTTCGGCCCGAATCCGCCGCCGACGTCCTGGGTGACGAGTCGCAGCTTGTCCTTGGCGATGTTGAGCACGCGCTCGCACATCAGCCGGTGCGGGATCTGCACGCCCTGCGAGGACAAGGTGACGGTGACCACGTCGTCGGCCGGATCGTAGGACGACCAGGCAGCGCGTGTTTCCATGTAGTGTGCGATCTGGCGCGGCGAGCGGATCGACAGGCGAGCGACGTGCGCGGCCTTGGCGAAAGCTGCGTCCGCAGCGACGGAGTCGCCGCGTTCCCAGCGGCACATCAGATTGCCCGGCACGTCGTCATGGACCAGCGGCGCGCCTGGAGCGAGAGCTTGCGCCACCGTCACGACAGCCGGCAGTTCCTCATAGTCGATCGCGAGCGCCTCGCCGGCGTCGCGCGCCTGGTCGAGCGTGCCGGCCACGACCATGGCCACGATGTCGCCGACATGGCGCACCTTGCCGACCGACATCGGCAGATGCGCGGGTTCGCGATGGCGGGCGCCGGCGGCATCCTTGATCTCGCTGATGGTCGGCAGATGGCCGAGCTTGTCGGCTGCGGTGTCCTCGGCCGTGCAGACTGCCATGACGCCGGGCAAGTCGAGGGCTGTGCTCTTGTCGATGCCAGCGATCCGGGCATGGGCGTACGGCGAGCGCACGAACAGCACCGCCAGCGCATCGGCCGGCGCGGTGTTGTCGGCATAGCGTCCGCCGCCGGTCAGAAACCGCTGGTCTTCGCGCCGTGTGATCGACTGCCCGAGCTGGGCGGGAGCGTTCATCCGCCCGCTAGGCCGCCATCACGTCGTTGATCACCCTCAGCGCTCTGTCGATGTCGGCGCGGCTGACGTCGAGATGGGTGACGGCGCGGATGCGGGTCGGGTTGTTGGCGCCGATACCGACGCCGCGCTCCTTGCAGGCGTCGACCAGCTTGGCGGCGGTCATGCCGGGCTTGGTGATCTCGAAGAACACCAGGTTGGTCTCCATGCGCGGCACGTCGATCTTGAAGCCCTTGATGTTGGCGATGCCCTGGGCGAGGTGGTGGGCGTTGTCGTGGTCCTCGGCCAGGCGATCCCAGTTGTGCTCGAGCGCGTAGAGGCCGGCTGCGGCAATGACGCCGGACTGACGCATCGAGCCGCCCAGCATCTGTTTCTGCCGCCAGGCTTCCTTGATGAAGTCCTTGGAGCCGGCGAGGGTGGCCCCGACCGGCGCGCCCAGTCCCTTGGTGAAGTCGAGCCACAGCGAATCGACGCACTGGGCATAGTCGCGCGCCGGGGTGCCGGACTTGACCACGGCATTACAGAGCCGCGCGCCATCCATGTGCAAGGCGACGCCGGCGGAACGCGCCACCTGGGCCACGCCCTGCATGGTGCTGAGCGGCCACACCGTGCCGCAGCCGCCGTTGGAGGTGTTCTCGATCGACACCAGCCGCGAGCGCGGGGCGTTGCGGCTGTTGGGATCGCGCAGCGCGGCCTTCACCTGCTCGCCGGTGAACACGCCGTTCGGCCCGTCGATGGCGCGGATCATGACGCCTGAGTTCGCCGCCGGGCCGCCGGTTTCGGCGTTGATGATGTGGGCGGTCCTGTCGGCGATCACCTCGTCGCCCAGCCGGCAATGGACACGGATGGCGATTTGGTTGGCCATCGTGCCGCTCGGCAGAAAGACGGCGTCCTCGGTGCCTAAAAGCTCGCAGACGCGCTCGCGCAGGCGGTTGGTCGTGGGATCCTCGAATTTCTGCTCGTCGCCCACGTCGGCCTCGGCCATCGCCTTTCGCATGCCGGGCGAGGGCTTGGTCTTGGTGTCGCTGTAGAGATCGATGAAACGGTTTTGCATGGCGTGACGGGTTCTCCTGAGCCACCATAACCTGGGGAAAAGAGGGCAGCAGCCATGAAATTCACCTGGTTCCATCTGATGCCGTGGCCGCACATGCCGGACGATTTCCGNNATTTACCACCAGTATCTCGACCAGCTCGAATTCGCGGAATCGGTCGGCTTCGACGGCATCGGCGTGAACGAGCACCACGCCAACGCCTATGGCCTGATGCCGTCGCCCAATATCATGGCGGCGACGCTCACGCGCCGCACGTCGAAGGCTGCCCTGGTCGTGCTCGGCAATTCGATCGCGCTCTACAATCCGCCGATCCGGGTCGCCGAGGAGTTCGCCATGCTCGACGTTTTGTCAGGCGGGCGGCTGATCGCCGGTTTTCCGGTCGGCACCTCGATGGACACCAACTACGCCTACGGCACGATCCCGGCGCTGACCCGCGAGAAATACGCCGAAGCGCACGATCTGATCCGCAAGGCGTGGGCGGCCGACGAGCCGTTCGCCTTCAACGGCCGCTACACCAAGCTGCGCTATGTCAATTGCTGGCCCAAGCCGATCCAGAAGCCGGCGCCGCCGATTTTCATTCCCGGCGGCGGCTCGGTCGAAACCTACGACTTCTGCATCGACAATACCTATTCGTATTCGTACCTGAGCTACTCGGGCTACCTGCGCGCCAAGCTCCTGATGGAGGGCTACTGGAAGCGCATCGAAGAGCGGAAGGTCGACGAATCGCCCTACCGTGCGGGCTTCGCCCAGGTGATCTGCGTTGCCGACACCGACGCCGAGGCCGAGCGGCTCTACGGTCCCCATGTGAATTATTTCTATAACCGCTGCCTGCACGTCTATCCGGGCTNNGGCTTCGCCGACGCGCCGGGCTATCGCACCGTCAAGACCATCCAGACCGGTGCGCTGTCGCAGTTCACCCAGGCCGCGGCGCGCGATTATCCCAACATGACCTGGAAGGATCTGGTCGACGGCCGCTACATCATCGCCGGCTCGCCCGAGACAGTGCGCCAGCAGATGGAGGAGCTGATCAAGAGCCTGCGTGTCGGCAACGTCTTCTGCCTGCTGCATGTCGGCAACATGCCCGACGACAAGGTGCGCCACTCCACGCGCCTGTTCGCCGAAAAGGTGATCCCGCACCTGCGCAACCTGTGGCCCGAGTGGCAGAATCACGACGATCGCTTCTGGTGCCATCCGATGACCGACAATCGTGCGTCGTTAAAGGTCGCCGCCGAATGAAATCCCGCTTCATCACGCTGAAGCCCCTGGGTGCGCGTATCCAGGTCGTTGAAGCCGGCAAAGGCCGCGACCTCCTGTTCCTGCATGGCGCCGGTGGCCACATGGCGAACGATCCGCTGATCGCAGCGCTTGCCACCAAATACCGGGTCGTGGCGCCGCTGCTGCCGGGCTACGGCCAATCGAGCGGCGAGGACGGCCTGCGCGACATGCTCGACGTCACACTCCATTCACTCGACGTGCTCGAGGCGCTGAAGCTCAAGAAGCCGATCGTCGTCGGTCATTCGATGGGCGGCATGATCGCCGCCGAAATGGCCGCGATCGCCCATACCGAGATCACCCGACTCTGCCTGCTGGCGCCGGCCGGGCTGTGGCTGGACGACCATCCCGTGGTCGACATCTTCTCCAAGCTGCCGTTCGAGCTGCCGGCGTTGCTGTTTCATGACGCCGAGGCCGGTCAGAAGCTCATGACGGCCGGCGGCGGCAACATGGAGGATCCGGAGTTCCTCAAACAGTTCCTGGTGATGAATGCCCGACGCCTCGGCATGGCGGGCAAGCTGCTTTTTCCCATCCCCGACCGCGGTCTGGCGCAGCGCCTGCACCGTATTACCGCCAAGACCTTGATCGTGTGGGGGCGCGAGGATGCGCTAATCGCCGCGGCCTATGGCGATGCCTTCAAAAAGGCGATTTCGAAATCGAAATTGGTTAGGATCGCCAAGGCAGGGCATGCGGTCGGCCAGGAAAAGCCGGCTGCCGTACTCAAGGCCATCAAGGATTTTTTCTGACGGGAGACGGATCGATGAAAATAGCGGTTGCAGCGGCCACGTTGGCCACGTTCCTGTTCGCTGGTGCGGCCTACGCCGAGCCGGTCGTCTACACCTGGACCGGCTACGGCATCAACGTCGCCGGAAGCTCGAAGTGCCCGACCTACAAGATGACGATCGACGTCACGGTCGACGGCAAGGACGTGAAAGGTCTGTTCCAGCAGGAGGGCCGGCCCCAGCGGCACTTCGAAACCACCTTGGGCAAGGCCGGCCGCATCAAGACGGCAGCCTCGCTCGGCAGCAACATGATGGATGTCATCGGCGTCATCAGTGAAACCGAGTCCAAGATCCTGCTCGACGGCTACTGCAAGTTCGAAGGCCCATTGACCAAGAAGCAGTAAGCCCGTCAAAGCCGCGGGGCCCTGACAGGCGATCAGGGGTTTCTTTTAACAGGGGATGAATCGATGACCAGGATCGTTGCAGCGGGAGCCCTGGCGGCTCTCCTGCTTGCAGGCACGGCTCATGCCCAGCAGGCGGCCTATATGTGGAGCGGTACCGGCACGAACGTGGCCGGCGCCACCAAGTGCGGCAGCTACAAGATGAAGATCGACGTCACGGTCGACGGCAGCGCCGTGAAGGGCGTGTTCCTGCAGGAAGGCCGCACGGAGCGTCGCTTCGAGGCGGCGATGGCGGCTGGCGGCGCCTTCAAGACCAAAGCCAAGCTCGACGGCGGCACCACCATGGACGTGTCGGGCACCATCAAGGACGGCGCCAGCAAGATCCTGCTCGACGGCTACTGCAAGTTCGGTGGCCCGCTGACCAAGAAGTAGTGATTCACGGCTGACGGGGCGATATCGATGCACAAGCGTGTTGCGGCAGGAGCCTTTGCGGCTTTGTTGATCTCCGGCGCAGTCCAGGCCCAACCGGCCGCCTATATGTGGACCGGCATGGGCACCGGCGTCGACGGCAGTTCGAAGTGCGCGACCTATAAGATGACGATCGACGTTACGGTGGATGGCAAGTCCGTGAAGGGCGTGCTCCACCAGCAGGGCCGCGACGAGCGCCGCTTCGAGGCGACGCTGGGCGATGGTGGGGTCTTCAAGGCCCAGGCCGAGGTCGGGGCCGGCAATATGCTGGATGTCACCGGCACTATTTCCGACAAGGAAAGCCGCATCCTGCTCGACGGCTACTGCAAGTTCGAGGGCAAGCTGACGCGGAAGTAGCTAGTCCATCGCTACCGCCACCCTGCCGGCCACGCTGCGCTCCAGGAGGGCGCGCATCGCTTCGGCCGCCTGGTCGAGGCGGAAGGTGCGGTCGACGTGCGGCCGGCAGAGGCCTTGCTCGCACCAGCCGCGGATGCGTTCGGCCAGGGCAAAGGTCCGCCCCGCCTGCTCGAAGCGCGCGTCGTGCGGGCTCCAGCCGACGTAATAGCCGTAGTTGAAACCGGTCACGGCGATCGATTTCAGCAGCAGGATGTTGGCCGGGATCTGCGGGATGGTGCCGCCGGCAAAGCCGATCGGGCAGATGCGGCCCTCGACGGCGAGACAGCGTAGCGACTGGGTGAACACGTCGCCGCCGACGGGATCGTAGACCCGGTCGACGCCGCGGCCTGACGTGAGCTTCATCACCTCTTCGCGGAAATCGCTCGTGTTGTAATCGATGACATGGTCGGCGCCGTGCGCCTTGGCGAATTCGGTCTTGCGCGCGCCGCCGGCCGTGGCGATCACCATGGCGCCCAAAATCTTGCCGATCTCGACCGCCGCCATGCCGACGCCGCCCGCGGCGGCATGGACCAGCAGGGTGTGACCCTTCTGCACATCCAACGCGAACGGCCAGGTGAGCGCGCCGGCCGAGGTCGGATAGGAAATGGCAAGCTGGATCGCCTCGACAAAGCCGACGTTCGCCGGCTTGGCAAAGACATTGACCTCGTGCGCCACCGCCTCTTCGGCCAGGCCGCCCCAGTCGAGCACCGCCACGACCTCGTCGCCCACTTTCAGTCGCTTGCAGGCCGGATCGACCTCGATCACCACGCCCGACGCCTCGGTGCCCGGTGCGAAGGGCAGCGGCGGCTTGCGCTGGTACTTGCCGGCGATCACCAGGGTGGTGGCGAAGCTCACGCCGGCGGCATGGACTTTTATGCGCACCTGACCCGGCTTCAGCGCCACGCGCTCGACCTCCTCGAGCCGCAGATCTTCGGGCCCGCCCCAGTGGCGGCAGATCATCGCTTTCATAGCGTCACTGGCAGACTCTTAACGCCGCGCAGGATCAGGGAATCGTGCCATTCCGGCTCGCCGCCGGCGAGGCGGATGTCGGGAAGGCGCTCGGCGAGGCGGACCGCGGCGATGCGGGCTTCCAGGCGGGCGAGCGGGGCGCCCAGGCAGAAGTGGATGCCGTGGCCGAAGGTCATGTGCGGGTTCGTGGCACGGCCGATGTCGAAGCGCTCGGGATCGTCGAACGCAGCGGGGTCGCGGTTGGCCGAGTTCACGAAGGCGAAGACGCGCTGGCCCTCGCGGATGGTCTTGCCGGCCATCTCGAGGTCGGCCGCGGCGACGCGGGCCACGGCGCCGGACGGTCCGTCGTAGCGCAGGTACTCCTCGACGGCGGAATCGGCCAACGACGGATCGGCGACCAGCCGCTCCCACTGCTCGCGGTTCCTCATCGAATAGAGGAAGCCGTTGCCGATCAGGTTGGTCGTGGTCTCGTGGCCGGCGAACAGCAGCAGGATCGCCGTGCCGATGATCTCGTCGGTCGACAGAGCGTCGCGGTCGTCGCGCGCCAGCACGAGCTGGCTGATCATGTCGTCGGTCGGCTTGGCAGTGCGCGCCTCGACCAGAGTGCGGAAATAATCCGACATCGCCTTGGCGCCGGCTTCAGCGCGCAGGTACTTGTTGCCCGCCACCTGGGCGGTGCCGATGAACAGCGCGATGTCGTCGGACCACACCTTGACGCGCTCGAGGTCGGCGCGCGTCACGCCCAGCAGATCCATGATCACCGAAGCGGGCAGGGGATAGGCGAAGTCGGCGATGTAGTCGACCGTCTCGCCACGTTTGGCCTTGGCCTGCATGCCGTCGATCAGGTGGCTGACGATATCCTCGATATTGCCGCGTAAATTCTCGACGGCGGTCGGTGTGAAGGCCTTGGTGAACAGCCGGCGCAGGCGGGTGTGATCGGGTGGGTCGCGGAACACCATCCAATGATTGAGGTAGCGCACCAGGCTCTCGATCGAGCCGCGCTGGAACTCGCTGTTGGTCTTGAAGAAGGGCGTCAGCCGGTCGGCCGAGATCTGCTTGTTGTTCAGCGCCACCTGCCTGACGTCATCGTAGCGCGTGACGATCCAGGCCTTCATCGCCCCCGACCAGTGCACCGGGTCCTCGGCCCGGAGGCGGGCAAATTCCGGGAAGGGGTTGGCGTTGGTCGCCGGATTGCCGAGATCGAAGACGTAGGTCATCCGCCCATCTTAGCGCGCAAAGATCCCTCGCTGCGCTCGGGATGACAACATTGCTTGCATTGGCGCCCTTCGTTCTAGCTAAAACGGTGTCATCCCGAGCGAAGCGAGGGACCTTTCCCTGCTCTCAGGCCAGCGCGTCAATCCCCATCGCCTTGCCGAAACGGCGGCTGCAGTCCAGCGGATCGCCGTACTTGCGGTGCCGCGCGGTGTGCTGGGCGGCGGCGAGCAGCAGGCGGCCGCGGTCGGGGTTTCGGTTTTTGCCGTAGTCCTCCAGCATGCAGTGCGCGATTTCCTGATTGTGCGGATCGTTGCCGATGCGCGAGCAGGCCATGGCGAGTGCGCGCACCAGCGGCGCGGTGTCGTGACCGGCCTCGAGATAGGCCTGGGTCCAGCCGACGGCCTTGGGCGCGTCGAGCGCCAGGGTCGCTGCCTCGACGGCAGCGGCCATCCGTTCGGCATCGAGACCCGAGGCGTTTGCCGGCTTCTCGATCTGCGGCGGCAGGAGCTCGCCGATCAGCTTCTGATGCCAGGCGGCCTGGTTGAGGTAGGCCGCCGCGAGATAGAGCAGCTTGATGCGCTGCGGATGGGCGAAGCGGTCCCAGAACCAGGCGAGCGCATTGCAGTATTCGAAACAGTGCTGCGCCAGCGAGAAGTTGAGGTCGCCGTGCGTCTCCAGCACGACCTCGGCGCTGCCGACCTGGATGGCGTCGAGGACCGAGCGCGGGCTCTTGCCGGCCTTCAGGAGCGTCGTCAGGTGCACGACGAACGCCGGTTCGGGCTCGCGGAGCACGACCTCGATGAAGGCGTCCGACTCGGGCTTGGTCAGCGGCGTCTTGTTGTTGGCGAGGATCGCACGCTCCGTCTCGGTCGTGCCGCCATAGGGCACGGCATGCAGGGTCTGGCCGTCCAAATGGACGGTGACGGCGTTGCAGGCCATCTCGTAGAGCGAGTACCAGCGCGGACCGACGGCGATATCGAGTGCGCCGGCATAGAGCACGTCGTGCGCCAGATCCCAGCCGATGGCATCGCCCAACTCGACCGTGGCGCGGGCGCGGAAGGCCTTATGGCCGGTGGTGTAGGAACGGTTGAGGACCGAGCGGTCCTGGACGTCGATCAGGCCGGCGAAGACCAGTTCGGCGAGGGCGGCCTGCCGCTCGGCGGGATTTTCCATCAGGCCGAGGAAAACACGATAGGCGTCGACCACCTGGCCGCGATGGACGAGCGTCGCCCAGTGACCCAGCCGCTCCTTGAGCGGCCCGTCGAGTTGCTGCGGCTGCTGGTCGGGCCAATGAACCACCGGCGCCGGCGGCGGCCCGGCGGCGATCTGCATAGCGCGCGAATAATGGCCGGGCGCCTTGCCGATCTTCTGGTTCCAGATGTCGAGGCCGGTCGGGATGTACCAGATGGTCTGCGCCAGCGGCAGGCCGGACGCCGCACCGGGCAGCATCTTCGACAGATGCAGGGCGACGCGGGCGCTGAGCAGGCAATGGTCGTTGTTGACGAAGTTGACGTACCCGTCGTCGACGCGCTCGTGATAGGGCACGTGGGTGTAGGGCCCATGGATGCGCACCGCCTCGCGCAACATCTCCGGCAGCGGCCGGCCGGCCTTCACCAGTCTGTAGTAGACCTCGCTCGCGCCCTTCTGGTCGCGGTCGAGAACGCGCTCCTCGAGCGCGGTATAAAGAGGGTCGGAACGCGTGCTGGCAACGGCCGCAGAGTCAGGCGACATGGGGTTCCTCCGAACCCTCGTATTAGACGCCGGGAAGGCCGGCCTTCCAAGCCGGTATTTCTCCCAAGGTTCGTAGAGTGGCTCTGCTCCTCCCCCGTCATACGGGGGAGGGTAGGGAGGGGGAAAGCCGCGCGGTTGGCGCCGCCGGGTTTCAGATCATGATCTCATCCGGAGAGAGAGCGCCCGCGTCGCCTTCCCCCTCCTGTGTCCTCCCCCGTATGACGGGGGAGGAAAGAGATGAAAAAGCGGGTTACTTCCGTGGCGCATGTCATGGCCGGGACGCTGTCTGCCGCGGGGCGGTGGCGCCGGCAAATAAGGTGCTGTCGATGTGCGCTTGCCGTTTGTACCATTGAGTGGTACATAATCACAGATCTTGAGCGGCCTGGATGATCGTGAGCTTTCGGGACGACTGGCTGGGTACGTTCTTCGTCGACGACGTGCGATCCCGCAACATCCCGTCCGATATAGAAAGCCGGCTCTTCCGCAAGCTTCAGATGATCGATGACGCGACGACCGACCAGGACCTGCGGGTGCCGCCCAGCAACCACTTCGAGAAACTGTGCGGCCGTCTGGACGGCTTCCACTCGATCCGCGTCAACCGGCAATGGCGGCTGATCTTTCGTTGGAACGGCGAACGCGGTGAGGCCAGCGACGTCTATCTCGACGATCACAGTTACAGATGAGGCGAGGCAATCATGCTGATGACCAAGCGCAAGCCGGCGACTGTCGGCGAGATCCTGCTGGAGGAGTTCATGCAGCCGCTGCACCTGACCCAGGGCGGTTTGGCCAAGGCAATGGGCGTGCAGCGCAAGCACGTCAACGAACTCTGCAACGATCGCCGGAACGTGACGGCCGCGACCGCCCTCATCCTGGCGCGCGTGTTCGGCAACACGGCCGACTTCTGGCTGAACGTGCAGCGGCGCGGCGATTTGTGGCGGGCAATGCACAGCCCGCGCGAGCGCGAGCGCATCAAGCGCGCCAAGCCTTTGCGGCTGGCGGCGTGACCGTATACCAGGAGGTCGAGCATTGCTGAGGTGAAACCCATCCGCAGCGAGGCGGACTACGAGGCGGCGCTGGCCGAGGTGGCGCGGCTGTGGGGTGCGAAGTCGGGCACGCCGCGCGGCGACCGGCTCGATGTTTTGGCGACGCTGATCGACGCCTACGAGAGCCAGCATCACCCGATCGACCCGCCCGATCCCATCGAGGCGATCAGAACTACCGAAGTGTGACGGGCGAGCGAGCCCTAATCTTCTCCTCCCCCGTCATACGGGGGAGGGTAGGGAGGGGGAAAGCCGCGCGGTCGGCGCCGGCAAGTTTCAGATCATGATCTCATCCAGAAAGAGAACGGCCGCGTTGCCTTCCCCCTCCTGTGTCCTCCCCCGTAAGACGGGGGAGGAAAGACGAAGGAGAGCTGTGCCTTTCGCGCGATGATGTTCCGCCGCGAGTGTTCCGCCCAGCGAGGCCGAATGTCGTTGCACGACTGTCTGGTTTACGAAACCATCGCGGCAACACATCCGATTCGCACTCCCGGAGGAAGCCAATGCCCGATCTCATCAAGACCGTCGAAGACGGCGTCATGAAGCTCGTTTTGAATCGGCCGGAGGCCATGAACGCGCTGAGCCGCGACATGCTGAATGCCTTCAGCGCAGCGCTCGAAGAGGCCGCCGACTCGCGCGACATCGGCTGTGTCGTGGTGCGCGGCGCGGGCGACAAGGCGTTCTGCGCCGGCGGCGACGTCAAGGCGATGGCGGCCGGCAGCCGCGACCAGGAAAAGACCCACGAGGACAAGGTCCACGACATCCGCAATCGCATGCATGTCTCCGAACTGCTGCACGAGATGGGCAAGCCTACCATCGCCATGGTGAACGGCGTGGCGGCGGGCGCCGGCCTGTCGATCGCGCTGGCGGCCGACATGCGCTTCGTCGGCAAATCGGCACGCATGACGACAGCCTTCGCCAAGGTCGGTTTCTCCGGCGATTTCGGCTCGCACTACTTCCTGCACAAGCTGGTGGGCACGGCCAAGGCACGCGAGCTCTATTTCACCGCCGACATCCTGAACGCCGAGCAGATCGAGAAGCTCGGCCTCGCCAACCGCATCATCGACGACGCCAATCTCGAGAGCGAGACCATGGCCTTCGCCAAGAAGCTCGCCGCGGGCCCGCGCGTGGCGTGGTGGCATGTGAAGAAGAACATGAAGGTCGCCGAAGAGGGCACGCTCGCCGAGGCGCTCGATTCGGAAGCCGCCCGCCAGATCCGCACCGGCGAGACCGCCGACCACAAGGAAGCCGCCCGCGCCTTCGTCGAAAAGCGGGCGCCGGTATTCCGGGGCAACTGACCCTTCATCTGGATCGACGCCGGCCACCCGAGAGGAGTACGACTATGGACAAGACCAAGGTCACGTCTGTTCTCGCCGCGACGATCCTGTTCGCCGGCTGCACTCAGACCGGCGACACACCGGCGCCGGTGACGACCGGCCCGATGGATGCCAATTCGGTCACGGTATTCACGCTCGCCTTGCTGCCCAACAGCGTCACGGGCTGCATCATGGGCGACTCCAGCATGAACCGCCCCGTCACACTCACGGTCAGCAACGACAAGGCCGTGCTGCTGACGGATGGCGGCATCCATTACTCGCTCGATCGAGTGAGGCCCAACGTTTACGCTGGCGGCAATTACATAAAGATCGGCGCCGACCTCTCGGGCCGACCCAAGCGCTTGACGGTCAGCAGCAATGACCTCGCCTGCAATTGGGCGGCGACAGCGGCCTGAGGGTCGATGGGTCAGGAATGACAGGGCTATTTTGGGGCCTTCGTCGGCAACTACATCAAGGCGCTGGCGCCGCCGATGCGCACCTTGACAAGTCCTGGATCGGTTGGGACTTGGCCGAGCTGTCCGGAAGTAGCCGTCGGAATCAGGCCAGCCTGGCTACGCGCCCGAGCGTGGGTGACTGCCACGACGGCCGCGAAGGTTAGCGCGGTTGCCACGATCAGCAGGAAATCCACCCGGCCCAACGCCGATCGCCGGCGGGAGGCCGGAACGGATTTGGCTTGGATGATCGAGTGTTCCACGGTCGCCTCTGCGTCGCTTATGCACCGCGCCGGCTGGCGTCCGCGTGGCCGCAACATTGAAAGTTTGTATAGCTGGCGGTCCGGGGGCACTGACGCTTCATCTCATGCTCCATTGTCGAGGATGGGGCGGCTTGGCTTATATGACGACGCCTCTTTTGAGGAGAGCTCGACGACATGACCTGTACGACCTAGCCGGCGGGACAAACGGGCAGGAATAGTTCGTGCATTCTGCCCTCCAGGGTATGGCCGCGTGGCAACCCAATATGGGCCTTCAGCGATGCCAATGCTTCGGCCCAACCTTGCGTGTCGCCGGGGCACGAGCGCCGTTCGTCGCCGAGGTCGCCAGTGAAATACACATTGAGAAGCCGCGCCGGGACTTTTGCCTGACCCAGAAGACTCAGAACAGCGATTCGATTGGCGTATTGATAGTAGCCGGCGAGCCAATCCCGGTCGGCAGCGACGCCCAACCGCTCTTTGATGGCCGTCAATGTTTGGGCGATGAGGCTTCTGCCGCCGGCCTCCTTCGCCTGGCATGACGAATGCAGCTCTTGTTGGTTGGCTTTTGCCTCTATCAGAAGCCACTCCTTGGCATCGTTCACCGTGACCCTACCGACCGCATCCCAATTCGGCGGGTTGCCACGCTGGGGCCACGCTTGCTGCCAATTCGCGTGGGCAGGACTGTCGGCATCAAGAAACGCCAGTCCTCATGAGAGTCGTGAGGTTCATGAGGAATCGCCTGAAAGGCCGCAGGACCGAGTTTTCAGGCCAATCCTCATGAGGACGATTTTTTGCGAGCCGTGTCGATGGGACGCAAACGTGAGACGAAGCGCACAAAGGCACGTGCCATCGGCATCCGAGCTGTCTCACCACCGGGAGACTTGCGAGACGCGGCGCGGCGGCCCGGACGATCCACGCACCACTAAAATGGGTGTGATTTCCCGTTATTTTACACGTTACCAGCCGGTAACCACTACTAGATGTTGCGGTCTGGCTTTAGCGGCGCGCCCGCGCGATCAGCCGCGCGATGGCGCCAGCGATGCCGTTGGGCATGGCGACAATGGCGGCGATCAGCAGCACGGCGTAGAGCAGCGCCGACAGGCCTTTGCCGAGCGGCGCCACGACGTCGGGAAAGAACTGCAGGAACAGCCCGCCCAGGATCGCGCCGGCGATGGAATTCATGCCGCCGACTACCAGGCCGAACAGCATCTGCACCGACAGCGCGAAGTTGTAGCTGGTCGGGCCGACGAAACCGAATTGGAAGGCCGAGAGGCAGCCGGCCAGCGCGAGATAGACACCAGCCACGCCCGACGCGACGGCCCTGACATGTTCGACGTGAATGCCCTGGGCGGCGGCCGCCAGATCGTGATCGCGCGCCGCCATCAGCGCCCGGCCGGATCGGCTGGCGATCATGTTGATCGCCAGCACGACGCCGGCCGCGAGCAATGTCAGCGCGATCAGGAAGGTCCAGCGATCGGGGCTCACGATCTCGCCGGGCGCTTCGAGGGCATCGAGGTAGAGGCCCTGCACGCCGCCGGTCCAGTGTTCGATCAGCCGCCAGCGCAGCAGCTGCGGGAAGGCGATGGCCAGCGCATAGCTGATCAGCGCCTGGGTCCAGATGCTGTGCCCGCCGGCGACCCGGCCGAGCCCGTAGCCCGCCGCGTAGCCGACCAATGGCGCCACGGCGAAGCCCCACCAGGCAGAGAACGGGGGGTGGCTGCCCAAAATGGCCGCGCTATAGCCGCCCATGCCGTAGAGGGCGGCCTGGGCGAAGGAGAACTGGCCGCTCGTGCCACACAGGATCACCAGGCCCAACAGGGCGATCGCCCAGATCACGGCCTGGGTGAAGCGAAAAACGATGAAATCCGGGAAGCAAAACGACAGCGCGGCCGCCGCCACGAAGCCCATGGTCCACACGGTCCGCATGGGACTACCATAGGCGACTAAGAAGAAATCCGGGAGGGTCCAATGCGGCTCAGACAGTGCGTTTTCGTGTGCAAGGATCTGGAGAGCTCGCGCGAGGAGCTGTGCGACGTTCTGGGCATCGAAGTCGCCTTTCGCGATCCCGGCGTCGCCAAATGGGGCCTGGTCAACGTCGTCTGCCCGACCGGCCACGACTTCCTCGAAATCGTCTCGCCCTTCCAGCAGGGCACTTCGGCGGGGCGCTACATCGACCGCCGCAAGGGCGACGNNGTGACCGGCCTCGGCGTGCGCGCGGTGTCGCAGAAGGACCTGCCGGAATATCAGTACACGCACTTCCATCCGTCCGACACCTCGAGCGTGCTGCTGTCGCTCGATACCACGGTGGCACCGGCGGGCGTCGATCCGAAACTATGGTGGCCGCCCGCCGAGAAGGGCTGGCTGAAGCACGCGCGCTCCGACGTGACCAACGGCCTGGCCGGCGTGGAAATCCAGGCCGAGGATCCCGATGCCGCGGCGGCGCACTGGTCGAAGATCCTGAACCGTCCGATGGAGGACGACGATTTCATCCGCCTGGACGACGATTCGCAGATCCGCTTCGTGCCGATCGCCGACGACCGCGGCCCGGGCGTGTCGGCCTATGATGTAAAGGTCGTCGACCGCGAGCGCGTGCTGCACGCTGCCCACAAGCGCGGCAAGCAGCACGGCGTGGGCCAGATCGAGGTCTGCGGCTGCCGCATCAACCTGGTGTGAGCGCCGGCGGGACCCTCACGCCATCGCCGGGCGCTGCTCTTGCGGTCGCAGCGGGCCGTGCCGGCGCAGGACGAGGAACACCAGGACGCAGAGGTTCAGCAGATTGAACACCATGCCGATCCCAAACGCCGGCAGGTAGTTGCCGAAGTGGTCGTACAGCAGGCCGGCGCCCCAGCCGCCGGTCGCCATGCCCATGAGGCCGGCAAAGATGACGCTCGGCACCCGCCAGTTGGCCTCCGCGACCGAATAGCATTCGCGCACCACGATCACATAGGCCGGCACCAGACCTGACAGGCCGAGGCCGAAGGCCGCCGAGACGCCAAACAGCGCGACCTCGTCCTTGGTCAGCAGGAAGCCGGTCAGTGCCGTCGCCTGCACCAGCGAGCTCCACAGCAAGGTCTTGAAGCCGCCGATCCGGTCGGCGAGCCAGCCCCAGAACTGGCGCGCAAAGAAAGCGGTGCCGAGCAGCACCGACAGCATGGCGGCGCCGAGCTGCGAGGCAAATCCGAGATCGCCGCAATAGGCCACGACATGCTGCATCGGCATCGCCATGGGCACGCAGCAGCAGTAGATCGCGACCATGAGCAGGGCCATCAGCAGGTTGGGCGGAAGTCCGAGCGTCGCTGAGCGCCGCCGGGCGCCGGTGCTCGCGGGCGTCGTCGCAGCCTCCGTTTCGGGCGGCGGCTGGAGGAAGACGAGGGTGAGCGTCACGACCGCG
The DNA here is from genome assembly GCA_003153415.1 of Rhodospirillales bacterium. Taxonomy (GTDB): domain Bacteria; phylum Pseudomonadota; class Alphaproteobacteria; order Reyranellales; family Reyranellaceae; genus Reyranella. The sequence continues at coordinate 50,858 of PLYQ01000176.1, read as the reverse complement.
ACCACGACGAACAGGCCGAACCACATCATGGTGCGGCGCCAGCCCTGCTCGTCGATGCTGAACTGCAGGAGCGGCGGCCACAGCGCGCCGGCGACCGCCTGGCCCGACGAGATCAGCGCCACGGCCGAGCCGCGGCGGCGCACGAACCAGCGGCTGACATAGGTCAGGAGCGGCGCGAACATGCAGGAAATGCCGAGCAAGCCGATCAGCAGGCCGTGGCCGGCATAGAGCTCCAGTATGCCGCCCGAGCCCGAGAGAATGAGGCCCAGTCCCACCATGGTGGCGCCGAACATCACGATGCGGCGGATGCCCAGCCGGCCGACCAGCCAACCGGCGACAATGCCGCCGAAGGCCGCGCCAATGTAGGTGAAGGAACCGGCCGCGGCGGGGCCCGAACGAAGCGTGCCCAGTTCAGTCGCGATCGGCTTCATGGCGATCACCACGATCAGCGGTGCGCCATAGGCGATGGTCATGGTTGCAAGAGCGGCCCAGGCGGTGATCCAGGCCGTGCGGCTGTCCAGGGCAGCGGTGCTGTTCGTCATATCCTCTCGGCCTCATTCTCTGTATCTACATTGCTAGAGCATAGTTCGTCCGGCTGGAATCAGCCGGACGAACTATGCTGAAAAAGGAGACGCTTGGCACAACGCGTTTCCGCTCAAACGGAACCGCGTCGCGGTTCCGTTTGAGCGGAAGCCGCTCTAGTGGATGCAACCAGGGACAATTGCATGAGGCCGCTCCTGATCGTCGGCAGCTATCTATCACCCTATGTGCGCAAGGTGCTGGTCTGCCTCGAGGCCAAGGGGATCGCCTACGAAGTCGACCACATCGTTCCATTCTTCGGCGACGACCGCTTCTCGAAACTGAGTCCGCTGCGCCGCATCCCCGTGCTGGTCGATCACAGCTCTGGGGGCGATCTGGTGCTGACCGATTCGTCAGTGATCTGCCAGTATCTCGAGGACCTGAAACCGTCGCCCGTGCTGTTTCCCGGCGACATTCGCGACCGGGCGCGGGCGCGCTGGCTCGAGGAATTCGCCGACACGCGCATGGGTGACGTCTTCATTTGGCGCTACTTCAACCAGGTCGCCATCCGCCCGTCGGTGTGGGGCGAGAAGGGCGATCGCGAGTTGGTCGATCGCACGCTTAAGGAAGAGGTGCCGACGGTGCTCGATTACCTCGAGTCCGAGGCACCGGGCGACAACTCGGAGGGGGGCTTCCGCTTCGGCGCGCTCTCCATCGCCGACATCGCGCCGGCCTGCTTCCTGCGCACCGCCGCCTTCGTGCGCTTCCAGATCGACTCCGCGCGCTGGCCGACGACGGCGGCCTGGATGGGCCGGACACTGGCGACCGCACCGTTCCAGAAGCTGGCGAAAATCGAGGACGCGGTGCTGCGCGTGCCCGTGCCGCAGCAACGCGAGGCACTGCAGGCGATGGGCGCGCCGATCAGTGCCGAGACCTATGGCACGGCGTCGCCCCGCCGCGGCATCATGCCGATTTAGACGCGTGCGTAACGCGCTTCCCTTCGTTTTGGGTCATGTGATCGGCGCCTTCGCGGTGGGCGCGGGCGCCGCGGCGTTCCTCAATTTCAAGGCCACGCTGGGCTTCAGCATCCTGCTGACCACCGGCGCCGCTGCGAGCGCGCTCGTCTGCCGGTGGTGGCCGGGATATGACGCCCCGAGCTGGCGGTTGTGGCTGGCCGCCTGCGTTGCCAATCCGCTCTGGGTGGTCGCGGTCGGCTCGACGATCGGTCAGTACGAATGCCTGCTCGGCTGGCGCAGTGGCCTCGATTGCCTGTTCGCCGATCTCGGGCCGCTGGTGGCGCTCGCCTGTATGCCGTCGCCCTTGCTCGGCCTGGCGTTGCGCTGGCTGGTCGCGCGGCTGCTGAAGTGGCGTGCCGCCACCTAGGCGGCGATGGCCTTGGCCAGCCGGCCGCGGATCATCTCCTCGGCTTCGCGCACGATGCGCTCAATCAACTCCTTGCATGTCGGGACGTCCTGGATCAGGCCCATCACCGTGCCGGCCGACCACACGCCGTACTCCATGTCGCCGGTCTCGTAGACGACGCGGCCCTTGGCGCCGGCCACGATCGGGCCGATCTCCGTGATGGTCTTGCCCTCGTGCTCCATCTCGATCGCCTTCTTGGCCACCGAGTTGCCGTAGACCCGGCTGGTGTTGCGCAGGGTGCGGAAGATCAGCGAGGTCGCGCGCTCGTCGCTCTCGACCAGCGCCTTCTTCACGTTGTCGTGGATCGGTGCTTCCTTGGTCGCCATGAAGCGGGTGCCCATGTTGATGCCCTCACAGCCCAGCGCCAGCGCCGCCACCAGTCCGCGCGCATCGCCGAAGCCGCCTGAGGCCAGCATCGGGATCTTGATGACGTTGGCCGCCGCCGGCAGCAGCACCAGGTTGGGGATGTCGTCCTCGCCGGGATGGCCGGCGCACTCGAAGCCGTCCATGGAGATCGCGTCGACGCCGACCTTCTCGGCCGACACGCCGTGGCGCACCGAGGTGCATTTGTGGATCACCCTGATGCCGGCGGCCTTGAGTTTGGGCAGGAAGGGCTTGGGGTTGTTGCCCGCCGTCTCGACGATCTTGATGCCGGAATCGATGATGGCGTCCATGTATTCGCCGTAGGGCCGCGGCACGAGCGTGGGCAGGATGGTGAGGTTCACGCCGAACGGCTTGTCCGTCATCTCCCGGCAGCGCTTGATCTCCTTGCGCAGATCGTCGGGCGTCGGCTGGGTGAGCCCGGTGAGGATGCCGAGGCCGCCGGCGTTAGATACCGCCGAGGCCAGCTCGGCACGGCCAACCCACTGCATGCCGCCCTGCACGATCGGGTGCTTGATGCCGAACATCTCGGTGAAGCGCGTCTTGATCATCTCCGGATTTCCCCCGCCTGCTGTTGGTGCCAGCATTAGCGAACCGCGGGCGGCCGGACTAGCCCCCGGAATGACCTTCCGCAGCGCGGACCCTGTGCTCGATTCAGTGGGCGTCGATCCAGGCCAGAACGTCTTCGCGAGTCGTCGCCCGCGTGTGGAGGAGATCGGAGAAAGCCGCCGCGACATCCTTGTGGTTGACCTCCGGATAGAGCTTGAGCTCGACCGGTCCACCGGCGGCACGCCAGGCTGCCGCCAGCCGCTCGCTGTTGTCCGCAGGGACCGTCGTGTCGGCCGCACCGTGGATCAGCAGCGCCGGCGGCAGCGGCGCCTTGGCGAAGGTGATCGGCTCAACATCGAGGTTGTTCGGGCCGCCGAAAATATTCTGCAGGCGGGGCGAGGTGAGCGGCAGGAAATCGTAGGGGCCCGACAGGCCGATGACGCCGCGCAACTTCATGCGATCGACGCCGGCCGCGGCCAGGTAGGGCGTGTTGGCGGCCAGCATCAGCGCGATATGGGCGCCGGCCGAATGGCCCATGATGCACAGCCTGTCGATGCCGACGCGATCGGCCACCCAGCGCACGGCCTGCGCGCCGTCGTCGAGGAAAGCGGGAAAGCGTACCTCGGGATAGAGGCGATAGTCGGCGATGACGACGGCGATGCCGCGTGCGGCGAGCGCCTGACCGACGAACAGGTATTCGTTCTTCTCGCCATGATCCCAGGCGCCGCCATAGAAAAAGACCACCGTCTTGCCGTCTGCACGCGGCGTCTCTGGTTTGTAGAAATCAAGCTTCTGGGGCGGCAACGGTCCATAGGGAATGTTGGACTCGAGGGTGTAGCCCTTGCGCGGGACCGTGGTGTTGAGCAGGTCGGCCGGCGCACAGCCCCCCAGCCATCCCGCGAGACCGGCAACGACACCGCGACGGCCGAGGATCATGTTGACGCGATCTCGCGCACTTGCTCGGCGAGGGCGAGCGAAGCGGTGAGGCCAGGCGATTCGATGCCGAACAGGTTGATCAGCCCCGGCACACCGTGCTCGACCGGGCCCTGGATCGTGAAGTCCTGTGCTGGCGCGCCCTGCGGCACGGTCTTGGGCCGGATCCCGGCATAGCCGGGCTGCAGCGCGCCATCCTTGAGGCCAGGCCAGTAGCGGCGCACGGCGGCGTAGAATTTGTCGGCGCGGTGCGGATCGACCGTGTAGTCGATGCCGGGGATCCATTCGACGTCCGGGCCGAACTTGGCCTGACCGCCGAGATCGACGGTGATGTGCACGCCCAGACCGCCCGGCACGGGGACGGGGTAGATCAGGCGCGAGAAGGGCGAGCGGCCGGCCAAGGTGAAGTAGTTTCCCTTGGCGTAATACGCCGTCGGGATGCGGTCGGATGGCATGCCGACGATTTTTTGTGCAAGCGACGGGGCGTGCAGGCCGGCGGAATTTACCACCAGACGACAACGCAGATTCGTCGGTTCGGTTCCCCCGACCTCGATTTCGATGCCGTTCTCGGTCGCGCGACCCCGTTGCAGCGGGCTGTGGAAGGCGAGCATGGCGCCGCGGCTCTCGGCGTCGCCCTGCAGCGCCAGCATGTAGGAGTGACTGTCGACGATGCCGGTACTGGGCGACAGTAGCGCCGCCGTACAATGGAGGTTGGACTCCATGGCCGTGGCCTCGGAAGCACTCAAGAGCCGCATGCCTTCCACACCATTGGCCTCGGCGCGGCCCTTGATCTCGACCAGCCGCGTGCTTTCGTCGTCATTGGTGGCCACGATCAGCTTGCCGCAATTGCGATGCGGCACGCCGTGCTCGGCGCAATAGGCATAAAGCCGGCGGCGCCCTTCGACACAGGTGCGCGCCATCAGGCTGCCTTGCGGATAGTAAATCCCGGCGTGGATGACCTCGGAATTGCGCGAACTGGTCTCGGTGCCGATGCCTTCGGCGGCCTCCAGGACGATGACCTCACGGCCGGCAAGGGCCAGGGCTCGGGCGACGGCAAGGCCTACGACACCTGCGCCAACGACAACACAGTCGACGGTTTCGAACGCGTTTGAACTCATTGGGACGAACTCATGGGCCGCATGCTAGAACCCGCCGTTCTTTTAGTCACGAAGGAGCGGCGGCGGAATGAAGGGCGCGTTGGTCACCGGGGCGGGCACGCGGATCGGCCGCGCGCTGGCGCTCGCCCTGGCAGCGGACGGCTTCTTCGTCTTCGTGCATTACAATCGGTCGGCCATTGAGGCGCGCGAGACAGTTGCGGACGTCAAGGCGGCTGGCGGCGAGGCCAAGGCGGTGCGCGCCGATCTTGCGTCGGCTAAACAGGCGGCGGCGCTGGTTGGCCGCTGCCGTGCTTCAGGCGTGCAGCTCACTTGTCTCGTGAACAACGCATCGCTGTTCAAATTGGACCGCGCCCATACCGCGACCGCTATCGATTTCGACCTGCATATGGCGGTGAACCTGCGCGCGCCGCTGCTGCTGTCGCAGGCGCTGGCCAAGCAATTGCCCGAGGGTGAGACCGGCCTGGTCGTGAACCTGCTCGACCAGAAACTGTTCAACCTCAATCCCGATTTCCTGACCTACACGCTCTCCAAGGTCGGGCTGCAGGGCCTGACCAAGCTGCTCGCGCAATCCTTTGCGCCACGCCTGCGCGTGGCCGGCATCGCGCCCGGGCTCACCTTGCGCAGCGGCAGCCAGACCGACTCGCGGTTTGCCGAGCAGCACGCCGCCAATCCGCTCCACGTGGGCGTCACGACCGACGATCTGGTGCGTGCGCTGCGCTTCATCGTGGCGACACCCAGCTTCACCGGCGACACGCTGGTCGTCGATAGCGGCGAGCACCTTATAGGCCGGCCGCGCGACATCGCCTTCGACAAGAAAAAGAAGAAGTGACATGGCCGCCGACACAGATCGCCGCATCTTCATCCGCGACTTTCAGCTGCAGGTCTCGATCGGCATCCACGATTTCGAGCAGGATGCGCCGCAGACTGTGGTCGTGAACGTCGACCTGCTGCTGGCGCCGTCGGACAAGGCGCACAACGACCGGATCGGCAATGTGCTCAACTACGACACCGTGCACGACGGCATCGTGGCCCTCGCAAAATCGCGGCACTTCAACCTGCAGGAGACGCTTTGCGAGGCGATCCTCGATCTTTGCCTCGCCCAGCCCGGCGTGATCGAGGCGCGCATCTCGACCGAGAAGCCCGACGTCTACAAGGATTGCCGCGTCGGCTACGAGGCGGTACGCCGCCGTACGGGCGCCTGACGCTGCCCTCGCGATGACCCACGAGCGCAAGCAGCTGCTCGGCGCCTTCGCCGCCATGGTGTTCGTCGGCGCGTCGTGGGGCGCCAACGTGCCCGTCACCAAGGTGATGCTGGCATATTTCGACCTGATCCCGATGTCGGCGCTGCGCACCGCGGCGGCGACGGTTGTGCTCGGGCTCGTGCTGGCGGCGATCGAGAGTCCTCGTGCACTGCGCATTGACATTGGTTTCACACGCTTCGCTCTGCTTGGCCTGATGATGAGCAGCTTTTTCTGCTTCTACACATTCGGCATCAAGTTCAGCAATCCGATCAGCGCTGCAGCGGTGCAAGTGGCGGGACCTCTGGTCTCGGCCGTCACCGTACGTCTGGTCACCGGCCACCGTTTCGATCCCGGTTTCGGCACAGCGCTCGGCCTTACGGTGCTGGGCGGGCTGATCCTGGTGTCGGGCAGTTTCGTCGGACGATCCGTCATCCTGGGCGGTGGCGAGATCGTGGTGCTGCTCAGCAATTCGCTATGGACGCTCTACAGCCTGAAGGCCCAGGCCTGGTTCGATCGCGCCAGCCAGCTCCATCGCACGTATGTTTCCTCGTTGTCGGCGATGGGTTGGATGGTGGCGCTGAGCGCCCTCCTGATCGCGATCGGCTGGTCCGAGTCGCCGTTCTGGATCGCCGACGGCTGGATCTGGACACAGTTCTTCGCCGTCGCGGTGTTTGCGTCAGGACTCGGCGGCTATTTCTGGAACATCGGCGCCTCCCGGCTCGGCGTCGCGGTGGCTTCGCTATGGGTCAATCTTGTGCCGTTTTTCGCCGTGCTATGGTCCATGGCCTATGGCTTCCAGCCCAACGTCTATCAGATCGCCGGCGGCTTGGTGGCCTTGAGCGGAGTGGTCTACATGCAATGGCGCAGGCTGCAGACGGTGAAACCGACATGACCGGGCCGGTTATCGAGGTGCGCGGATGTCGCTGGATTTCCGTTCCCGGGGCGTCGGACGCGCGCGGCCGCGTGAACTTCCTCGAGCTGGGCAAGGGCCTGGATTTTTCGCCCAAGCGGCTGTTCTGGCTGCATGGCGTGGCGCCGGGCCAATGGCGCGGCCGGCACGGCCATCGCGATTCGCAGCTCGTATTGGTCGCCGTGAATGGCAGCTGCAAGGCACACCTCGACGACGGTACGATCATGCAGACGGTGACGCTCGACGATCCGACCAAGGCGCTCCATGTCGGAACCTGGGTATGGCACGAGCTCACCGACTTCGCGCGCCATACGGCGATCGTGGTCATCGCCTCCTCGCTCTACGATGAGGCCGAGTACCTGCGCGATTACGAAGTCTTCAAGCGCGAAGTCGGAGCGCACGCCAAATGATCGTCTTCCTCGACATGAAGTCGGCCTATACCGAGCTCAAGCCAGAGCTCGATGCCGCCTATGCGCGCGTCATGGAGTCGGGCTGGTTCGTGCTCGGCAAAGAAGTTGAGGCCTTCGAGGCCGAGTACGCCGCCTTTTGCGGCACCAAACACTGCGTCGGCCTCGGCAACGGCCTGGAGGCGCTCGAGCTCTGCTTACGCGCCTGGAACCTCGGCTCTGGTGATGAAGTCATCGTGCCGTCCAACACCTATATCGCGACCTGGCTCGCCGTGACGGCGACCGACGCCACGATCGTGCCGGTCGAGCCGACGCCCGCCGAACCGAACATCGACCCCGACCGCATTGCCGCGGCGATCACGTCGCGCACCAGGGCGATCATGCCGGTTCATCTCTATGGCGAGCCGGCGGATATGGACGCCATCATGGCGCTGGCCGCCAAGCATGGTTTGAAGGTGATCGAGGACGTGGCGCAGGCCCAGGGCTCGAAGGTACGCGGGCGACGTGCTGGCGCGCTCGGTCATGCCGGCGCCCACAGTTTCTTCCCGACCAAGAACATCGGCGCCTATGGCGACGGCGGCGCCGTCACCACCGACGACGCAAAGCTCGCGGATCGGCTGCGGGTGCTGCGCAACTACGGCAGCAAGGTAAAGTACGTGAACATCGAGCGCGGCTTCAATTCGCGGCTCGACGAGATGCAGGCTGCGTTCCTGCGGGCAAAGCTCAAGCATCTTGATGCCTGGAACGAGCGCCGCCGCGCCATCGCCGCGCGCTACGACGATACGCTGGCCGGTATTCCCGGACTCGGCCTGCCGCGCGCGCCGCAATGGGCCGAGCCGGTATGGCACCTCTATGTCGTGCGCACGTCGCGGCGCGCCGAGCTGATGAAGGCGCTCGACAAGGCGGGCATCGGGTCGCTGATCCACTATCCGATCCCGCCGCATCTGCAGCAGGCTTATGCCGGCCTTGGCCTGCCCAAGGGCACGTTCCCGCTCGCAGAAGATCTCGCCGAAAAGGTGCTCAGCCTGCCGATGGGCCCGCACATGAAGCTCGAGCAGGTCGACGAGGTAGCGAAGGTCGTGCGGGCCACTCTGGTCTGAGAGCTAGTTGCGCTCCGGGCCGCCGTGGATGCCCTGGTAGTTTCGATAGTAGTCCGCGCGCGACGAGTAGTAGTTGTTGGACGTGCTGTACGGGTTCGGGTTGGGGTAGGCCGTTGCCGGCGGATAGTAGTTGCCGTTCTGGTAGTAGCCGTTCGCGGCAGATTCTGACACGTAGGCGTAGCCATTCGAGTTGTACGTGTCGGAGCGATAGGCTTGGCTGCGCGGATAATACGGGTCCTGCGACGCGCAACCGGCGACCGCACCGACAAGCACTGCGGCGGCGATGATAGAGCGGACATGACTCATGGGAGTCTCCTATTCCTGTAAGGACTCAACCCGTATTCCGCCAAACGGTTCCCCCACGCCGACGTGCGCAAAGAGGCATGATTGGGGCAAACTTCCGGACGGTGTGGTAAGCCTTGGGAAGCCAAGGCTCGTCTCGGGGAGTTCCAATGCCACTGAAAATCGGCGCTGTGATGTTCTTCACCACGGATTCCATGCAGCCCGCCCCGCTGGCGCACGCGCTGGAGGAACGCGGCTTCGAATCGCTGTGGGTGCCGGAGCACACCCACATCCCATCCACGCGCAAGACGGAGTATCCGTCGGGCGGGCCCTTGATCCGACCCTATTACGACATCATGGACCCGTTCCTGGCGCTCAACACGGCGGCCACCGTGACGACCAAGCTCAAGGTTGGCACCGGCATTGCGCTGCTGACCCAGCGTGATCCGATCGTCACCGCCAAGGTGGTTTCGACCATCGATCAGCTGTCGGGCGGCCGCTTCCTGTTCGGGGTCGGCAACGGCTGGAACCAGGACGAGATCGAGAACCACGGCACCGACTTCAAGACGCGGCACAAGCTGGCGCGCGAGCGTGTCGAGGCGATGAAGACCATCTGGACCAACGAGGAACCGGAGTATCACGGCGAGTTCGTCAACTTCGACAAGATGAAGCAGTGGCCCAAGCCCCGGCAAAAGCCGCATCCGCCGATCATCGTCGGCGGCGCCTTCCCGCATGCCGCGCGGCGCGCCATNNCAGTTCCGCAAGCTGGCGACCGAGTCGGGGCGCGATCCCGCCAGCCTGCCGATCAGCATCTTCCGCGTGCCCGACGATATCGAGCGCCTGCGCTTCTGCCAGAAGATCGGCATCGATCGAATCGTCTTCTCCCTGCCGGCCGAGAAGGAGGACAAGGTCCTGCCGATTCTCGAACGCTGGACCGAGTTGAAGCGGCAGCTCGGATGATCATCGCCGCGCTAGCGTAGGCTCAGGATGTAGGCGATCAGCGCATTGCGCTCCGAGGAGCTGAGAGAGAAGTCGGGCATGAGCGTGTGGCCGGTGGAGAGGTACCGGTCGAGCGAGTCCGCCGTCGTGCCCGGCCTGGCGGCGATCGCCGCGAAGCTCGGCGCGTTGTCGGTGGCGGTGCGCGGGTTGGGTTCTACGACGTGGCACGCCATGCACCAGCGTACGGCGAGCCTGCCGCCGATCCCGGGATCCTGCGCGGCCGCCGGGAGCGCCGGCAGTGCCAACGCCAATACCATCGCCATTGTTCTTCGCATCTGTTTCACCTTCCGTTGCCGGCACTCGAAAGCGCGGCTTGTTCTCTAGAGCGCAGCGGTATTGCTCGGGCTGAACAACAGGATAAAGACGATGATCCAGACGATGCCCCAGAAGATCCAAGTGATGGTCGGGTTCGCTGCCTGCCAGTCGAGAATCTTCTTGTGAATTGGCATTGTGGATAGCCTTTCTGCACGCCGTGCAATCTCCATCCAGTTAAGCACGGCCGCCCCGCTGATATCTTGATTTGGATCAACTACGATCGGAGTGCTGCCCCCACTGCCAATCCCCGGCCGCTGGACTGAATCCCAGGCGGGCCGCCTTTTTTGGTTTGATGCCGCGCGCCGTAAAGGGCTTAAGCTGCAGCGCGTGAGCCCGTACCCCGATCGAAGGAAATGACCATGTTCGACCTTGACCAGTTCATTGCCGACCTCCGGGCCACCCTCGGCGAGCGCTCGCGCCAGGCCATGAAGGAGGTCGTGGCCCGTGCCGTCTCCGACCCGGTCGCTCTGATGCGCCGGATCGGCGAGCCGGACAAGGCGGCCCTCCAGGTGTTGCTCGATGCGCCCGACCTCACGGTGCTGAACGTCGTTTGGGCGCCCAAGCAGGTTACCCTGCCGCACGACCACCGCATGTCTGCCGTGATCGGCATGTACGGCGGGCGCGAGGACAACCTGTTCTGGCGCCGCGTTGCCAATCCGGAGAAGTTCCAGATCGAGGCGGCGGGCGGCCAGGCGCTGGGAACCGGCGACGTGGCGATCCTCGGCCGCGACGTCGTCCATTCCGTCGTCAATCCGCTGGCCAGGATCAGCGGCGCCATCCACGTCTACGACGGCCATTTCCTCGCCCAGCAGCGCAGCATGTGGGACGCCGAGACTTTGGTCGAGCAGCCCTATGACGTCCATGCCGTCGCGAAGGGCATGCCGTTGCAGACGACAGGGGTGGGCGGAAAAGGCTGATCGACGGCGCGCCGCAGTGCCCGTCGTCAACTAGCGGGAAAACGAGAAGGGCTTGTCGTCATCAGCCCGACCGCGGGCGAAGATTTCGAGGGCGTCGGGACGTTCCCAGACGATCTCCAGCAGGTTGCGGTCGGGATCGTGGAAATAGATGCTCTTCTGGCTGACATGATCGATGGCGCGCAGGATCGGCACACCGGCGTCCTGCAGGGCGTGCCAGGCGTCCCTGAGGTCGTCCTCGGTCGCCACGGCAAAGGCGGTATGCCGCACGCCGAGCCCGTTCATGTTCGAAGGGTCGGCCTCGGACCCTGCGACCGCCTCGGGATTCTTGCAGGGAAACAGGTCGAGCGTGTTGCCCAGACCGCCGATCGACAGGAAGACGCCGCCATGCTCGGGATCCTGCTCGAGCACCGTGAAGCCGAGGATGCGGGTGTAGAAGTCTTTCGATTTCTCAATGTCGCGAACGGCGAAAAGGATGTGGCCCAGGCGTTGCAGCTTGATCATCATTCGACTCCTGTTCGCGGCTGACTGCAGTGTTCATCCTATCGCGTCCACGCTAGGCTGGCGATGGACGGATGACGGCCGACAAATGGAGAATGACATGAAGCTGGAAGGCGGATGCTATTGCGGCAAGGTGCGCTACGTGGCCGAAGGCGAGCCGACACTGAAGGCGCAATGCCACTGCCGCGAATGCCAATATATCAGCGGCGGCGCGCCCAACATGTTTCTTCTCATGCCGATCGCCGGCTTCAGCTACACTAAGGGCACGCCAAAGCAGTTCACGCGCAGCGATCTCGAGCGCGCGGTGACACGGGAATTCTGCGCCGACTGCGGCACCCATATTGTGACGCGGCCGCCCGGCCTGCCCGCCGTTGTCCTGAAGGTCGGCACACTCGACGATCCCGGCCTGTTTGGCGGCCCGCAGATGGCGATCTACACGGTCGACAAGCAGCCCTTCCATCAGATTCCGGCCAGCCTGCCGACCTTCGAGCGACTGCCGAAACGATAGAGACACTCGGCGCATCGATCCGCCCGCGACGCCAGCTAGCCCGCCAACCCCAGCCGCTCGCCGCGATAGGCGCCGCTCATCACGCGCTCCCACCAGCCGCGATTGTCGAGGAACCAGCGCACGGTCGCGCGCAAGCCCTCGTCGAAGGCGTGGCGCGGTCGCCAGCCCAGCTCGTTCCCGATCTTGCTGGCGTCGATGGCGTAGCGTGCGTCGTGGCCCGGCCGGTCGGTCACGAACTCGATCAGTCTGTCGTGCGGGCGGTTGGCGCTGTTGGGCAGCATCTCATCGAGCAGGGCGCAGATCGCGCGTACCACGTCGATGTTCCGGCGTTCGCTGTCGCCGCCCACGTTGTAGGTCTCGCCCGGCCGGCCCTTCTGCAGCACCAGGGTGAGCGCCTCGGCATGATCCTCGACATGCAGCCAGTCGCGGACGTTCTCGCCTTTGCCGTAAACCGGCAGCCGCTGGCCGCCGAGCGCGCGGATGATGACCAGGGGGATTAGCTTCTCGGGGAAGTGATAGGGGCCGTAGTTGTTGGAGCAGTTGGTGGCCAGCGTCGGCAGGCCGTAGGTGTGGTGCCAGGCGCGCACCAGGTGATCCGAGGCGGCCTTCGACGCGGAGTAGGGTGAGTTGGGTGCGTAGGGCGTCGTCTCCGTAAACCTGCCGGTCGGGCCGAGCGAGCCGTAGACCTCGTCGGTCGAGATGTGCTGGAAGCGGAATTTACCACGCGCGTCGGCGTCGAGCGTGCGCCAGTAGGCGAGTGCGGCCTCGAGCAGGGTGTAGGTGCCGCCGACATTGGTCGCGATGAACGGTGCGGCACCGTCGATCGAGCGGTCGACATGGCTTTCGGCGGCGAGATGCAGCACGGCGTCGGGCCGGACCTCGCGGAAGATCCGGTCGAGGGCGGCGCGATCGCAGATGTCGGTCTTGTAGTGCCGGTGGCGATTGCTCGTGCAGGCCTCGGCCAGCGAGTCGAGGTTGCCAGCGTAGGTCAGCTTGTCGACGTTGGCCACCGACCAGTCAGTGGCGCGCACGACATGGCGGACGACAGCCGAGCCGATGAATCCCGCGCCGCCGGTGACCAGGAGCTTCATGATTTGCGCGAGAGCGACGCCTCAGTGATGCAGAATCTGCCCAAGGAAGAGCTTGGTGCGCTCGTTCTTCGGATGGGCGAAGAATTCCTCGGGCTCGTTCTGCTCGACGATCTCGCCGCGGTCCATGAAAATCACGCGGTCGGCGACAGCGCGGGCGAAGCCCATCTCGTGGGTGACGCAGATCATGGTCATGCCCTCGCGCGCCAGTTCGACCATGACGTCGAGCACTTCCTTGACCATCTCGGGATCGAGCGCCGAGGTCGGCTCGTCGAACAGCATGATCTTGGGCCGCATGCAGAGCGCGCGGGCGATCGCCACGCGCTGCTGCTGGCCGCCCGACAGTTGGCCGGGATATTTCAGCGCTTGTTCCGGGATGCGCACGCGCTGGAGCAGCGACATGGCGATTTCCTCGGCATCCTTCTTGGGCATCTTCTTCACCCAGATCGGCGCCAAGATCAGGTTCTCGAGGATGGTGAGGTGGGGGAAGAGGTTGAAGGACTGGAACACCATGCCGACTTCGCGGCGGATCGCCTCGATGTTCTTTACGTCATTGGAGAGGGTGACGCCGTCGACCACGATGTCGCCCGCCTGATGCTCCTCCAGCCGGTTGATGCAGCGGATCAGCGTCGACTTGCCCGAGCCCGACGGCCCGCAGACGACGATCTTCTCGCCTTCCTTGACGTCGAGATTGATGTCGGAGAGCACGTGGAACTGGCCGAACCACTTGTTCACGCCCTTGAGCGTGATGACCGACGGCATGTTGGAAAGATCGTGGGCTGCTTTGGTAGCCATCAGCGGCGCGTCCCCTTGTTGAGTTCGACCTCGAGGTATTTCGAATAGCGCGACATCGAGAAACAGAAACAGAAATAGACGAAAGCGGCGAACAGGTAGACCTCGCCGGGAAAGCCCGCCCACAACGGATCGACCAACGCCTGGTTGGCGGTGTTGAGGAAGTCGAAGATGCCGATGATCAGCACCAGCGAAGTACCCTTGAAGAAGCCGATGAAGGTGTTGATCAGCGGCGGAATCACGACCCTGAGAGCCTGGGGCAGGATGATGAAGAGGGTCTTTTGCACATAGTTGAAGCCCATCGCGTCGGCTGCCTCGAACTGGCCCTTGGGCAGCGACTGCAGGCCGCCGCGGATGATCTCGGCGATGTAGGCGCCGGCGAACAGGATGATGGCGACCTGGGCGCGCAGGAACTTGTCGATGGTGGTGCCGGAGGGCAGGAACAGCGGCAGCATGACCGAGGCCATGATCAGCAGGCTGATCAGCGGCACGCCGCGGATCAGCTCGATGAAGCCCACGCACAGGCCCTTGATCAGCGGCAGGTTGGAGCGCCGCCCGAGCGCCAGCAGCACGCCATAAGGGAAGGCGAAGGCCAGCCCATAGGTGGCGAGGACGAGAGTCACCGGCAGGCCGCCCCACAGGCCGGTCTCGACGTAGCTGAAGGGCGCAATGGCGAGGCTCCAGGCCGGCAGGACGCCGGCGATGCGCAGCGCCAGACCGGCCGCGCCGATCGCCGCCAGCGCACGCCAGCCGTTGATCTCGACCGGTTGGGCGACGGCGGCATTGCGCAGAATCATGCCCAGTCCGCCCGCCGCCAGCGCCACGAAGAGCATGAGGCTGAGCGGAATGTGGATCTGGCCGAACATCAGCAGGAAGGTGACGAAGCTGCCGATGCCCCAGATCAGGATCAGGCGGGAATTCCACATGCGTCGGTCGGAACTTAAAATCAGCATCGCAATCATGGTGATGACGGCGAACAGCGGCCGCCATTGCTGCGCGTAGGGGAAGGTGCCGAAGAAGATCAGGCGGTACTTCTCGTGGATCAGCGCCCAACAGGCGCCGTGACCGAGGCAGGCCTGGCCGGACTCGCCGGTCCACACGGCGGTGAAGACCGCCCAGTTGAGGAACCACGACAGCAGCCAGAGCACGGCGGCGGCCAGCACCACCGTGGTGATGCCGTTGCCCCAGCTCGAGAACAGACTCTTGCGCATCCAGCCGAGTGCGCCGGTCTCGAGGACCGGGGGAGCGAGTTGCCGGCGTTCGCCGACGGGCACTGCGTCGGTCATGGCTCAGCGCTCCCTCAGGGCGATACGTTTATTGTACCAGTTCATGAAGGCCGAGATCGACAGGCTGACGCTGAGATAGGCCGCCATGACGATCAGGATGTTCTCGATCGCCTGACCGGTCTGGTTGATGGTGACGTTGATCGACGCCACCAGGTCGGGATAGCCGATGGCGATGGCCAGCGAGCTGTCCTTGGTGATGTTGAGATACTGGCTGGTCATCGGCGGCACGATCACGCGCATGGCCTGCGGCAGCAGCACCAGCCGCATCACCTGGCCGCGCGACAGGCCGATCGCCATTGCCGCTTCGCTCTGGCCCTTGTGCAGCGCCAGGATGCCCGAGCGCACGATCTCGGCTACGAACGCCGAAGTGTAGAGCACGAGCCCGAGCAGCAGCGCGGTGAATTCCGGCTGAATCACGATGCCGCCCTCGAAGTTGAAGCCCTTGAGCGCGGGCCAGCTCATGTGGTGCGGCGCGCCGCTCAGGAGCCAGATCACGAAAGGCACGCCGAGTGCCACGCCAAAGCCCGCCCAGATCGACGGGAAGGGCTGGCCGGTGGCTTCTTGGCGCTTTTTTGCCCAGCGGTGCAGGGCGACCGCGCCGGCGATGCCGACCAGCAGGCCGACGCCCATCCATTTGTGGCTCGGATCGGCTACCGGTACCGGAAAATAGAGGCCGCGGTTGGACAGAAACAGCGAGCCGAAGAACATGCTGATCGCCTGCTTCGGGCCGGGGAAGGCTTCGCTGATCACCTTGTAGATCAGGAACAGCCAGAGCAGCAGCGGCACATTGCGGAAGATCTCGACGTACCATTCGCAGATCTTGGCGAGCAGCCAGTTGGGCGAGAGGCGGCCGACGCCGAGCAGGGTGCCGAACGTCGTCGCCAGGATGATGCCGAGGATCGCCACCTTCAGCGTATTGAGGCCGCCGACCAGGATGGCGCGGGAGTAGGTGCTGGCTGGCGAGTAGGCGATCATCGAATCGCCGATCTCAAAGCCGGCCTCGCGGTTGAGGTAAGAGAAGCCGGTCGCGATTTTCTGGTTGGTGAGGTTGTCGATGGTATTGCTGACGAGGAACCAGACGAGCAGGCCGACGAGACCGACGACCACGATCTGGAAGGCCCAACCGCGGACGACCG
Source organism: Rhodospirillales bacterium (assembly GCA_003153415.1). GTDB lineage: Bacteria > Pseudomonadota > Alphaproteobacteria > Reyranellales > Reyranellaceae > Reyranella. The sequence continues at coordinate 34,457 of PLYQ01000176.1, read as the reverse complement.
GATCGTTCCAGGGTGCCACCCTCACGCGCGGCGCGGCGCCGAGTGTCTCGACTGCCATACGCTAGTCTCCCTGTCTGCTGCGGTTAGCCCGCATGCCCCCGCTGCCCTTCGCTCTTGCCGTCAGTGTAGGAGGGAATCCCGCACTTGCAACCGGCCAAAGCCGTCGCCTGATCGGTCTTGCAAGCAGCAGGCCAAATGCAAACCGCCGCCCTTTCGGGCGGCGGCGTACTTCGGTTCGATGCCGGCCGGTCCCGAAGGCTCCGGTGGCGGGCAATCAGCGAATGGGAATTGCGTATTGCAGGCCGCCCTTGGTCCACAGTTCGTTGAGTCCGCGGGCGATCTTGAGCGGCGAGCCCATGCCGACGTTGCGGTCGAAGCTTTCGCCGTAGTTCCCGACCTGCTTGACGATGTTGTAGACCCACTTTTCGTCGACGCCCAACGCCTTGCCCATGCCCGGGGTGACTCCGAGGATACGCTTGATCACCGGGTTTTCGCTCTTCAGCATTTCGTCGACATTCTTCTGGTTGATGCCGTTTTCCTCAGCCTCGATCATGGCGAATTGCGCCCAGCGCACGATGTCGCCGAACTGGTTGTCGCCGTGGCGCACTACCGGACCCAGCGGCTCCTTGGAGATGATCTCCGGCAGGATGACGTAGTCATCCGGCTTGGGCGCATTGGCGGCACGGGTCGCGTAGAGGCCCGAGGCGTCGGTGGTGTAGACGTCGCAACGACCGGAGAAGAACGCGGCGCGCACTTCATCGACCTTCTCGATGACCACCGGCTTGAAGGTCATCTTGTTGCTGCGGAAATAGTCGGCGAGGTTGAGCTCGGTCGTGGTGCCCGGAGCGACGCAGATCGTGGCGCCGTTCAGCTCCTTGGCGCTCTTCACGCCGAGCTTCTTGTTCACCATGAAGCCCTGGCCGTCGTAGTAGGTGACGCCGGTGAAGTCGAAGCCGAGCGCGGTGTCGCGGGTCAGCGTCCAGGTGGTGTTGTTGGACAAGAGGTCGACCTCGCCCGACTGCAGCGCCGTGAAACGCTGCTGGGCGGTGACTGGCACGTACTTCACTTTGTCGGCTTCGCCGAAGATGGCTGCGGAGACGGCGCGGCAGATGTCGACGTCGAGACCGGTCCATTTGCCCTGGCTGTCGGCCAGGAAAAAGCCCGCCGTGCCCGTGCCGACGCCGCACAGCAGCGCGCCGCGTGCCTTGACGGCGTCGAGATCCTTGCCGGCGTGCGCCGCACCTGCTGCGCCGACCACTGTCGCCGCGACGATGCCGGCGGCCATGAATTTATTGACCATGCTGTTGTTCCCTCGTGGTTGCCCCTGACGCCCCGTCGGCCACCTAATGCGTGGCTGTTGAGGGGCGAGATGGCGATTCCTAGGCGATCACTCCGCCCGGCGCAACGCCGGGCTTCTCGGCGCAACGCCGAGCTACCCGGCACAACAATGCCGGGCTTCCCCGGCACGCTGCCGTCCCGCCGGATCGGGACGCTTAGAGACGATCGGGATTGTTGGCCGAGAACGGGTTTCGGCTCCAGCCTTCGCCGCCCTGCCCGTTGTCGCGGTAGCGATCACGGGAGCTGGCGTCGGCCCGCTTGGCCTGCGCGGCGTCCCGCACTTCCTGTTGCCACTGGCGGAAGGCAACCAGCGCGCTGGAGTTCAGCACGCTGTTCATGGTGCCCTCCGAGATATAGGGCGCCGGATCGACGAACACGCCGTTGACGATCGTGGAGAAATGCAGATGCGGGCCGGTCGACCGGCCGGTCGAGCCGACGTAGCCGATCACGTCGCCTTTGCGCACGTGGCTGCCCGGGCCGATGCTGACTTCGAACCGCGACATATGGGCGTAGAGCGTCTCGAGATTGTCGGCGTGGCTGATCTTCACCGTGCGGCCGTAGTTGAAGTACAGGCCCTGGTGGTTGATGACGCCATCGGCTGCGGCATAGATCGGCTCGCCGGTCTTGCCCTCGAAGTCGATGCCGTTGTGGAAGCCGCCGCCGGCGCGGCCGTAGTAGCGGCGCCTGCCGAACGGCGAGGAAATGCGCGAATCGGGCTTGGGCTCGGCGAACGCCGTGCCGCCCAGGCGCTTGCCTTCGTTGTTGAACCAGCCTTCCGGCTGGTCAGGGGGGGCAAACCACCAGTAGCCCTGCTTGCCCACGCCCTCGCCGACGCTGGCATAGAGCAAGCGAGTCTGCCCGTCGGCCGTGCGGCCCTGGAACATCTCGAACTTGCCGGCGGTCGTCGGCGCGAAGCCGGCGAAGGCCTGCGTTAGGTCCTTGAGGATCGGTTGGTTGGCGCCGCCCGGCAGCGACTTGAACGCCGCCTCGGGGCTCGCCACCCTCATCAGCTTGACCGAGCCCGCCACCACGGTGCGGGCGCCAACGCCGATCGGCGCCGCGGAATTGGGGACGGTCGAGCGTTCGTCATCGGGCCCGGGTGCGGCAGCGGCAACGGGAGCGGCAACATTGGACTCCGGCCTGACGGCCTGAACCTGGGCCGGAGGAACTGCGGCCGCGGCTGCCGGAGGGGTGGCGGCGGGAGCGGCCTGTTCTTGTTGATTGTGCTCCGACAGCCATTTGGCGTTGAGCTGGTCGGCCTGGCTATCGTGGGGAGTTGGCTTGGGTGCCCGGAATTGGGACTTGTTGGGCGCCTTGACCTGGGCGATCGAGCCCGTGGCGCAGAAAATCTGGAGGGTGGAAACCGCGACGGTGGCGGCAACAAGGCCACGCAAAGTTCGCCACCGGTCGGCGCGCATGTCGCGCGTCGTCGTAAACGCCATCAGCCTCTCCCACGCTCCATTGAACCAAAAACTCAAACGCTTGAGGCTGTTGGCGAACTCACCGGCTCCCTGCCGACGCCCCACACCTTTGCCTCGGGGGCGATACTGGCTACCGATAATCCACAAGTCCAACGAAAAGTGGCAAAAATGCAACAGTTCCGTGGCGGCGCTAATCGTCTGTAGGCGAACGATATTCCGTCTCAGGAGTGCTTGCGGTCACGAAACGCCGCAGGCGACGGAACCGCGCTTTGTGCTGCATTGCGAAGGATCGGGTAGCGCGCAAGCAGACCGGCGGCCTCGGCCATTTCCTCGACATCGTTGAAGGTCGGAACGCCCGCCGCCTCCATGGTGGCGAACCATTCGGCCTTGCCCGGCAGCGTGCCCATCATGCTGTGCATCAGCGGCAGGCGGGCCGTTTCGGCCAGTTCGGCCAGGCGGGCGATCACAGGTGCTGCGTCGACCATGAACGGCACGACATGGATCATTAGGACCATGTCGTAAGCCTGGGTAGCGTGGTTCATCGCCGCCTCGAAGGTCGCGCCAAAGCGATCCGCGCGGGCGTCAGCCAGGAGGTCTAGCGGGTTGGCGACCGAGGCCTCCGCCGGCAGTTGTTGGCGCAGCACCTCGGCCATGGCCTTCGGCAGGGCGCGGAGCTCTAGTCCTTCGAGGACGGCACGGTCGGCGCAGATCACGCCCGGACCGCCCGAATTGGACAGGATCAACGCCCGCCTGCCCAAACCCTGCGGGAAGCGGCCGAACGCCTTGGCCGCCACCAGCAGGCGGCGCAGGCTTTCGACCCGCACGATCCCGCACGAGTCACAGAAGGCGTCGATGGCCGCATCGTCGTTGGCCACCGCGCCGGTATGGGCGGCGGCCGCCCTTCCGCCGACGTCGGTGCGCCCGCCGAACAGGGCGATCACCGGTTTGCGCGCGGCGACGGCCCGTGCAACCTCGCGAAAGCGCTCGTGGTCGTCGATCGATTCCACATAGAGAAGGGCAGCCCCAATCTCCGGCTGGTCGCCCAGCCAGGCGAGATAGTCCTCGACGCCGAGATGGACGGCATTGCCAACCGACACCACCGAAGTGAGCGGCAGGCAGCGCGCATTGGCCTTGTCGATGAATTCCTCGGCCAGCGCCCCCGACTGCGAGATGAAGGCAAGCCCGTTGCTGGCGCCTGCCGCGGTGCCAGGCGGCAAATCGCGCAGGAAGGTGGCGGCGAAGCGCCAGGCCGGGTCGAGATGGATGATGCCGGCGCAGTTGGGGCCGGCGACTGTGAGGCCGCGTTCGGTCGCGAGCTCCAGGAGCGCCTCGTTGCGCGCAGCACCTGCGGGGCCGGCTTCGGCAAAACCGCCGGGCAGGATCAAGAGGTTCCGGATGCCGCGGTCGGCGGCTTCCCGACAGGCCTCGAGAATGGCGTCGGGGCGGATCACGATCACCGCCAGATCGACCGGCGGATCGACCGCGGCAATCGAAGTCACCGAGTCGTAACCGAAAATGGTGCCGCCCTTGGGATTGACCGGAACCACGCGGCCGCCATATCCGGCAAGGCGCAACATCTGCATGATGGCGCCGCCCGAGGAGGTCGCGCGTTCGCCCGCGCCGACGACGGCGATGCTGCGCGGCGCGAAGAAGGGTGCGAGGTCGCGGCTCATGTCGCGCCGTTGCAGCACAGGCAGAGAGGGAGAACAAGGTGGCCGATCCGATCGAGCTTCTCATTCAGGGCCGCGCCCACGACCTTGGCGGCGGCTTCGCGGTGCGCCGCGTGCTGCCCAGCGCCAAGCGCCGCATGGTCGGGCCCTTCGTCTTCTTCGATCATTTCGGTCCCGTCGACGTGCCGCCGGGCGGTGATGGCATGGAGGTCCGGCCGCACCCGCACATCGGCCTCGCCACCGTGACCTATCTGTTCGACGGCGGCATCTTCCATCGCGACAGCCTGGGCTATGCCCAGGCGATCCGGCCGGGCGACGTCAACTGGATGACCGCCGGCAGCGGCATCGCCCACAGCGAACGCACCGAGCCCGAGATGAAGCGCAGCGGCTTTCGCATGCACGGCGTCCAGACCTGGGTGGCGCTGCCCAAGGCGCACGAGGAGACGGCGCCGGCGTTCGAACATGTCGAAGCAGCCCGACTGCCGGCGTGGCACGAGGGCACGGCGTCGTTGCGGCTGATCGTCGGCACCTATGCCCGCCGCATCGCGCCGACCACGCATTTCTCGCCGATTTTCTACGTTGCCGTGGAGATGGCGGCGGGCGCCAAGATCATCGTGTCGCCCGAACATGCCGAGCGTGCGGCCTACGTCGCCGAAGGCGAGGCCGCGATCGGCGACCGCGTGCTGGTCGTCGGCGATCTTGGCGTCCTGGTTCCCGGCCAGCCGGTCGAGATCATCGCCGGCCTCGGCGGTGCCAAGGTCATGCTGTGCGGAGGAGCGGCGATAGACGGGTCGCGCCACATCTGGTGGAACTTCGTGTCATCGTCCAAGGAGCGCATCGAACGGGCCAAGTTGGACTGGAAGGAAGGCCGCTTCGCCAAGGTGCCGGGCGATCCGGAGTTCATCCCGCTGCCGGACCGCTAACCCGGGCAGATGTATCCGCTGCCGCTGGGATTGGGGAAACAGCCGACCGACTGAGGCATCACCGTCTTGGGCAGCCACAGGATGGCTTTCGGCACGAAGATCGTGAAGACAATGGTGGCGAGGAACACGACATAGATCGGTAGTGCTGCTTTCAGTGCCTTGGAGAACGGCACGCCGACGAATTTCGAGGTCATCAGCAGCACCAAGCCGTAGGGCGGCGTGATAAGCCCGAAGGCCAGCGTGACGATCAGCACCACGCCCATGTGCACAGGATTAATGTTGCCGGCCTCGGTCAGCGAGTTCACCAGCGGCATGAAGATGATGATGGTCGGAACCGGCTCGATGAAGTCGCCGACGATGGTGAACAGCAACACCAGCAGCAGCATGATCAGATGCGGGTCGCTGCCGGCGAGCCCTGTGATCACATCGGAGATCACGATGGCGCCGCGCAGATAGGCCAGCATCCAGCCGAACGCCGTGGCGGCGGCGATGGTGATCAGCGGCAGCGAATAGATGAGACCGGCGTAGCAGAAGTCGCGCGGCAGCTTGCTCACGTGCCTGGGGTTCAACATCGGGATGATGACGAACAGGATCCAGCACACCGCGACCATGCCGGCCTCGGTGGGGGTGAACCAGCCGGTCAGAATGCCGCCCAGCAGGATCACCGGAATCATCAACGGCAGGGCCGCCGACTTGGTGGCGTCCGTGAACTGCCCGAAGGTCGCGCGCGGGCGGCGGATGCCTTCCGGCCCGAAGAAGTAGCAGTAGATCATCAGGCCGAAGCCGATCATGAAGCCCGGCAGGAAGCCCGCCATGAACAGGCCAGCGATCGACACGTTGCCGACCGCGCCATAGACCACGGCGGTGATCGACGGCGGCACGAGGGCCGCGATCGTCGAAGCGGCGGCGATGATGGCGGCGATGAAGGGCGGATCGTAGCCCTCCTTGCGCATCGAGACGCCCAGCGTGCGGCTCATGACGGCGGCATCGGCAGTGGTCGATCCCGACATCTCGGAGAAGAACATGCTGAACACCGCGACCACTTGGCTCAGCCCGCCTTTCAGGTGGCCGACCATGGTGAGCGACAGGTTGATCACCCGTTGCACGACGTTGGCCGAACTCATCAGCTCGCCGACCAACAGGAAGAACGGGATGGCGAGCAGCGCCTCGGAATCGACGCCGTCGAACATCTTCTGCACGATCGCGGCGAAGGTGACGTCGGTGAAGGCGGCGCCGATCATCACCCCGGCGGTCAGCGAGAATGCCACCGGCACGCCCATGTAGCCGAAAATCAGGAACAGCGACGTCATGATGATGAGGACGGTCGCGGCGTTCATGGTGGCGGCACCCCTTCGGGCGGAGGCTCGTTGTCCTCGTCGGCACCCTCGAAGCCGTTTCTCCAGCCGTTGACCAGCTGCTCGAAGGCAAATAGCGCGATCAGCGCGCCGCTGATCGGGATCGCGGCATAAAGCGAGGCGATCGGTGTCATTGACGGCATGCGGAAGCTGGAAAAGCCGCGCAGGAAGTTGATGTAGCCGTAATAGGTGAGGAAGAAGCCGACCGAGATCACGACCAGCCGGATCGCGCTTTCGATCAGGAGCCGCGGCCGGCCGGTGAAGGAATCGCCGACCGCCGCCAGGAAGAGATGGTCGTTGCGCCGGGTGGCGACCGCGGCGCCGATGAAGATGCCGTAGATGAAAAAGGTCGAGGTGACCTCCTGCAGCCACAGCCATGGCCGGCCGATCTCGCGCGTGACGATGTCGCAGACGACGGACGTGCAGAAGCACATCAGTGTCGCGCCACAGAGCATCATCAGGACGGACTCGAGCCAGTCGAGCGACCGCCATTTCAACTTCCGCTGCCGTTGCAGCACCAAGGAGCGTTCGTCGGCCATACGCTACGGCGGCTCCATCGCGAGCGGAGTTATTTCACCGCCCCGATCAGCTGCTGGATCTTGTAGGCGTGCGGTCCCAGCGCCTTGGCTTCCTTTTCGAGGTAGGGCGTCGCAATCTTGACGAAGCCCGACTTGTCGACGTCGGTCACGATCTTGACGCCCATGCTCTTGAGCTTGGTCGCCGACGAGCGCTCGAGTTCGAGCGCCTTGCCGGGCTCGAGTCTCCCGACCTCGTCGGCCGCCGCCTGGACCCAGCCCTTCTGCTCGGCGGTCAGGCTCGACCACAGCTTGTCGCTGATCCACAGCAGGTTGTTGTTGGCCTCGTGCTCGGTCATCGACATCACCGGCGCGACTTCGTAGTGCTTGTTCACCAGGAAGACGTTGACGCCGTTCTCGGCGGCGTCGACCACGCCGGTCTGCAGCGAGGTGTAGACGTTGCCGAACGGCATATGGACGATCTGCGCGCCGTAGGCCGGGAACATCGTGTCCTCGGTCGGCGTCGCCTGGACGCGGACCTTCATGCCCTTGATGTCCTCGATCTTCTTGACCTCTTTCTTCGAATAGATGTTGCGGAAGCCGAGCGTCAGCAGCGCCAGCACGTGGCTGCCCTGGACGGTCTCGTCGATCATGTCGCGCACCGCCTTGACAACTGCGGGATCGGCCACCGACTTCGTGAGGTGGTCTTCGTTGCGGAACAGGAAGTGCAGCGACATCACACCGGCCTGGGGTGAAAGCGTGGCGGCGTTGGCCGATGCGCTGAAGCAGAAGTCGATGTCGCCCGTCTTCACGAGCTGCAGGACCTGCGGCTCCTGGCCGAGCTGGGCGCCGGGATACTGGTCGATCAGCATCGCGCCTTTGCTGAGTTCCTTGAGCTTGTCGGCGAAGATGGTGCCGGCAACGCCGTAGCCCGTGCTGACCGGCTGGTCGTAGGCCAGCTTGTAGTGCTTGGCCTGCGCCTGGGCGCTGCTCGCGGCGAGCGACAGGGCAAGCGCGAGCGCGGATGCCGAGAGCGCCGAGCGGCGCAGGAATGCCTTGGACATTGTTTCCTCCCTTCGAGTTCGCCGGCCGTATACGGCCGTGGCCCTTTTCTATTGGCAGAGTGGCATCTGGGCAGTTGTCAGACAACTCCCAATGACAGTGCGCTGAGGCGTGAGCGACGCAGCTTGGCAGTCGCCATTAGGTAGCTAAGGTGGTTCACACTGCTGGCGGCGTCCAGGTAGTTTCTTCGTCGAGCGGATAGACCGGGCGCGGCAGCTTCGTCCACGTGAAGTTCGCCAGCACCGGCGACGTCAAGCCCGGGCAGTCGACCTCGTAGATCTGCTCGGGCTTGAAGAACTCGTCGAAGCCGCCGCGGAAATGGCCGCGGCTCTTGACCACGACGACGCGAGCGGCGGCGATGTCGAGGCCGAACATCTCGAACTGACGTGGGTCCATACACTGGCAGCGATGGCTGATCACCACGATCTGGATACCGCCGAGGTCGAGCAGGGCCGACGGCCCCATGTCGGCGGAAACGTCCCTCAGCACACCGCGGCGGCCGACGTAGCGTCCGTCGGAAAGCTTGAGGACCTTGGCCTCGCAGTCGTAGGGCAGGGAGAATTCGTGGTGTTCCTGGGTGTTGAACGAGGCGGTGAAAATGGCGCCTTCGCCGAGCTGGTGCGCTTGGCCTGCCAGTGCGGCGTCGTTGAAGACGCCGAAGAGGACGTGCTGGACGCCGGCGCTTTTCAGTGCCCGCAACAGATAGGTGGTGTTGCCACGGGCGCCCCCGCCGGGATTGTCGGCGACGTCGGCCAGGATGATCGGCTTGCGCCGCCGGTCGCGGCCGACCGAGGCGGCCAGCTGGACGGCGTCGCCGAGCGACGTCATCGCCTTCTTGAAGCGCTCCTTCATGCCCCAGGCGCGCTTGGCGATGTCGAGGGAAAGTGCTGCGGCCGCCTCGCGCTTGCCGTTGCGCGCGGTGACCACGGCGGTGAGCCCGTTCTTCGGCGAGTCGGAGTAGGCGAAGCCTGCCATCACCGAGACGTTCATGATATCGCCGCCGACCTTTGTCTGGCCGTACTTGATCAGGTCGGCATAGGGCCCGCGCGCGGTCAAAAGCGTGATTGCCGGCGGCACGAGCGGCACTTTCATCATGGTTACCGCGGTCCGGGCGCCGGCGAGGCATTCGCGCATGTGCTTGGCGGCCTCGACGCCGCGCTCGCGGATGTCGTTGTGCGGGTTCTCGAGATAGCCCACGAACACCGAAACATTGTCGGTCATGCGGCGCGACACGTTGGCATGCAGGTCGAACACCGACACCACCGGCACGTCGGGGCCGACGATGCCGCGGATCAGCTCGAACAGGTCGCCGTCGGGATCGTCGGTGCCCTCGGCCAGCGCGGCGCCGTGGCACGACACGAATACGCCGTCGATCGGCAAGACCGACCTGAGGCCGGCGCCGATCTCGGCCAGGAATTCCTTGAAGAAGTTGGCTTCGACGGGGCCGCCGGGCTGGGCCAGCGAAACGCGCAGTGGCACCGGTGTCCATGCGCCGCTCCCGTCCATTTCGGCGAAGAAGCCCGGCACGTCGGGCAGGGTAATCGATGCCGCCGAGCGCGCCTCGGCCACGATGCGGTTGCCTCGGATGTCGACGTCTTGCTGGAAATCCTCCGCCGTGCTGACGGGCGAGAAGCGGTTGCACTCGATGGCAAAGCCGAGAATGGCGATTCGCGGATTCTCCCTGGACACGGTTGCCTCCTAGCGGTGACGCGCGAGGAAAGCGTCGACCAGCGCGTTGAAGGTAGCGGCCTGCTCGAAATAGGGCGAGTGGCCGGAATCGGCAATGGTATGCGCCGCGCCCGATGGCAGGGTTGCGGCGATGGCGGCGGCCAGGAAGGGCGGGAAAACCACGTCCTCGGCGCCGGCGATCAGCAGCGTCGGCACGCGGAAGTCCTTGAGATCGGCGAGCTTGCGCGTGGCGGTGCGGCGCAGTCCGGCGCGCACCTTTTCCTTGTCGAGTGTGCCCGCCAGCTCGTCGATGCTGCGATAGAGGAGATGCAGGGCGGGGAAACGCGCCGCGCCGCCGGCGCCCACCGCCGGGTGGATACCCTTGGCGAGCCCGTCCTTGATCTTGACTTCGGCGTCTTTGGCCCAGGCGTCGTATTTCTCGCCGCCCGAGGGGTCGCTGCTGCGGCGATCGATCGTGCCCGAGGTCGAGCTCAGCACCAGCGCCTTCACGCGCGTGAGATGGCTGAGCGCGTATTCCAGCATCGTCCAGCCGCCCATCGACTGGCCGACCAGCCGCACGTCCGGCAGTTTCAGGTGATCGATCAGGGCGGCGAGATCGTCGGCATAGTCGGCGGGATCGGGGCCGCCGGCGATGGCATCCGACGGGGCGAAGCCGCGATGGGCGAAGGTGATACAGGTATAGTGCGGCGCGAAGTGCGCGACCTGCTGCCACCAGCTCAAGTGATTGCCGCCAAGGCCATGGGCAAAGATCAGCGCCGGCCCGCTGCCGGAGACTTCGTAGTAGAGATTACCGAACGGCCTTTTCAGTCTGCCGACAATCCGCTGCATGTCGTCCTCTCAGAAGAGGACCAGACTAGTGCCCACGACGCCGAGCGGCCAGCGGCCCGCGGCGAACAGACGAAACTTGCTTTCGAAGGGCGAAGTGTCGTTTTCCGCCAGCCGCGCCACGGCAAGCTGGTAGACGGCCTGCGAAGCGGCACCCGCCGCGACATGGATCGATGCTGCCGCCGCGCCGCCCATCCGTGCCGCGGCGGTTGCTGCCTTGCCGTGCACCAGATCGCCCGCCTCGGTGGCGAGTTCGCTGAGCGACGTCCACAGCGCCCGCTCGGGATACCGCGCCTCGCCCTCGGCCAACAGCTTCCTGCGTAGCGCCTCGTCCCGGTCCCACAATTCGAGCGAGGCGTCCGGCGATTTCAGGAAGGCCTCGGCTTCGGGCCACGACTTGACGTGATCGACATCGAGCCTATCGCCGTAAGCCCGCGCATCGGCGATATCGCCTTCCGTCAGCGGTTCGCCCAGCGCTGCGAACCACGAGGCGGCGCGTATCTCCGCCCGCAACGGACCGAGGAAGATCACGCCGCCTGCCGGATCTCCGGCAGGGTGAGGCCGTATTTGGCGGCGACTTCGGTCGCGCGCGTGACGAAGTCCTGGCGCATCTCGTCGTTGGTGCGCTGCTTGATCTTCCATTTGCGGAAGATTTCGTTGTTCCTCGACTTCGAGCCGCCGAAGAACGACGGCAGGTAGGGCCAGTACTCGTTCACCGCCGCCTGCAGCCGCGCCTTGCCGTCGGGCGTCTTGACCAGCTCGGCCGAGAAATCCTCGCCGAACTGGGCGTGGAAGCGCTCCTCCGGCATGGTCGCGCGCGCGAGATTGCGCAACGGGTGGAAGGTGCAATGTAGAAGGTCTTCGACCTGCAGGATTTCGGCTAAATCGGCCAAAAGCTTGATGGCGACAAATTCCTCCCAGGTCTTAAGCGGGAATTCGAAGATCGACAGCGGCTTCTTGCCCGGCCCCGGCATCATGCGCTCCTCGGCAATACCCATCTGGATGCCCAAACCCTTGAAGCGCACGTGATGGCCGTATTCCTCCATCGCCACGCGGCAGGTCAGCCACTTGGCGTAGGGCGTCGGCGCATAGGCGATGGCCGGCTCGTCGAACACCTGCGCGCCGTAGAGCTCGTTGATCGCGTGGCTGATCACCAGCTTGGAGACGGCCTCGCGATATTCTTCGGGCGCGCCCTTCAGCTCATCGACTGTCTTGATGACGATGTCGGTCATGGCGTCTCTCCGTTAGACGAGCGGTTCGGTATTGAAGGCTTCGAGATCGGTGGTCATGTCGGTGAATTTTCCGCCGAGCTTGGCGGTGAGGTCCTCAGCCAGCGTCCCGGGAGTCGCGACCTCGAGTTTTGCTACAGGGCGGGGTTGGCCAAACAGGAAGACCTCGCGGCCGCGTACGCCGAACAGCTGGCCGGTGACCCCTTTGGCGGCGGGCGAGGCCAGCGCCGTCACCAGGTTGGCGACATGATGCGCGCCGATCTTGAGCGCCCGTTCCTTGTAGGTCTTTTGCGCATCGTTGGTCGGCTGGATGATGTCGGTCACACGCGTCTTCGCAAAGGGCGCCACGGCGTTCACGGTGATGTTCGCGCGCTGCAAATCCATGGCTGCGACGCGGGTGAGGCCAAACAGGCCGGCCTTGGCGCTGGCGTAGGCAGCCTGGCCGAGATTGCCATAGAGGCCGGCCGAGGAGACAATATTGACGATGCGGCCCCAGTCGTAGCCGTCCTTGCCGCCGCGGCCCGACTTGCCCTGCTCGCGCATCACGCCCGAGGCGGCATTTATGAGATAGAAGGCAGCCGACAGGTTGGTGCGGATCACCGCATCCCAGTCGCGCGGGTCCATGCGGAACACAAAAGCATCGCGTAGGATGGCGGCATTGTTCACCACGATGTCGATGCCGCCGAAGTTCTTGATCGCCAGATCGACGAGCTGCTTGGCCACGCCGGGCGACGCGACGCTTTCCGAAAAGGCGATCGCCTTCTTGCCCAGTACCTTGGCCGTCTCGCGCGCCACCTCGGGATCGCCGCCGTCGCCCGCGATCGAGGAGCCGTTGTCGGCCACGATCACGCTGGCGCCTTCGGCTACCAGCGCTTCGGCGATGGCGCGGCCGATGCCGCGGCCGGCGCCGGTGACGATGGCGGCGCGTCCTTCCAAGGTGCCTGTCATAGGTCTGCTCCCGTCTTTTTGCCGGCGCTGGTCATTTCCGCCGCAGTGTAGAACGCGTCGGCATGGATATCGATGCGCCGCATGCCGCGCTGCTCGAACAGTCTGGTGGCCGCCTCGACCATGACCGGCGGACCGGCGAGGTAGGCCTTGCAGCCGTCGAACTCGTCGAAGTCGGCTGCGACCGCCTCGTGGACGGGGCCGCAACGCCTGTTCAGGCCATCGCCTTCGCTCAGCACCGGCATGAAGTGCAGGTTGTCGTGCTTTTCGGCCAGCGCCGCGAAATGATCGTGGAGGTAGAGGTCGCGTTCGGTGCGGACGCCGAAATAGAAGTAGATGTGCTGCGGCAGTTGCTTGGCGAGCGTCCGTTCGACGATCGATTTGATCGGTGCCATGCCCGAACCGCCGGCCACAGCGATGATCGGCCCGCGATGGCTCTCGCGCAGATAGGAGGTGCCGAACGGCCCCTCGACGCGAACGCTGTCGCCGACCTTGAGCTTCTCGGCGACGTGGGCGCTGGTGGCGCCACCCATGGTGCGACGGACATGGAACTCGAGCACCGGATCGCCCGGCACGTTGGCCATGGAATAGTCGCGCGGTGGACAGCCCTCGAAGGTCATGGAGGCGAACTGGCCGGCGGAGAAGTCGAACGGCCCGCCGCTCTCGATCGCCAGCCGCACGCGCTTGATATCGTGCGTGGCGTCGTCAAGCGCCGTCACCTTGCAGGCGAGTAGGCGGCGGGGATGGACGATCAGGTCGTCTTCCTCCAGCCAGGCGACTTCAGAATCCTCCCAGGGCACGGCGCGGCAGGCCAGAATCAGGCCGCGGGCCTTCTCCTCGTCCGAGAGAGCGAACTCGGAATAGCCCTCCATCGCCACTTCACCCTTGATGAGGTGCGACTTGCAGGCGCCGCAGTTGCCCGACTGGCAGCCGAACGGGTAGCCGACGCCGGCCGCGAGGGCTGCCTCCAGGATGGTGCCGCCGGTCGGCACGTCGATGGTGCGCTGGGCGGGGACGATATGGACTTTGAAGTTCATGAAGGGATGCGGACCAGAATTTGTTTGCTCCCCAAACAATCGCGGTTTACCACTTGGCCCATGCCCCGTCCACCCGTCGCTTCCCTGGTCAAGCCGCTCGACCGTGGCGTGTTGCCGTCGCTGCTGGGGTACGTGCTACGGCGCACCCAGTCGGCGGTGTTCGCCGATTTCGCCGCCACCTTTGCCAAGGCTGGACAGGCGCTAACGCCGGGCGAGTTCGGTCTGCTGGTGCTGGTCGAGCGCAACGCGGGCCTCAGCCAAATGGCACTGGCCCGGGCCCTGGGCATCGATCGCTCGACCCTCGTTCCTATCCTCGACCGCCTGCAGGCGCGCGGGCTTCTGGTGCGCCGCGCCTCGCCGACCGACGGGCGCACGCATGCGCTCGGCCTGACGCCGTCGGGTGAGAAGGCGCTGACGCGATTTGCGCGGCTGGTGCGCACGCATGAGAAGCGCATCGCCTCCGGCCTTTCGTCGACCGAAACGCGGACGCTGATTGCGCTCCTGGAGAAGGTGCGCAGCGGCGCTCGCTCGCTATAGTCCGGCCGGCATGAATTCCGCCCATCCCGATTTCGCCGGCGTCGACGCAACCTCGATGAGCGACGCCGACATGCTGCGCTACATCCAGGACAACAGGGTCGAGCCGACGAACCTGCTGAACGGCGACTTCCTGTCGGTCGATTCGGAGCGCGGCGTCTGCCGCTGCCGCTTCAGGATCGTGCCCGCCTTCTGCCATTCCAAGGGCACGATCTGCCAGGGCGGCTTCCTCACCGGCATGGTCGACATCGCCATGGCCCACGCGGCCCTCGTCAAAGGCCGGTTCGCCTGCGCCGTGCCGACGCTCGAGCTCAAGATCAGCTACCTCGAAGCGGTCGGCCCCGGGGATGTGATCGCCGAGGGCCGCATGCTGCGCTGGGGCGGCTCGGTCGGCTTCCTCGACGGCGACATCAAGGACGAGCGCGGCCGGCTGATCGTCCACGCCACCTGCACCGTCAAGATCGTGCGACCGAAGAAGGCCTAGAACTTCGAGCGCCAGTGCTCGGCGATCTGCCGGCGCGTGGCGAACCAGGCGCCGCCTTTTTGTTTCATATGGCCGACGATGTGGTCGAGGGCGGCGATGCGGCCGGGTCGGCCGATCATGCGCAGATGCAGGCCGATCGACATCATCTTCGGTTGCCGCTCGCCCTCTGCCCATAGCGTGTCGAAGGCGTCGTTCGTGTACTCGGCGAAGTCGCGCGCCGTCACGAAGCGATGGAAGCCCTGGTGATAGTGCATGTCGTTGGTGTCGAAGCTGTAGGGCAGCACGAGGTGGCGCTTGCCTTGGACTTCGACGAAGAACGGCAGATCGTCGGAATAGTCATCGCTGTCGTAGAGGAAGCCGCCCTCCTCGACGAGAAGCCGGCGCGTGTTGGGTGAGGGCGTCGAACGGGTGTGCCAGCCGACGGGACGCGTGCCGGCGATCTCGGCGAGCGCGTGCACGGTGTCGGCGATGGCCTTGCGTTCGGCCGCCTCTTCCATGCGGGCATGTTTTTCCCAACGCCAGCCGTGGCAGGCGATCTCGTGACCGCGCGCCGCCGCATCCTTTATCAGCCAGGGCGAGAGTTGTGCCGCCATTCCGCAGCTGCTGACCGTGGCCGGCACGCCCAGTCGCTGTAGCGTGTCGGCGATCCGCCACCATGCCGCCTTGGTGCCGTACTCGAAGTGCGATTCCATGCAGCGGTCGGGCACGCCCACGACCTCGTCGGTCACCTCATAGACCTTCTCGTTGAAGGCGTCGCCCGAGGACAGCGACATCTCCGCGCCTTCCTCGAAATTGATGACGAACGATACGGCAACGCGCGCGTCGCCTGGCCACTGCGGGTCGGGAGGCGTTCGGCCGTAGCCTTTCAGGTCACGTGCCACGGTGCCCGATCACATCGGCAAGCGCTTGGCTGAGGCCCTTGGAGTCTTTCGCGGCGGGTCGCTTGAAGGTGCCGGCGGTCGCCTTGCGTGGCTTCAGCCGCACCAGCCCTTCGGCCATGACGACCGCGGCTTGGATACCGTCGACCACGGGCACGGGAATGCGGCCCTTCACCCTGTCGGCCATGCCGGCGAGCGGCGCGCCGGCCAGAATCACCACATCGGCGCCGTCGTTCTTAACTGTGCCGACTGCGAGGTCGACCAGCAGCTGCTCTTTTTCGTCGGCCACGTCGTCGATCGAGCGGAAGGCCTCGTCGAGGGTGCGGATGGCCGCGCAACGGCCGGCGAGCCCGTGCCAGTCGACAATCTCAGCGAACCATGGCTCCAGCGCCTTGGCGAAACTCACGATGGCGAACCGGCGGCCGAGCGTGCAGGCAACCAGCATCGCCGCCTCCGCCATGCCGACCACGGGGAAGTCGAACAATTCGCGTGCGCCGCCCAGCCCCGGATCGCCGAAGGCTGCAACGATGGCAGCATCGACGGTGCCACGCTTCTCCGCCAGCATCTCCAGCATGACGGCGCTGCCGATCGCCGCCTCGGCGCGGGTGGCGATATAGGGCACGCCGCGTGGCGCGGTCATGGGCAGCAGCTCGGTGCCGGGACTTGCCACCAATTTGCCCGCGGCAACGAGGCGGTCGGTGACACCGGTAGAGGTGTTGGGATTGGCGACCAGAAGTTTCATGGCCGAAGTCTAGCCGATCGGCTGGCGGCCTGCCCGCGCCCACAGCGTGTTAGCTACTTTTTGTGCCTGGGCCACGATGGCGTCGCCGTCGGCGAGGGTAAGGCGCCCGCCTGACAACACTAAGCGGCCGTCGACGATCACGGTGTCGACATCGTGCCCCGACGCGCTGTGCACCAGCACGCCGTAGCCGTCGACCAGCGGCGCTAGCGTGGGCGACCGGCTGTCGAGCAGCACGATGTCGGCACGCTTGCCAATTTCCAGCGAGCCGACCGTGTCGCCGAGGCCGATTGCCTCGGCGCCCTGGCGGGTACCCCAATCGAGGACGGTGCGGGCGTCGAGCACGTTGCCCTGGCGATTGATGCGCTGCATGGAGATCGCCCAGCGCATGGCCTCGATCAGGTCGCCGGATGCCGTGTCGGTGCAGAGTGCGATGCGCGCCCCGGCCTCGCGCAACTCCATGATGGGCGCGATGCGGCCGCCCCGAGCGTTGCCGATCGGCGCATGCGCCACGGTGATCTTTGCCTTGCCGCAAAGCTCGATGTCGGCCCGCTCCATGTGGATACAGTGCGCGGCGATCAGCCGGTCGTTCAGCAACCCGAGCTTGTCCAGGAGCTGCGGCGGGGTGAGCCCGGTCCGCGCCTTCACCGTCTCGACCTCGAGCGGCAGTTGCGACAGATGGGTGTGGACATTGCCGCCATGCGCGTCGGCCAGCTTCTTGACCTCGCGCAGCAGATCGTCGGAGCAGGTGTCGGGTGCGTGCGGCGCCCAATCGCAGCGGATACGGCCATTGTCGTGGCCGTTCCAGCGCTCGATCAGCTCGGCGTTCTCCCTGAGGCTCGCCTCGCCGATGGCCCGGCTGTAGTCGTAGCGCCCGGTCGCCAGCGCGCCCGGCTCGGCGTCGTGCACGCGCCCGGCCATAACGGCGCGCACGCCCAACTCGGCCGCCGCTTGAGCGCACGCACTGGGATAGCGATAAAAATCGACCACCGTCGTGCAGCCGGCCCGCAACAGCTCGTACATGCCGAGACTGGAGAGCGCATAGGCGTCCTCTTCCGTCAGCCAATGGCCCTGCGGGATGCCCGGCGTGTACATCGGTGCGAAGCCGATATCCTCGATCATGCCGCGGGTGATCATGAGCGGCGTGTGATTATGTACGTTGACGAGGCCCGGCATGGCGATGCGGCCCTTGCCCTCGATCGTCGCCGCCGGAGTCCAGCGCGCCCGCAGCTCGTCGGCCCGGCCGATATCGACGATGGTGCGATCCGAAACGGTGATCGCGCCGTCGCGGAAGGTCCGGTCGCTGGCATCGAGCGTCAGCACGAGATCGCTGGTCACCAGCAGGTCGCAAGGTTTCGGTTGCTCGTACATGGCTAGAAGTCCGCGAGCTTGCGCAGACCCACCAACCGGTCGCCGATCACCAGGGTCAGGATGGCGAGCAGGACGAGCCCGGTCGAAATGGCGGCGATGGTCGGGTCGGGATTCTCTTCGACGTACTGCAGCATCTGGATCGGCAGCGTCTTGGTCCACGCATCGGTGAAAAAGATCGAGATCGGGTAGTTATCCATCGAGGCGAGGAACGCGAACATGCTCGAGGTCAGGAAGGCCGGCCCGAGCGCCGGCACCAGGACGCGCAGCAGGGCCGTCGGGTAGTTGCAGCCGAGCGTGCGTGCGGCATCGAGCAGCGAGAAGTCGAACAGCGTGAGCGATCCCAGCACCGTGCGCACCACATACGGCAGCGTGATCACCACATGGGCGATCAACAGGCTGGAATAGGCCTCGCGCAGGCCCATCGCCTTGAAGCCTTGCAACATTGCGATGCCGACCACGAGGCCCGGCAGCATCAGAGGCGAGACCAGGAAGGTCGCAATCGACTCGCGACCCGGAAAGCGCCCGCGCACCAACGCGATAGCGCAGAGCGTGCCGATCGCCAGCGCCATCGCGGTCGAGAACGCCGCGACCTCGAGCGACGTCAGCAGCGCAGGCAGGAGCCCGCGAACGACGGCGAGCCGCTGGTACCAACGCAGTGACCAGTCGGGCGGCGGCAGCGTGAAGACGGCCGAGGAGCCGAAGGAGGCGGCGACCGCGACGACGAGCGGCGTCATCAGGAAGACTACTGTGAACAGCGCGGCCATCCACATGACGAGGCGGGCGAGGCGTTCGGTCGGCGTCATGCCCGACCTCCCAGTCGGCGCGCCAGCCAGCCCGAGCCGATCACCACGCTGACGGCGAGGACGAGCAGGATCACCGCGGTCGTCGAGCCGAGCTGCTCGTTGCGCATGAACAGGAACGACCGGCCGGTGAGCGTCGATAACGTCTGGAAGCGGTCGCCGATCAAGAGCGAGGGAATGACGTACATCGACACACTCATGGAGAACACGAATGCCACGCCGGAGACGACGCCGGGAAGGGTGAGGGGCAGCACGATGCGCAAGAAACGGTAGAGCGGCGCGGCGCCGAGCGTCGCACCGGCTTCGGCCAGCCGCGGATCGATCAGTTTCACCAGAGAATAGATAGGCAGGATCATGAAGGGCAGGAAGATGTTGGCGGCGCCCAGCACCAAGCCGGCCTCGGTGAACAGCAAGCGTTGCGGTTCATCCCAGACGCCGATCGCAACCAGGATCTGCGAGATGACGCCGTCACGCCGCAGCACGATCTGCCAGGCGAAGGCCTTGACCACGACACCGATGGAAAGCGGCAGGATGATCGACACCAGCATGGCGATCTGCAGGACAGCGCCGGCACGGGCCAGCGCGAAGGAGGCGGGATAGCCGATGGCAAGGCAGACCAGCGTGACCTGCACGGCGATGCCGAGCGTGTTGGCAATAACGCGCCAGTCGAAGGGATCGGCGAAGAAATCGATGTAGGGTCCGAGCGTGAGGCCGGCGGGTCCAATGAAGCTCTTGGCCAGCAGCCACAGCAGCGGCAGGGCATAGAAGACCACGAGATACAGGACCGCCGGCGCCGCCAGCAGGACGACAGGTTCACGCCACGGCGAGGGGGCGGCGCGCACCGTCGTCATGGCGCCGCGTAGATCAGGGTGTCGGCGACCGCCCAGCCAAGCTTCATCTCGGCGCCCGGCTTCGGCACGCCCTGCGGCAGGTCGCTGCTTTCGACCATGAGATGATCGCCCTCGCGCGCCTCGAAGTGGAGCTGGACCTTCGAGCCCTGGAACACCGCGTCGCGCAGGCGCGCCTTGAGGGCATAGGTCCCCGACGCATCGACCCTGATGCGTTCGGGACGCACCGCCAGAAGGACAGGCGCGCCGACGGCGAAGCTGCCGGGCGCCTGGAGCCGGCCGAAGGCAGTCTCGATGGTCACGAGGCCATTTTCGGTGCCCACTACGGTGCCGCCAAGCCGCGTGGACAGGCCGACGAATTCAAGGGCAAACGCCGTGGCGGGACGCTGATAGATGGCCTCGGGTGTGTCGAACTGCTCGATGGCACCGCGGTTCATGACGGCGACGCGATCGGACATGGTCAGCGCCTCGTCCTGGTCGTGCGTGACGAAGACCGACGTGGTGCCGAGCTCGCGCAGCAGGCGGCGCAGTTCGATCTGCATGGTTTCGCGCAGCTTGCGGTCGAGGGCGGAGAACGGTTCGTCGAGCAGCAGGAGCTTGGGCTGGACCGCGAGCGCCCGTGCGACCGCAACGCGCTGCTGCTGGCCACCGGACAGCGCCCGCACCGAGCGGTCAGCGAAATCGGCGAGATGCACCAGGTCGAGGAAGCGGGCTACCGCCTCGCGCGTCTCGGCCGCGCCGTGCCGGCGCGCTCTCAGGCCAAAGGCGACGTTCTCGGCGACGGTGAGATGGGGAAACAACGCATAGTTCTGGAACACCACGCCGACATCGCGCTTATGCGGCGGCAGCGCAGTGATGTCCTGGCCATCGAGCCTCACGGTGCCACGATCCGCCGACAGCAGCCCGGCAACGATGCGCAGCAAGGTGGTCTTGCCGCAGCCCGACGGCCCGAGAAGCGACACGAACTCGCCCGCCGCGACGCCGAGGTCGACGCCTCCCAGCACGGTGGCGGCACCGAACGACTTCTCCGCTTGGGCGACGTCGAGAAACGCCGGGATCGTCACAACGTCCCTAGATCGCCATCTCACGATCCCAGCGTTTGACCCAGCCGTCGCGCTCCTTGGCGACGAAGCCCCAGTCGAGGTTGTGCACCTTCACGTCGGCGCCGATGCCGGACGGTGGCTTGGCGGCTGTATTCGACGGGAAGGCGAAGGTCTCGGCCTGCAGCTTGTCCTGCATCTCCGCGCTCAACAGCATGTCGATCAGCGCCAGCGCCATCTCCTTGTTGGGACCGCCCTTGACGAGACAGACACCCGCGGGACCGACGAAGATGCCTTCCTTGGGTACGCTCATCTTGACCGCGCCTTCCTTCTCCTTTGGAATCACGACGGAGGAAAAGAGGCTCGCCATTGCCCAGCCTTCTCCGGTTTCGAGCAAATTGAAGGCTTGGGGAATCTGTGTGTAGACGGTGAGCAGGTTGGGCTTCAGCGTCTTGATCTTCTTGAAGGCGGCATCGATCTCGAACTGGGCCTGTTCCATGGGCTTGCCGGTTTCCAGGTGAGCCGCCACGACAAGGTTCGCCAGCCCTTCCGTGTTCTGCAGCGACGGGATGATCAGCCTTCCCTTGAACTTCGGATCGTAGGTCTCGGCCCAGGTCGGCACGCCGCCCGGCAGGGCCTTGGTGTTGTAGGCGATGCCCTGCCAGGGCTGCAGGTAGTTGGCCCACATGCCGTCCATGTGAACCGCCGCCGGGCGAACCTTGGCGAGGTTGGGAACGGTGGCCGGCGTCAGCTTCTCGAGCAGCCCTTCCTTGACCGCGAGGATCATTACGGGGTCGTCCATCATCACGATGGATAGATAGGGCTTGTCCTTGTTCTTCTGCATCTTCTCGAGGTTCACCAGCGACTTCGTGCCCTCGTAGATGATCTTGGTCTTGTATTTCTGCTCGAACGCGGCGGCGACGGTGCCGTTCATCCACGGCGCAAAGTTGGCGGCGCCGCCGATCACGATCTCCTTGGCCTGGGCGCGCACGATCGCTGGAAAGCCCAGGATTGCTGCCGCGGTACCGGCCCCCGTGCCGGCCAGAACGCGACGACGCGATAGATTGGTTCGATCGTTCGGCATGGCGGCCTTCTCCCTTCGACTTGGGCAATTTCCCTAGCGGGAACGGTGCAATCGTTGTGCCAACTGTACGGGCTCGGCATCGGGTTTGCTAGGATGCAGACCGTGACGATCCCCATCCTCGACCTGTCGCAGGCCGATAGCGCGCTCGCCCTACCGCTGGGAGCGGCCTTCCGCGATATCGGCTTTGTCGCCCTCAGCAATCACGGTGTGCCACGCTTTGTGATCGAGGGCTTGTATCGCGCGGCCAACGGCTTCTTCGATTTGCAGCCGGCGGCGAAGCGCCAGGTGGCGCGGCCGCGGCCCGACCAGAACCGCGGCTATATCGGCCGAGGCGAGGAGACGCTGGCTCGCCTGGGCGGCCGGGAGACGCCGCCTGACTACAAGGAAATCTTCTCGATCGGCCCATTCGATCTTCCCGATGAGCCCTATTACACCGCGCCTGCCGCCTATCCGGCCTTTGCCCCCAATCTATGGCCAGCTGCACCCGCCGCACTGCAGCCGGCGATGCGCGCTTACTGGCATGCGGTGACCGCGCTGGCGCGGCGCGTGCTGGGCATCAGCGCCCTGGCGCTGGGACTGCCGGCCGACTACTTCGCCGCCATCACCGACCGCCACATCAGCATGCTGCGGCTGATCTGCTATCCGCCTTACGAGAAGGTGCCGGCCGAGGGCCAGTTGCGCGCCGGCATTCACACCGATCTCAACATGCTGACCTTCGTGCACGCCAATTCTGACACCGGCGGGTTGGAGGTGCGCGCTCGCGACGGCTCGTGGATCACGCCACAGGCGTCAGGCGACGCCTATATCGTCAATGTCGGCGATATACTGATGCGCTGGACCAACGACCTCTGGGTGTCGACGCCGCACCGCGTCGCCAATCCACCTTCGGGCTGGCGCGAGCGGCGACTCTCGATCCCATTTTTCTTCCAGGCGAACTACGACGCCGTCGTCGAATGCCTGCCCCCATGTCTCGCCAGCGGCCAGGAGTCCAAGTATCCGCCGGTCAGCGTCGGTGCCTATCGCGCCGAGCGCTTTGCGCGGACGGCGGGCTAGGTGCCACCTTTCAGCCGCGCCACTTCTTCCTCCAGGTCCTTGATGCGCTGGGCGAGCTTGTCGACGGCGGGCGCGATCTCGGCCTCGCTGTAGCGCGGCACGATGTGCTGGCGGCAGTTGATGTCCCAGGCTTCCAGCGTGAAGACGATCGCGCGTTGCGGCTTTGCCTCATCGGCAGGGTCGACCAGCCGCTCCATCAGCTCCGCATCGCTTTCGACCACGCGCGCGCGGCCCCACAGCTTCAGTCGCTGCTGCGTCGCAAAGTGGGGAATGAAGATATGGGCGCGGTCGTTCTCCTTGAGATGGCCGAGCGTGATGTATTGCCGGTTGCCGGCGAAATCGGCGAAAGCCAGCGTGTGGCTGTCGATCGGCTTCAGGAAGCCCGGCGGCCCGCCGCGATGCTGGACGTAGGGCCGGCCGTCGGCACTGGCCGTCGCCATAAAGAAGGTGTCGACCGCTGCCAGGAACTGGCGGAGATCGTCGGTGATCTCGGTGTTCCACTGGCGGCCCTCGAAGGCGGCACGCGATCCCAGGCGCGTCTGCTCCGCCTTGACCGCCGGCGAAAACAGCACGTCTTCGGGATCGCTCATCGCCGGTCCATCGCTAGTCCAGCTTCTTGCCGAGTTGGCCCGCCACTTCCTGGATGAACTGCCAGGCGACGCGACCCGAGCGGCCGCCGCGCGTCACCGACCATTCGACCGCCTGCTTGCGCAAACTCTCGACCGGCACGCCGAGCTTGTAGTGGGTGGCGTAGGCCTCGATCATGGCGAAGAAGGTGTCCTGGTCGGCGTTGTGGAAGCCCAGCCACAGGCCGAAGCGATCCGACAGCGAGACCTTCTCCTCGACCGCCTCAGACGGACTGATCGCCGTCGAGCGCTCGTTCTCGATCATGTCACGCGGCATCAGATGGCGCCGATTGGAGGTGGCGTAGAACACAACGTTGTCCGGCCGACCCTCGATGCCGCCCTCGAGCACCGCCTTGAGCGACTTGTAGGCGGCGTCCTGGCCGTCGAACGAAAGATCGTCGCAGAACACAACGAAGCGCCGCTTGGTCTCGCGAATGCGGGTGAGCAGAGCGGGCAGCGACGGGATGTCCTCGCGATGAATCTCGATCAGCGCCAGTGGGCCGGGCGGTCCGCCCATCTCACGGTTCACGTGGGCGTGGACGGCCTTCACGATCGAGCTCTTGCCCGAGCCGCGCGAGCCCCATAGCAGCGCGTTGTTGGCCGGCAGTCCCTTGGCGAAGCGCCGCGTATTCTCGAGCAGAGTCTCCTTCTGACGGTCGATGCCCATCAAAAGCTCTAAATTGACCCGGTTGACCTTGGGCACCATCTCCAGCCGGTGGCCGGCGGCATGCCAGACATAGGCCTCGGCCGCCGCAATGTCGGCGCTCGGCGTGGCGGGCGGGGCCAGCCGGTCGAGTGCTGCGGCGATGCGTGAAAGCGTGGCTTTAAGGTCTTGATCCATCGTTGCCTGGGGGTGCGAAGGGGGCGACCATATCGCCCCGCACTTGCGTTGCAAAGCGGGCACGGGCCGCTATAGTCCGCGCGCTTTTTCGACAGGGCGCGTATGGCCGCCTGGCGGCCATAAGGCCGAGGAAGATCGGAGCAGACGATGTTTATTTCCCAGGCTTGGGCGCAGGCGGCGGGCGGCGACAGCAGTAGTTTCCTCGTCCAGCTCTTCCCGCTGGTGCTCATTTTCATCGTCTTTTACTTCCTGTTGATCCGCCCCCAGCAGTCCAAGATGAAGGCGCAGAAGGAGATGCTGTCCGGCGTCAAGCGCGGCGACCGGGTCGTCACCGGCGGCGGCTTCATCGGGCTGGTCACCAAGGTGATCTCCGACAACGAATTGCAGGTCGAGCTGGCCGAGGGCGTGCGGGTGCGCGTGATCAAGGCGACCATCACCGACATCCTGACCCGCGGCGAATCGGTGCGTGGCGCCAAGGATTCCGAGGAGGACGACAAGCCGATGCTGCCGCCGCCGGCGCCCGCATCGGAGAGGAAGAGCCTGCTGGGCAGCCTGTTCGGCAAGAAATAGGGCACGTCGCGGGATATATATATATAAAAGTAGGTCGGAATGCTCAACCTTCCGCGCTGGCAGACCATCGCCGTCATCGTCGTGACCGCACTTGCCGCGCTGTTCGCGCTGCCCAACCTGCTGCCCGCGCCCGTGCTCGATGTGCTGCCGCACTGGTACGCCACGAGCCGCATCAATCTCGGCCTCGACCTGCGTGGCGGCGCCCACTTCCTGCTGGAAGCCGATTTGCGCAGCGTGCTCAACGAGCGCGTGACCAACCTGTCGGACGCGTTGCGTGGCGAGCTGCGCAAGCAGCAGGTCGCCTTCAAGGATATCACCATCGAGAACGGCCCGGCCGTGGTCGTCGTCCTGCGCGACGAAGCACAGCGCGCCAAGGCGCTGGAGGCGATCCGCACCCTCGATCCGTCGCTCGCCGTTTCCGGCGCCGGCGACACGATCCGGCTGGCCTATTCCAATGTCGATCTCGTGCGCAAGAAGAAGGAAGTGATCGAGCAGTCGATCGAGATCCTGCGCCGCCGCGTCGACGAGACCGGCACCATCGAACCGACCATCGTGCGCCAGGGCGACGACCGCATCCTGCTGCAGGTACCGGGCATCAAGGACACCACCGACCTCAAGCGCAAGATCAACCAAACTGCCAAGCTCACCTTCCATCTCGTGAACGAGGACGTTGCGCTGACCGGCCAGAATATTCCCGCCGTGCTGCCGCCCACGACGTTCCTGGTGCCGACGCGCGAAGGCATGCAGCAACTGCGCGCGAGCAACCCCAAGGCGGTCGAGGAAATCCAGAGCGCCAATCCCCGGCTGTCGCCGGAGCAGATCTGCCGCCGCTTCCAGCCGCAGTGCCTGCCGGTGTTCAAGCGCGTGGTCGTGGGCGGCGAGGATCTCGACGACGCCAAGTCGACCTTCGAGCAGCAGCAGGGCGGCCGGCCGATCATCAGCTTCACCTTCAACGCCGCCGGCGGGCGCTCGTTCTGCGCCGCCACCCGCGCCAACATCGGCAAGCGGCTGGCCATCCAGCTCGACGGCGAGATCATCAGCGCCCCGGTCGTGCAGAGCGCGATCTGCGGCGGCAGCGGCATCATCACCGGCCAGTTCACGACCCAGCAAACCCAGGAACAGGCGCTGCTGCTGCGCTCGGGCGCGCTGCCGGCGACGCTTACCATCATCGAGGAGCGCACGGTGGGCGCCGACCTCGGCGCCGACGCCATTCATGCCGGCACCGTCGCGGCCATTGTGGGCACGCTCTTGGTCGCGGCCTTCATGTTCATCACCTACGGTCCGCTGTTTGGCAGCTTCGCCAACCTCGCCATGCTGGTGAACATGACGCTGGTCTTCGCCGGCATGTCGCTGCTCGGCGCGTCGCTCACCTTGCCCGGCATCGCGGGCCTGGTGCTGACCGTCGGCATGTCGGTCGATTCGAACGTGTTGATCTATGAGCGCGTACGCGAGGAGAAGAACAACGGCCGCTCGCCCTTCAGCGCGCTCGGCACCGGCTATGAACGCGCCCTCACGGCGGTCATCGACTCGAACCTCACCGCCCTGATCGCCGGCGTCTTGCTGTTCGGCTTTGGCTCCGGCCCGATCCGCGGCTTCGCCACCTCGCTGTCGCTCGGCCTCTTGACCCATCTGTTCACGGCGACGGTCTTCACCCGCATGCTTCTGGCCACCTGGGTGCGCCTGCGGCGGCCGACCGAACTCGTGATCTGAGGCGCCGCCATGTTGTGGAAACCGCTGCATCTTGTCCCGCCGAACACCAAGTTCGACTTCCTCGGCAAGCGCCGCTGGGCGCTTGGCCTGTCGACCCTGATCAACGTGTTGTCGATCGTCGGGGTATTCGTCATCGGCCTCAATTTCGGCATCGACTTCGAGGGTGGCATCGCCATCCAGGTGCGTGCCAAGCAGGGCGAGATCCACCTCGACCAGCTGCGCGCCACTACGGGCGCGCTGGGCGTCGGCGAGGTCACGCTGCAGGAATTCGGCGACAGCCGGTCCGCCCTGATCCGCGTCCAGCGCCAGGAGGGCAACGCAGCCTGCGTGGCCCACGCCGACCGCGTGATGAAGCAGCGCGCCGGCAACGGCTGGAGCGCCAAGCCCGGTGCGGCCAATACCGGCGACGTGGAATTCACGGCACCTGGATCGCTCGACGCGGGCGGCTGGCGCGACGCGGTGAGCCGCGTCGGCCTTACCGTGCTGGAGCGTCAGTTGCCGCGCGGCGCCACCAACACCGCCAAGGTCGACATGACGCCCGAGCAGCGCGCCGAGTGGTGCCAGCAGGTCGCCATCAAGCTGGTCGAGGATGCGATCGGCGACAAATACGAGCTGCGCGGCACCGAGTCGGTCGGGCCCAAGATCGGCGGCGAGCTGATGCATAGCGGCGTGATCGCTGTGCTGGCCACCATGGCGGCTATCGCGCTCTACATGTGGATCCGCTTCGAGTGGCAGTTCGGCGTCGGCGCGCTGATCGCCATGCTGCACGACGTGATCTCGACCCTCGGCATCTTCGTGCTGTTCCAGCTCGACTTCAGTCTGACGGCGCTCGCCGCGGTGCTGACCATCGCCGGCTACTCGATCAACGACACCGTCGTGGTGTTCGACCGCGTGCGCGAAAACCTGCGCCGCTACAAGAAGATGAGCCTGGTCGAGCTCCTGAACTTCAGCATCAACGAGACGCTGTCACGCACGCTGATGACCTCGGTCACGGTGTTCGTGGCCGTCCTGGCGCTGGTGATCTTCGGCGGACCGGTGCTCTACAGCTTCTCGATCGCCATGCTGTGGGGCGTCATCGTCGGCACCTATTCCTCGATCTGGATCGCCTGCGCGGGCCTCGTCTACATGAAATTGCGGCCCGAGCAGCTGCGCGCCAAGGACGACGAGGTCGCGAAGGCCAAGGCGTGATCCCGCCGAGGCAATTGCCCGACGATAAGACCCTGCCGACGCCGGATCCCGCCGAGGCCCAGGTCATCCGCAGCTATGGTCCCGGCCGCTTCCTGATCGGCCAACGCGAATGGCGCTCGCCTGTGCTGGTGACGCCCACCGCCACCACCGTCTGGAACGTCGCCCGTGCCGAAGACCTCTCGCTCGACAGTCTCGCCGCGCTCAAGCAAGCGGCCGCGCCGACGGAACTGCTGGTGCTGGGCTGCGGCCCGCGGGCGGTGTTCATCGCGTCCGAGCTGCGGTTGGCGCTGAAGGCGGCAGGGCTGGCGCTCGAGGTGGTCGACACCGGCTCGGCCTGCCGCACCTACAATGTCCTGCTCGCCGAAAGCAGACGGGTGGCCGCGGCCCTTATTCCGCTATGACGATCCCGCTATAATGCGGCGGTGATCTCGATCGACCTCTACCTGGCGTTCATTGCGGCCACGGCGGTCCTGATGCTGATTCCCGGGCCGAACGTGGCGTTGATCGTGGCCAACAGCGTGGCCCACGGTACGCGCTTCGGGCTGCTCACCGTGGCCGCCACCTCGAGCGGTGTAGTGGTTCAGCTCACGCTCACCGTGCTGGGCGCGACGGCGCTCATGAATTTCCTCGCCGCGAGCTTCGATTGGCTGCGCTGGGCAGGCGTCGCCTACCTCGTTGGGCTGGGTATCGCGGCGTGGCGCGCACCGGCTGTCGATCTCGCGGCCATGTCTCCGCAGGCGCGCTCGGCCCGGCTGATCTACGCCCGTGGCTTCCTGGTTTGCATGACCAATCCCAAGACGCTGTTGTTCGTCGGCGCCTTCCTGCCGCAGTTCATCACGCCCGGCCCGACCGCGGCGGATCAGCTTCTGCTGCTCGCCGTGACGTTCGTGGCCGTCGCCGTCGTGCTCGACAGTTTGTGGGCCATCCTGGCCGGGCGCCTGCGTGCGCTGCTGATCATGCGTGCCCGGCTGCGCAACCGGCTGGCCGGCGGATTGCTGGTGGGCGCCGGGGTCGGTCTGGCGCTGGCGCGCCGGCCCTGAAGTCGTCGCCCAAAACGAAGAAAGCCTCCCCGTTTCCGGGGAGGCTCCTTCGAAGCGAGGCGTCGCTTCTCTTTACCGGCGATTGAGGACGTAGAGTACGACGCCGATGGCGATGAGGCCGACCAGGCCCTGACCGCCGAACGCCTTGACGAAGTTCATGATGTTGCCGGCGACGTCGCCGACGAACTGCGTGTTGTTGCCGAACAGCAGCTGCAGGATGATGGCCAGCGCCAAAAGGGCGATGCCGATGTCGGTAAACTTGACGACCATCGTCTTTGCACGATCAAACCATTCCATCGTTGTCTCCTCGCGGTTTCTTCTTGAGAGGGGTTACTTGCGATTGAACAGATAGAGGATGATGGCGATCGCCACCAATCCCACGACGCCGTTGCTGCCGAGCGCCGACACCAGCTTGATCACATTGCCAACGATGTCGCCGAAGAAGACGACATTGGTGCCAAACAGCATCTGCAGCACGATGCCGAGGGCGACGAGCAAGAGGCCCAACTCCGTGATCCTGACGATCCAGGCTTTGGCCTTGTCAAAGACTTCCATCACTTGTTGTTCCTCCGGTTAAGCGTCGGGGATCAGAGAATTCCCCGCTCTTTGCTCTTGAGCTTTTTTGGACGCTACGCGTACGCGACTACGCTTGAGGCAGCTGCCTTTGGCACAGATGCCCAATTACGGAGTGTAATATTGTTGCCCGTATGACGCAACATCTAGTGGGGGATAATCCAAGGGCAGCTAGATGTGCGCGGGGTCTGCAATGAGAGACCGAAAACGAAAAACGGGGCCCATGGGGGCCCCGTTTCGACGTTCGGTGAGCGGGGCTCAGAAGCCGCCGTGGCTCTGCGCTGCCATGCAATAGAGCATGCCGATCGAGAACATGGTGTTGAAGCGGCTGGCGTAGAGCGCAATCGGGCCGGCCTTGGCCTTCTGCTCGGCCGTGGCTTCGACCAGACCGAGGATCTGCTGCTGCTTCGGCCAGATGATGAACCACACGTTGAAGGCCATGATCAGCGCCATCCACATGCCGACGCCGATCGGCGTGAACGGCGACTTCAGCATCAGGGCCTGGACGATGTAGCCGTTCATCCACGCCAGCAGCGCGCCCGTGACCACCGTGGCGAGCGCGCCGTAGCGGAACCAGAACAGCACGTTGGGCGCGATGAACTTGGTAATGGCCGTGCGACTCTCGACTGGCTGGATCTTTGGCATGGTCGGCACCTGCACGAAGTTGAGGTACCAGAGCAGCCCGATCCACATAACGCCGCTCATGATGTGCAGCCAGCGCATGCAGAATAGGCTCCACGCGTGGTCGATCGAGACCATCTTGCCGGTCGCCGCGCCGACCGCGAGGACGATGACGACGAGAACGACGACGCCGGCGGCGAGGGTCCGCTCCAGCGATGTGAAGATGACGCCCATATCGAAAATCCCCTTATCTTGTTGACGGGATTGGCGAATCCCTATGCGCTACATTGTAGGCTGGTAACCTGCTGCGTTCAACGGTCGCAGCTAACTGTTTTCCCGATGGCTGTTTGCGGTCGCAGACGAGTGTTTTTCCCGATGACCGATTCCTACCGCGCGCCCGACACCTCGCACCGCTACGTGCTCGACCTGGTGCGCTCAGCCGACCGCGACCGCTTCCTGGCGGCGCTGTTCGCGCCCGAGCCGGCGCGCCGCGGCTTGCTGGCTCTGCTGGCCTTCGATCACGAACTCGCCCGCACCCGCACCGTCACGCGCGAGCCGCTGCTGGCGCGCATCCGCCTGCAGTGGTGGCGCGAGGCGGCGGCCGAAGCGGCGGGCAGCGGCAAGCCGCGTGCCCAGCCGATTGTCGAATCGCTCAGCGAAACCGCGCGACGGCATGGCCTCGGCGCCGAGGCCCTCGTCGCCCTGATCGATGCCCGCGAAGAGGAGATCGAGGGCCCGCTCGACGTGGTGCGCGCGGGCCATGCGCTGGCCGACCTGCAGGTAGGTGTACTAGGTGTCGGTGGTGGCGAAACGCAAACGGCGGCGCGCGCCGTCGCCACGGCGTGGTTGATGGGCGAGGGGCCCGAGCGCGACTCGCTGCTGGCCGACGCGCGTGCCCGCAAGGACAAGGTCGATCCGGCGGCGTTGCCAATCCTGCTGCCGGCTCTGTCGATCGACCGTGCGCTCGGCACATGGCGCCGGCCTCTGGCCTACTGGTGGGCGGCCAAGCGGGGCCGGTACTGAAGATGTCCGGGCGCATCGATAAATCGTGGGTGGTGTTCGACAGCATCGAGAATGACGAGCATGACCGCTGCATCGACCTGTTTCGCCGGCCGGACGGCAGCTTCGGTTTCGAGGAGTTCCGGCGCGACGTCGAGGATGCCGGCGCCTGGACGCCCGTTGCATACTACTCGGGCGCCGCTTATGCCTCGAAAGAGGCGGCATTCGGCGCGGCCGCCAGGGCGGTGACGTGGCTGACAGAAGCGATGAGAGGGAGGGAACGTGGCACGCGTTAAGGCAAACGGCATCGAGATCGAATACGAGGCGACGGGCAACAAGAGCGATCCCGCGTTGCTGCTGGTCATGGGCCTGGGCGCGCAACTCACCATCTGGCCGGACAAGCTGTTCACGGGGCTGGCAGACCGCGGCTTCTACGTCATCCGCTTCGACAATCGTGACACCGGCCTCTCGACGGATTTCGGCTCATGGGGCGTGGCCAACATTCCGGCAGCGCTTCAGAAGGCGATGAAGGGCGAGCGGCCCGATGCACCTTATTACCTGAAGGACATGGCGGCCGACGCGATCGGCCTGCTCGACGCGCTCGGCATCGCGAAGGCGCACATGGTCGGCGCCTCGATGGGCGGCATGATCGTGCAGATCGTGGCGGCGCAATACCCGCAGCGCACACGCTCGATGGTGTCGATCTACTCGACCAGCGGTCGGCCCGGCCTGTCACAGGGAAAGCCTGAGGCATTGGCCATGCTGTCGGCGCAGCCCGAAGGCCAGGCGCGCGAGCAACTCGTCAAGCACGGCATGAAGCTGCGCCAGACGATCGGCAGCCCGGGCTATCCTGCGCCGGAAGCCGAGCTGCGCGCCTTCGTCGAGAAGAACGTCGACCGCCGCTGGTATCCCGAGGGCTCGGCGCGCCAGTACCTTGCGGTCATCGCGTCAGGCGATCGTGTCGACTTGCTGAAGACGATCAAGGTACCGACGCTGGTGATGCACGGCGAGGACGATCCGCTGCTGCCGATCGCCGGTGGCCGCGATGTCGCGAGCCTCGTGCCCGGCGCGGAATTCCAGAGCTACCCTGGTTGGGGCCACGATTTTCCGGGCAAGCTCATTCCCACCATCGCCGATCGTATTGCCGGCTTCTGCAAGGGGAAGTAACGATGAAATTCGGCATTTTCTACGAACACCAGCTGCCGCGGCCGTGGGGGCCGCGCAGCGAGTACCAGCTCCTGCAGGATTCGCTGACGCAGATCGAGTTGGCCGACAAGCTGGGCTACGACTACGCCTGGGAAGTCGAGCATCACTTCCTCGAGGAGTATTCCCACTCCTCCGCGCCCGAGGTCTTCCT
Source organism: Rhodospirillales bacterium (assembly GCA_003153415.1). Lineage (GTDB taxonomy): Bacteria > Pseudomonadota > Alphaproteobacteria > Reyranellales > Reyranellaceae > Reyranella. The sequence goes on along the minus strand of PLYQ01000176.1, from coordinate 2,092 downwards.
CGGCGCCGCCAGCCAGCGCACCAAGCGCATTCGCCTGGGCCATGGCGTGGTACAGCTCACGACCAACCAGCCGCATCGCGTCGCCGAGAGAGTGGCCACGCTCGACCTTCTGTCAGGCGGGCGCGTCGATCTCGGCATGGGCGAGGCGGCGGGGCCGGCCGAGCTCCATCCCTTCAATATCAAGGTGCGCGACAAGCGCGAGCGCTGGGAGGAGGCGGTCAAGGCCATCGTGCCGATGTTCACCAAGGAGAGCTGGGAGTTTCACGGCCAGTACTACGACTTCGAGGCGCGCAACGTGATCCCCAAGCCGATGCAGAAGCCGCACCCGCCGCTGTGGGTCGCCTGCTCCAACATCCAGACCATCGGCAAGGCGGGCGAGTGGGGCATGGGCGCGCTCGGCTTCACCTTCGTCACGCCCGAGGCGGCGCGCGCCTGGGTCCACAAGTACTACAACAACCTTCTCAACAACCCGAACAAGCTCACCGACTATCCAAGCAATCCCAACGTGGCGATGGTCTCGGGCTTCATGTGTGCGCCGACCGACGAGGAGGCCGTGGCCAAGGCCGCCGGCTGGACCTTCTTCATTTTTGCGCTGAGCTACTACGGTCGCAAAGGCGTCGACGCGCCGGGCACGTCCGACCTGTGGCGCGAGTATCAGAGCTGGAAGGGCGGGCCGGAGGAGAAGAAGGCGCTCGACTCGGGCCTGATCGGTTCTCCGGAAACGATCCGCCGCAAGCTGCGCGAGTTTGGCCGCAGCCGCGTCGACCAGGTCATTCTGCTCAACCAGGCCGGCAAGACCAGCCACGCCGACATCTGCTCCTCGTTGGAGCTGTTTGCCAAAGAGGTCATGCCGGAGTTCCACGCCGCCGAAGCCGAGCATGTCGCCTGGAAGCAGAAGGTGCTGGCCCGTGAGATCGTGCTCGAGGATCTCGATGTCGCGAAGTACGACATCTACAGCCATCAGAACGAGCACATCGTCCGCCTCACGCCCGAGCAGCTCAAAGCCAAGATGGCGGAGAAAGAGGCGGCCGCGAAGAGCGCGTAGGGCTAGATTGACAGCCGGTTGAACACGACACGCGGGATGTGGCGCACGATCAGCATGATCGCCTGCCAGATCGCCGGCGCATAGGCGACTGGCCGGCCGCGTCGTATCGCCGTCACCGTTGCCTGCGCCACGCGCTCGGCAGACGCGAGACGCTTGCCTTGCGCCTTCAGGTTCGCCGCCATCGGCGTGTCGGTCGGGCCCGGCTTGATCAGCACGATCTTCACCCCTGTGCCGGCGAAGCGGTGCTCCATACCCTCGGCGTAACGCGCCAGGAAGCCCTTGCAGGCACCGTAAGTGTAGTTCGCCTTGCGTCCGCGATCGCCGGCCACTGAGCCGATGATGGCGATCGTACCGCGGCCGGCCGTGGCGAAATGGCCAGCGAAGGCCTCGGCGAACAGGGCCGGCGAGACTGCGTTGACCTCGAGCGATTCGCGACAGAAGGCGAGGTCGGCCTGGCACGTCTGCTGGTCCGACAGCCAGCCATGCGCGATCAACACGATGTCGACGGACCCGCTGGCGACGGCGCCGCCGGCCATCGCCTGGATGAGCTTGGGATCGAGGAAGTCGCTTTGCACGATGGTCACGGTGGACGCCGGGCCGCGCACACGCAAATCGGCCGCGATCCTCTCCGCCTTGGCCAAGTCACGCGCGACGAAAATTAGCTCGGTCGGTCCCTCTTGCACCCAGAGCCGGCAGCAATGTTCGGCGATCGCCGATGTGGCACCGACCACGACGATTTTCATGTCGACTTTCCTTTCAACTTCCCGTCAGCCGACGGGACATCGCCGAACTCGCGCCGGGATCGCGATGGCGCGTGAACTCGGTGAGATTGGGATAGGTCGCCTCGAACAGCTCGCGCGGCATGCGCGCGTCCTTTGCGAGGTAGATGCGGCCGCCGGCCGAGCGCACGATGGCATCGAGCCGCTCGAACAGGGCGGCCGTCGCACGGCTGTTGCGGAAGTCGACCGACAGCGTGACCCCGGCCTGGGGAAAGCTCATCAGGCCAGCCGGCCTGCGATCGCCGAACGTCTTTAGCACCGCCAGGAA
>PLYQ01000195.1:4798-7518 GCA_003153415.1 Rhodospirillales bacterium | reverse complement strand
CGCGGCACCTTCGCCAACATCCGGCTGAAGAACGAGATGGTGCCGGGCATCGAGGGCGGCTTCACGCATGACTTCCGCTCCGACGAACCGGTGCCGATCTACGATGTGGCGATGCGCTACAAGAAAGAGCACACGCCGCAGATCCTGATCGCCGGCAAGGAATACGGCACCGGCAGCTCGCGNNTCGCGCGATTGGGCGGCCAAGGGCGTCAACCTGCTGGGCGTAAAGGCCGTGGTGTGCGAAACCTTCGAGCGCATCCATCGCGCCAACCTGGTCGGCATGGGCGTGCTGCCGCTGCAGTTCAAGGACGGCATGACGCGCAAGACGCTGAACCTCACCGGCCACGAGACCTTCGACGTCAGCGGCATCGAGGGTGGGTTGAAGGTCGGCATGGACGTGCCGCTCACCATCCACCGCCGCGACGGCACCAGCGAGAAGATCATTCTGACTTGCCGCATCGATACCGCCGAGGAGATCGAGTACTTCAAGAACGGTGGCGTGCTGCAGTACGTGCTGCGCAACCTGGCGCACGCGGCTTAGGACGAACGAGCGATCCATGGCGACAGGGCTGACCGGCCACTTTGTCGCCATGGCCCGCAACAACGCCTGGGCCAACCATCGCCTGCTCGGCGCCTGCGAGGCGCTGACGCCGGAGGAGTTCGCCGCGCCGCGGATCAGCTTCTTCCCGTCGCTACGCGCTACGCTCAACCACATCCTGGTCGTCGACCTCTACTACATCGATGCGTTAGAAGGCGATCCTGGCGCGCTGGCACGGTTCGACAAGCCACCCGATTTCGCCGATGCCGCGTTGCTTTACTCGGTGCAGCTCGCGAGCGACCGGCGGCTGATCGCGTTCTGCGAGCGTCAGACCGAGACTTCGCTGGCCTCGCTATGTACCTTGCCAAGGCGCGACCGGAAGCCGCCGCCGTCGACCGTCGCGGCGGTGCTTGCCCATCTCTTCCAGCATCAGATCCACCATCGCGGCCAGGCGCATGCCATGCTGGCCGGCACGCACATCATGCCACCGCAACTCGATGACTTCTTCCTGGCGGGCGATTTGCCCCTGCGGCGCGACGAGCTGCGCGCGCTTGGCTTGCCCGAGGAGTGATGCGTCCACGCTCCTCCTTTGCGGGCGCCGCGATCGAAGTGAGCGACCTCGCCCGCTCGGTGGCGTTCCATCGCGTCTGGTTGCCGATGCTGGGCTTTCATCGCGTTTGGGCCAGCCCCGACCGGGTCATGTGGTCGCGCGGCTACGATCACTTCGTCATGCGCCAGGCCAAGGACGGCACCACGCACGGGCCGGGCGCGCTGTGGCTTGCCGTGTCGGCCGAGAGTCGCGCCCAGGTCGATCAGGTCCATGCCGAACTGCGAGACGCCGGCGCGGAGATCCTCCAGCCGCCGAAGGAGCTCGATTATTTTGCACCGGGCTATTACTCGGTGGGCTTCCGCGATCCCGACGGCGTGCCGATCGAAGTGGTGCACCGCTGGGACGAGTTGCCCGACTTAGCCGATGCCGAGCAAGTGCGCGTGCCGGGACACGGCGTCAGCCTGGGCGGCTATTTCTTCAAGCCGCAGGCAGGCGCCCCACCCTATCCGGCGCTGTTGCTGCTGCATGGCTTCGCCGGCCACGCCCACACCATGGCGGGGCTGGCTCGCGCCGCATCGGCCAATGGCTATGCAGCGCTGGCCCTATCGCTGCGTGGCTGGCTGGGCTCGGAGGGCGAGAGCGACCAGGGCTTGCGCCAGCCGCTCGACGTGCTGGCGGCGATCGACTGGCTCGCCAAACGGCCCCTCGTCGACCCTGCGCGGCTGGGCCTGGTCGGCGCCTCGATGGGCGGCCAAGTGGCGCTGCTCGCGGCCGCCCACAAGCCGCCGGTCAAGGCGGTTGCTGCCTTCTTTGCGCCGACCGATCTGGCGCGCTGGCGCGCGGCCAACCCGTTCATCCGAGACTATCTCGACGATCTGTGCGGCCCGGAGGGGCTGCCCGTGCGCTCGCCGATCCTGCGAGTGGCGCAGATCGAGGCGCCCGTACTGCTGATCCACGGCGACCGCGACGAAAACGTGCCGGTGGCGCAGACCACTTCTATGGCCGAAGCGCTCAAGAGCCACGGCAAAGAAGTCGAGACCTTCATTGTGCTTGGCGGCACTCACTTCTTCTCCGAGCAGCAGAACGCCAATGCCCGGCGTAAGCTGTTCGACTTCCTGCGTCGTCATCTCAACCGGAGCTAACAGCGTATGCGCGTCTCGGAAGCCATCAACTCCCGCCACTCCATGCGGGTCTTCTCGTCGGAGCCCGTGCCGAAGGCCGACATCGAATGGATCATCAGCACCGCCACGCGGGCTGCGTCCAATGGCAACCTGCAGCCGTGGAAGCTCTACGTGACCACGGGCAAGGCGCGGCNNTGGTCGGCAAGCAGCTCTACACACTGCTCGGCGTGCCGCGCGGCGATGAGGCCGGCATGCAGAAGCAGTTCCGCAGGAACTATGACTTCTTCGACGCGCCGGTCGGCATGATCCTGTGCGTCGAACGCCGCATGGGCAACGGCCAGTGGATCGACTGCGGCATCTTCCTCGACCAGCTCATGCTCCTCGCCCGAGAAAAGGGCCTGCACACCTGCCCGCAGGCAGCCTTCAGCCGCTACCAGCATGTCGTGCGTCGCGAGCTCATGATTCCCGACGACCAAGTCGTGATCTGCGGCCTGGCGCTCGGTCACGCCGA
>PLYQ01000195.1:0-4787 GCA_003153415.1 Rhodospirillales bacterium | reverse complement strand
GCACAGTCATCGGACCGGCGCTAAACGTGCTGTTTCCCGATTTTCTGGTGTTCCACGCCGCTGCCCGCGCCTGGTTCGAGGCCAAGCTAGTGCTGGTCTACAATATCGACGCCTTCACCCAATACCAGAACGCTCTCTATGCCAACCGTTTCCCCGGCACGGCGCATTTTCGCCCCTTCTTCTATCCGCCGATCTGGCTGCTGATGCTGCTGCCCTTCGGCTTGATGGGCGTGGCCAAGGCCTACGGGCTGTTCATGGCAATGACAGCCGCACTGGCAACGGCACTCGAGGGCCGGCGCCATGAGTGGGGTTGGTTGGCCGTCGTCACTTCGCCCGCCGCCGTCTGGGTCGTGCTGGCGGGCCAGAATACCTTTCTTAGCGTGGCGCTCCTCTATGGCGGCCTGCGGCTGCTCGATCGATCGCCGGCGGTGGCCGGCGTTCTGCTGGGGCTGTTGAGCTATAAGCCCCAGATCTGGATTCTAGTGCCGCTGGCGTTGCTGGCCGCGCGAGAATGGCGGGCGCTCTTTTGGATGGTCGGCACCGTCGCGCTGCTGTGCCTCGTGAGTCTCGGCGTGTTCGGCCTCGATTTCTGGCTCGCCTTCGTCGATGCGGCGCGGGAGGCCGGGTCGGCGCGCGTCGTCGACGAGATGTTCGAACGCATCTTCATGCATATGACGACCTTGTTGGCCGCCGCGCGCATTCTCGGCCTGCCGCCGGAATTGAGTGTCGCGCTTCAGCTCGCGGGATCAGCCCTTGCCATCGCCGCCGTGTGGTTCGCCTTCCGCCGCCAAAGTACGAGCGATGCACGCACCGCCGTGTTGGTAACCGCGACATTCCTGGTCTCGCCCTACACGCTGAACTACGACCTGTTGCTGCTGATGCCTGCCGCCGTGGCGCTGTTCCGTCGGGGCGCAGTCGAGGGTTTCTACCCGCTGGAACGGCTGGTCTACCTAGCGCTATGGCTGATCCCGACCTTCGGCATGTCGCTGAACCGGCTCGATCTGCCGGTAATGCCTTTGATTGTTTTGCTATTCGGGGCGATCGCCTGGGCGCGCCTCGTCACCGCGCCCAAAGTCGAATTGCCGAGCGCCGCAGCGGCGCGCTAAAACGCAGTCAATTCGAACCAAAAGAACAATTGGGAGAGACTCCATGACCGATGAGGTGATCGCCGTCAGCCCGGACTGGGCCAAGCGCGCCTATGTCGACGACGCCAAGTACAAGTCGATGTACGAGGCCTCGACCAAGGACCCGGTCAAGTTCTGGGCCGAGCACGGCAAGCGGGTCGACTGGATCAAGCCCTATAGCCCAGGCGCCATACGCGACGTCGACTACACCGGCAACGTCCGCATTCGCTGGTTCCACGACGGCGTGCTAAACGTCTCGGCCAACTGCGTCGATCGCCACCTCGCCAAGCGCGCCGACCAGGTTGCAATCATCTGGGAAGGCGACGATCCGGCGAAGTCCAAGAAGATCACCTATCGCGAGCTGCACGGCGAAGTGAGCCGCATGGCCAACGCGCTGAAGGAGATCGGCGTCAAGAAGGGCGATCGCGTGACGATCTACCTGCCGATGATCCCCGAGGCCGCCTACGCGATGCTGGCCTGCGCGCGCATCGGCGCGATCCATTCCGTGGTGTTCGGCGGCTTCTCGCCCGACAGTCTCGCCAACCGCATCGTCGATTGCGAGAGCACTGTCGTCATCACCGCCGACGAGGGCCTGCGCGGCGGCAAGCCGGTGCCGCTCAAGGTCAATACCGACGAAGCGATCAAGAAGGCGCCGGGCGTGAAGAAGGTGCTCGTCGTCAGGCACACCGGCGGCAAGGTGGCCTGGGACGCCGGCCGCGACGTGTGGTGGCACGAGATCAGGGGAAAGGTCGCTGCCGAGTGCAAGCCCGAACCGATGGGCGCGGAAGACCCGTTGTTCATTCTCTACACCTCGGGCTCGACCGGAAAACCCAAGGGCGTGCTGCATACGACGGGCGGCTATCTCGTTTTCGCCTCGATGACACATCAATACGTCTTCGATTATCACGACGGCGATGTCTTCTGGTGCACCGCCGACGTGGGCTGGGTCACCGGCCACAGCTACATCCTCTACGGACCGCTGGCCAACGGCGCCACGACCCTGATGTTCGAAGGTGTGCCGAACTATCCCGACTCCAGCCGCTTCTGGCAGGTGATCGACAAGCACCAAGTCAACATCTTCTACACCGCGCCCACGGCAATCCGCGCCCTGATGCGCGAGGGCGAGGCGCCGGTGAAGAAGACGACGCGCAAGAGCCTGCGCCTGCTGGGGTCAGTCGGTGAGCCGATCAATCCCGAGGCCTGGCTGTGGTACCACCGGGTGGTGGGCGATTCGCGCTGCCCGATCGTCGACACCTGGTGGCAGACCGAAACCGGCGGCATTCTGATCACGCCACTGCCCGGCGCGACGGCACTGAAGCCCGGCTCGGCGACCAAGCCGTTCTTCGGCGTCACGCCCGTCATGGTCGATGCCGAGGGCAAGGAGCTGCAAGGCGCCTGCAGCGGCAATCTCTGCCTGATCAATTCCTGGCCCGGCCAGATGCGCACGGTTTATGGCGACCACGCCCGCTTCATCGAGACCTACTTCAAGAACTATCCCGGCAAGTATTTTACCGGTGACGGGGCGCGCCGCGACGAGGACGGTTATTACTGGATCACCGGCCGGGTCGACGACGTGATCAACGTCTCGGGTCACCGCATCGGCACCGCCGAAGTAGAAAGCGCGCTTGTCGCCAACACCAAGGTGGCGGAAGCCGCCGTCGTCGGCTTCCCGCACGACATCAAGGGCCAAGGCATCTATGCCTATGTGACCCTGAAAGCCGGCCAACAACCCTCCGAAGATCTGCGCAAGGAGCTGGTTGCCTGGGTGCGCAAGGAGATCGGTCCGATCGCCACGCCCGATGCCATCCAGTGGGCGCCCGGCCTGCCCAAGACGCGCTCCGGCAANNTCCTGCGCAAGATCGCCGAGAACGACTTCAGCAATCTCGGCGATACCTCGACTCTCGCCGATCCCATGGTGGTCGACGATCTGGTGAAGCACCGCGGCAAGTAGGAGCGAAATGGCCAACCCTACCATCCAGCAGCTCGCGGCCGACCTGGCCGCCGGCCGCACCACCTCGCACAAGCTCACCGAAGCAGCCCTCGCCCGCATCGAAGACTCCAAAGGCGAAGGCAAGCGCGCCTTCATCAAGGTCTGGAGGAACCAGGCGCTGGCCGCGGCCGATGCCAGCGACGGCTTGCGCAAGGCCGGCATCGTCGCCTCGCCGCTCGCCGGACTTCCGGTCTCAATCAAGAACCTCTGCAACGTGGCGGGCGAGACGACGCTCGCCGGCTCCAAGGCGCTCGACGATGCACCGCCCGCCACTGCCGACGCGCCCGTCGTCGCCCGCCTGCGCGCGGCCGGCGCGGTGATCGTCGGCAGCACCAACATGAGCGAGTTCGCCTTTTCGGGCGTGGGCTTCAACCCGCATTACGGCACGCCGGGCAATCCCGCCGACCGCAAACGGGTGCCCGGCGGCTCGTCGTCGGGCGCGGCAGTATCGGTCGCCGACCAGATGGCGGTGGTAGCGCTGGGCACCGACACCGGCGGTTCGGTGCGCATTCCCGCCGCCGTCTGCGGCATCACCGGCTTCAAGCCGACGGCGCGGCGGGTGCCGATCGACGGCGTGGTGCCGCTCTCGACCTCGCTCGATTCCATCGGCCCGCTCGCCAACTCGGTCGAATGCTGCGCCATCGTCGATGCGGTGTTTGCATCGGAGCCGATCCTGGTGCCCGACGCGATACCGCTCGCCGGCCTGCGCTTCGCCATCCCCAAGCATTTCATGATGGACGAGCTCGACCCCATCGTCGCCAAGGCCTTCGAGCGTGCCTGCAAGGCGCTCGTGACCAAAGGCGTCAAGATCGATCATATCGATTTGCCGCAACTCAACGAACTGCCCACCATCAACGCCAAGGGCGGCTTCGCCGCATCCGAAGCCTGGGCCTGGCACAAGGAGCTGATCGGCCGGCGCGGCAACGAATACGACCCGCTGGTGGCGCCGCGCATCCGCCGCGGCGCCGAGATGAGCGCCTCCGACTACATCGACTTGCTGCACCATCGCGCCGACTTGCAGAAGCGCATCTCGGCAGTCACCTCGAACTACGACGCCGTCATCACCCCGACCTGCGCCATCGTGGCACCAACCCTCGACGAGGTGTCGACCGCCGAAGACTTCACCAAGAAGAACATGCTGCTGCTGCGCAACACCACGGTCGGCAACTTCCTCGACCGCTGCAGCATCAGCCTGCCCTGTCACGCTGCCGGAGAACTTCCCGTCGGTTTCATGCTGATGGGCGAGGCGATGGCCGACAAACGCATCCTCGGCATCGCCCGATCAGTGGCGCCGGTCGTGCGCGGTCACTGATATCGCGGATCGTCCGGGCGCGGCATCCGCCAGACGTTCTCGGTCGTGGTGTATTCGCTATACCCCAGCCGGGCGACCGGCTTGAAGGCCAGTGTATCGATGCGGCCGTCCTTGATGATCGAATCGGCGACATGGATGCCGACGACCTTGCCGAACACCACCGACGCCTGCTGTGCCTCGCGGCCTTCCTCGATCGGCATTTCGATCGTCTTCCAGTACTTGCACTCGAGCGCGATCGGCGAGGCCGCCACGCGCGGCGGCTTGACGTAGCGCGATGGCGCGGGCGTAAGCCCGGCCAGCTTCATTTCGTCGACGCCGTAGTCGGCCATCGTGGTGGTGATGTTCATCTGCTTGGCAAGCT
>PLYQ01000248.1 GCA_003153415.1 Rhodospirillales bacterium | reverse complement strand
CTGCTTTCCGTCGAGAACCTCACCGTCGAATATGCGGTCGGCGGCAAGAGCCTGTTTGCCGTGTCCGACGTGAGCCTCAGTGTCGGCAAGGGCGAGACGCTGGGCCTGGTGGGCGAATCAGGCTGCGGCAAGTCCACGCTCGGCCGCGCTGTCCTGCAATTGCGTCGCCCGACCGCCGGCAAGGTAACGTTCGATGGAATCGAGTTGACCGAGCTCGACGGCAAGGCACTGCGGCTGATGCGACGTCGCCTGCAGCTCATCTTCCAGGATCCGATCGCTTCGTTGAACCCGCGGCGCTGCATCGGCGATATCGTGGCCGAGCCGTTGATCATCATCGGCGTCTCCGACCGTGTCGAGCGCGAGCGAAGGGTGCGCGAGGTGCTGGTGGCAGTCGGGCTCGATCCTGACCAGACGACCGGCCGCCTGCCGCACGAGTTCTCCGGCGGTCAGTGCCAGCGCATCAGCATCGCCCGCGCGCTGATCCTCGAGCCTGAGCTGGTGATCTGCGACGAGCCGGTGTCGGCACTCGACGTCTCGATCCGCGCCCAGATCCTCAACCTCCTCGAGGAGATGAAGCGGCGCTACGGGCTCACGCTGCTGTTCATCGCCCACGATCTCGCCGTGGTGAAGGCGGTCAGCGATCGCATCGCCGTCATGTATCTCGGCCGCTTGTGCGAGGTGGCCCCTACCGAGCAACTCTTCGCGCGTCCAGCGCATCCCTACACGGCGCTGCTGCTCGACGCGATTCCGGTGCCCGATCCGACCGTCAGGCCCGCCGTCAACGTGCCGATCGGCGAGCCGCCATCGCCGCTCGCGCCGCCTTCCGGCTGTCGCTTCCGGACCCGCTGCCCGCGCGCCGACGGGATGTGCGCGGAGGTGGTGCCAGAACTACGTGCGATTGCCCCCGGCCAGTTTGTCGCCTGCCACCACCCGCTGGTTGGCTAAAGACGTCGGCCGGCTGTCGCGCCGGTGATTGATTGGCAGGTCCCGGCTGCCCCGGCAGCCTCGTCGGTAATTAATAAGGCGTCAGGGAGGAAAATACGGTGGGCCACGGGCTGGTCGAACTGGTCAGCGCTATGTGCCGACGCCTCGGCGATCTCGCGACGATCGGTGTGGCGGCGGGCGACTGATGCAGGCCTACATCATCCGCCGCCGGGTTGCCGCTTCCACACCCGCTGCCCCAAGGCGATGGAGGTCTGCAAGAGCGTCGATCCGCCGATGCGTACGCTCGGCGACGGCCGCGCCGTCGCCTGCCACCTGCACGGCGGTTAGCGGGTGCGCTTTATTCAATCACTTGGGCGCGTGCCCGCAGCGGCGGCGGGATCGCAATATCGAGTGTCCGCGCCGTCTTCAAATTAATGACGAGATCGAACTTTGACGGTTGGCCGACCGGTAGATCGCCGGGCTTGGCGCCACGGGCGATGCGGTCGACGTAGCTGGCAATGTCCTGGAACAGGCTCGGCAGGTCGATGCCGTAGCTCAGCAGGGCGCCTGCGCTGGCCAAATCACGATAGGCGGCGATCACGGGCAGGCGTCGCGACATCGCCAGCCGGAGGATATCGGCCCGCGCCACGAAGTAGGCCGGCGACGATGTCAGGATGATGGCATCGGCGCGCAGGCGGTCGCTGAGACGGAACGCGTTTTCATAGTCGGGCGGTTGCCCGCTTACCCCGACGAGCTGTGCGTCCAGCCCCAACGTCTTGGCGGCAGCAGCCATCGCCTCGACCTGGGCACGGGTGGTGCTGTCCCACCACAGCACCAGGCGCCGCACCTTCGGAAGCGCCTCGTGCGCGAGCTCGAGACGCTTGGTCGCGAGCTCGGCTTGGCGCACGAAAATGCCGGTGATGTTGGCGCCCGGCCGCACCTGGCTCGCCACGTAGCCGATTTGAATCGGATCGTAGTCGACGGCGAGGAAAACCACCGGAGTCCGGCCGGCCGCGGCCTGGCGGGCGGCCTGCAGGGCCGGCTCATAGCCCATGGCAAGCAGGACATCGACGCCGCGCGCAACGAGCTCGGCATAGGCCGCTCCGTATTCGGCCGGACGCTCGATGGCCACGATGTCGAAGACGAAATTGCGGCCCTCGATGTAACCGAGCTCGGCCATGCGGGCGCGGAAGCTGGCGTAAATCTCGCCGCTCAACCCGAACACGGTGGTCGTGCCGACACGCAGCGGCGGGCGGGGCTGGGCGAGCAGCGCGCGCGGACTCCAAGGTGAGAGTGCAAGCGCGCCGCCGAGACCACTGATGAGGTGACGGCGCGGCAGCTTCATTGGTCTCGTAGCCTTAGACATTCGCCTTGTCTGTCCAAATTGCAGAAACTCAAGTCTATACGGCGTCGCCAGCCTTTGACGAGTAGGTGACACCAGGATGATCCGGCAGGGTACGAAACTTACATCTTGCCCGACACGATGCGCGCGCCGAGCGCCCAGCGATGGACCTCCGATGGGCCGTCGTAGATGCGAAATGCCCGGGTGTCGCGGAAGATGCGCTCGACCACCGTGTCGCGCGTCATACCCATGCCGCCCAGGATCTGCATCGAGCGGTCGGCCACGCGTGCGATGGCCTCGGAACAGATAACCTTCGACATCGAGCTCTCGTTCGACGCCCGGTCGCCTTTGTCGAGCAGCCAGGCGGTATGCCAGATCGCCAGCCGCGCCATATGGATGTCCATCATGTTGTCGGCCAGCATGAACGACACGCCCTCGTGCTCTCCCAGCTTCTTGCCGAAGGCGACGCGCTGGCGGGCATAGTCGGTGGCGATCTCCTGGGCGCGCACGGCCGACCCCAGCCAGCGCATGCAGTGGCTAAGCCGCGCCGGCGCCAACCGCACCTGGGCGTAGCGAAAGCCCTTGCCGATTTCACCGAGGACTGAGTCGGCCGGCAGGCGTAGATCCTTGATCTCGATCACGGCATGGCCGCCGGTGAAGCTCGAGTCGATCGTGTCGAGCGTGCGCTCGATCTTGATCGCCGGGTTGGGCAGGTCGACGAGGAACAGCGTGGCATGGCCATTCATCGGCCCACTCTCAAGCTTGGCCATGATGATGGCCCAGCCCGCGTTGTCGGCGCCGGTAATCAGCCACTTGCGGCCGTTGATCACCCATTCGTTGCCGTCGAGTCGCGCCGTGGTCTGCAGCAGGCTGGGATCGGACCCGGCGCCGCCCGGCTCGGTCATGCAGAAGCAGGAGCGGACCTTTCCCTCAGCCAGCGGCTTGAGGAAATGGTCGCGCTGGTCGGGCCGGGCCACGACATCGAGTAGATGGATGTTGCCCTCATCGGGCGAAGCGCAATGGATCGCCGTCGGCCCCAGGATCGAATAGCCCGCCGCCTCGAAGACCAGGGCGCAGCCGATCTGCGAGATCGCGCGACCGCCATATTCCTTCGGCACGTGCGGGGCGAAGACGCCGGCTTGCCTGGCGAGCGTATTCAGCTCGATGCGCAGCTCGTCGGTCGGGCCGTGCGCCGTCCAGCGCGGGTCCTTCTCGTAGGGAACGACCTTGTCCTTGACGAAGTCTTTGACCTTCGCGGCGAGTTCGACCAGCTCCTTAGGCGGCGCGAAATTGATGTCGCCGATGCTCGCTACAGTCACCCAGATGCCCCCACTTTCGGTGCGATTCTACCATGTGGCTGCGGACCGCAACCCCTGCAACGATGCAGAGCTGCAGCGATTCCACGATAAGCGGAATCGCCCAGGCGCCTTCCGCCTCCGGCGAAATCGCTCTAGACGAAGCTGGGGCGGGTTTTCAGCGTCTCGCGATCGAAGCCCGCGACCTTCTTGTAGCGGTCCGAGATGTCCTGCAGTTCGGCCACCGAAATCACATCCTCGATGCGCTCGAAGCGCTTGCCGCCGGAACGCTGCCAGACTTCACGCAGGATGGCATCGGGTGGATCGGTGCGGTTGGTCAGCACGACCTTGGCGGTTTGCGGGCTGCGTACCGTTTCGTAGGCCGCCAACGCCGCTTCGGTCGCGCCGAGCTTCTTGATCTGCCCGGTGAGGAACCGCGCGTCGATGATCGCCTGGCCAGCGCCGTTGGAGCCGCGGGGATACATCGGGTGCGCCGCATCGCCCAGAAGCGTCAGCCGGCCGAACGTCCAGCGTGGCAGCGGGTCGCGATCGACCATGGGATATTCCAGGATCTCCTCGGTGCTCTCGATCATGGCGCTGATGTCGAGCCAGTCGAACTTCAGGCCGGCGAAGGCCGGCATCATGTCGGCGAGCCGGCCGCGGCCGGTCCAGTCCTGGCGCACCGCCTCGGGCCGCTCGATCTCCGCCACCCAGTTGATCAGGGGCAAGCCGTTCGTTTCGGGCGTGCCGGCGCGGATGGGATAGATCACCGTCTTGCCGACCGTCATCCAGCCGGTCGAGACCATGGTGTCGCCGCCGAGATAGGCGGGCCAGCGCACCGCACCGCGCCACATGTTCACGCCGGAATATTTCGGCGGGCCTTCGTTGGGATAGAGCTGGCGGCGTAGTGCTGAATGAATGCCGTCGCAGCCCACCGCGACCTTGCCTGGCTGCGGCGGCGCAGTGTCGAAATGGATCGTGACGCCTGCCGCATCCTGATCGACCTTGGTGACGCGATGGCCCAGCCGTACGGCATCGGCGCCCAGCCGCTGCCGGGTGGCCTCGAGCAGCACGCGATGCAGGTCGGCGCGATGGATGGAAAGCTGCGGCCAGTCGTAGCCTGCGAAGCGGCCGCGCGGCTCCTTGAAGATGAACTGGCCGTGGCGGCTGTAGAAACAGAGCTCGCGCGTTTCGATGCACTGCGCCGCCAGCTCGTCGGCCAGACCAAGTTCGGAAAGCTCGCGCATGGCATGCGGCAGCAGATTGATGCCGACACCGAGCGGCAGCACCTCGGGGGCGGCCTCCAGGACACAACAGGAAATACTGGCCTGGTGCAGGCTGAGCGCGAGCGCGAGCCCGCCCACACCGCCACCGACGATCAACACATCCGGTGTCGACGTGTTCACTCGGCGGCGATCCCGCGCTTGGCGACCACCTCGGCCCAGCGGGCGCGGTCGCGCACGACGATGTCACCAAGCGCGGCCGGCGTCGACGCCGTCGGTATCAGGCCCTGCGCCTCGAACACGGCGCGCGCGTCTGATGCGGTCAGGATGGCGGCAACCTCGCGGTTCAACCGCTCGATGACGTCAGGCGGCGTGCCCTTGGGTGCGAACAGGGCGTACCACATGTCGACATCGACGCCCTTCAGTCCCTGTTCGATCAGGGTCGGCACGTCGGGCAGCTGCGGCAAACGCTTGGGGCTGCCGGCGGCGATCGCCTTCAGCTTGCCGGCGCGGATGTATTGGGCCGAGACATGCACGGGCAGGAACATGTAGCCGATCTGGCCACCCAGCAGGTCCTGCACCGCGCCGGCCGTGCCCTTGTACGGCACATGCACCAGCTCGATGCCGGCCGTCGTCTCGACCAGCGCCATGGACAGGTGATGCGGCGTGCCGACACCGGGGCTGCCGTAGGTCAGCGTCTTGGGCTTGGCCTTGGCGGCAGCGATTAGCTCGGCAAGCGTGTTGGGCGGCTGGCTGGGGTTTGCCACCAGGACCAGCGATCCCCAGGCGGTAAGGCCGATCGGCGCAAAGTCCGTCACCGGATCGTAGGGCAGGTTCTTGTAGAGGCTGGCATTCATGACCAGCGTGTTGACCGACGACATCAGCGTGTGGCCGTCGGGCTTGGCGCGCGCCACCTGCTGGCTGCCGATATTGCCCGACGCGCCCGCCACGTTCTCGACCACCACCGGCTGGCCGAGTTTGGCCGCGAGGCGCTCGGCCACGAAGCGGGCGATGATGTCGGGGCCGGTGCCTGGGGTGAAAGGCACGACCAGCTTCACGGTCTGGTCGGGCCAGGCGAAGGCGGCCGGCGAGGCCAGCAGGCTGGCGACGAAGGGTAAGAGGGAACGGCGGCGCATGGCCGGCATTCAATCAGCCCCGC
>PLYQ01000096.1 GCA_003153415.1 Rhodospirillales bacterium | reverse complement strand
GACCCAACACGGCCGATTAGAGAAGAAGCGGACATCGCGGGTGCTGGTGAGCCGCCTCCATGAAAAACGGCACGAGTCCGCAGGTGCTGGCAATACTTCGATCTCCGTGCGATCCTCTGCAAGAACAACAGGCGAGGGAAAACTTGGAGAACGCATCCGCCAAAATGCTCACTCGACTGAGCGTCGAGTATAATCTGACTGAGCATTGCAACTTGAGTTGCTATGGCTGCGATCACGCATCGCCATTGTTGCCAGAAAAATTCGCCGTCGTTGAAGAATTTTCACGCGATGTCGAAGCGTTGGCCCGGGTGTTCCACTCGGCACAACTCCGCTTCGTCGGCGGCGAACCGACGCTGCACCCCGAATTGCTGCAATTTCTCAGGGAAGGGCGGCGCGTCGCGGTCGCAGATTCCATCGTTCTCTACACGAACGGCGTGCTGTTGCACGAGATGCCCTCTGAACTCTGGGACCTCATCGATGAGCTTCATATCAGCGCCTATCCCGGCGTAAGGCGCAGGCTCGATGACGCTGAGTGCGCGCGCCGTTGCGAGGCGCATGGCGTGAAACTCGACATCGAACATTTTCCGGAATTCACCAAGACGCTGATCAACAAGCGTATCAAGAGCAAGAAACTGGTCGAGGCCATCTTCCTGGACTGCAAGACTGCCCTCGAATGCAACACGGTCTACGAGGGCCGATTCTACAAGTGCTCGATCGCGCCGTTCATGGGCACGCGGCTGGCCTTGCAGGGCATCGACTTCGACAATCTCGCCAGCGACGGCGTGGCACTGCATGACAATCCGACCTTGTACGCAGACCTCGATCGCTATCTCAATTCTCGCACGCCATTGGACGCCTGCTCATACTGTCTCGGCTCTTCGGGCCCCCTCGTAACCCATCACCAGCTCAGTCGCCGTGGCTGCGCGACCTGGCGGACCGAGGATAGCCAGGCCGACATAGATGCCGTGAAGGAACATCTGCTCGGGACGCACTGGCTTGGCCGGGGCATCAAAAAACTGGGAAGATTGCTGCACGCCTAGTTTGCACGACCTCATTGACATGACAGGCACGATCCGGTGAATGCGCCCGCCACGCTGTCGATCGTCATTCCGGCGCGGAACGCTGCCGATACCCTTGCCGAAACGCTCGACAGCCTGCTTGGCCAGACCCGCGGCGATTGGCAGGCGATCATCGTCGACGACGGCTCGACCGACACCACGCGGCAGATCGGGCAGTCCTACGCCACGCGCGACGGCCGCGTCGGACTGCTGAGCGACGGTCGGCTGTCGCAGGGCGCGTCGTCGGCCCGCAACCGCGGCATTGCCGAAGCAAGGGGCCGGTGGTTGCTCTTCCTCGATTCCGACGATTGGATCGAGCCGACTTTCATCGCCCGGATGGTGGGGGCGCTCGAGGCCCATGGCGGTGCCGGGGTCGCCTACTGCGGCAGCTACTACGTCTCGACGGACGGCCGTCACGGTCCCGCGTGGTTCAGCGTCGATGTGGCGGAATTGGCCTTCGAATCATTTGCCCGGCAATGCCCGATCGTCATCCATGGCCTGGTGGTTGAACGAGCCTTGGTGGTCGAGCTGGGCGGCTTCGATCCGTCGCTGCGCACCAGTGAAGACTGGGATCTTTGGCATCGCGTCGCGCGTACCGGCGTGCCGTTCCTGCCGGTACCTGCTCCACTTGCCCCCTATCGCATGCGACGGAAATCGCTCTCGACCGATGCCCGCGCCATGCTCGCCGACGCCCGCATCGTCATCGAACGCGCGTTCGCCGCCGACCCGCGCGTTCCGCGACCGGCCGCCCTTCATGCCAGCGGCGCCGATCCGGACTCGGCCGGCGGGCAGGAGCTCGCGGTCGGCCAATTCGCCCTGTGGTGCGCGGCGTTCGATGTGGGCGCAGGCGGTACTGGCAAGGGTCTCGTTGCGCCCCTGCCCGATCGCTGGGGAAGCCCCCTGGAAACATGCCGGACGACGATCCTGGCTGGCCTCAGGAGCGGGGCGCGTGTCTTGCCGGGCGACCCGATCGGCGACAGCCCGACCTTTTTGGCCGCTGCGCGCGATCTGCTCGAACAGGTCGAGCACGCCGCCACGCGCCCGGGGCTGGCGCGAGTGCTGGAATTTGCGCTGGAGCCCGAAGTACTTCGCCCAAGCCGATTGACGGAACGACTGGCAGCGGGTCGCGTGTTGCTCATCCGGTTGAACGTCGGAAATCTTCAGACGGTCGATGTTTCTCCCGACATCGATACGCTGAACATCGAGTTCCGCACCAACACCCAATCACTGGCGCGCACGGAAGCACCGGTCTTCAGGTCCATGTCGGCGCGCGAGCTGACTTCCATTGCGATCGAGGCGATCAGCCTCTCGGTGTTCCTGGAGAAGAGCGAGCTGTTGATGCGGCCGCGCTTCTGGCTACACCTCGCGGTCGCGCTGTTGCAGCTCCCGGCAGCGCTGCGCCATGCTCGTCCCCGGCGCGGGCCAAAATCCGTCTTTAGGTTGCGCGCACTCGCGCGGACAGCGACGGTTACCGCGGCACTCGCCTTCGCAGGTCGGCATACGAAATCTGCCAACGAACTGGCCCTGGAGCGATTGGCCGCGGAGGGCCGCGAGCAGGCCACGGCAACCGATATTGGCCCCTCACCCGAGGCGGCGTTGGCGCCACCGGAAGAAGCCTACGTGAGCAATGCTGACCGTGGCAGCTATTGGGACCATCTTTACCGGACACCCGATCCCTGGGCCTACCGCTCGGACTACGAACAGCTCAAATATCGCCGAATGCTGGAATTGCTGCCGCCTGGTGCCATCGCAAAGGCCGCGGAACTCGGCTGTTCGGAGGGTAGATTCAGTGAGATGCTCGCGCCTCGGGTCGGACAGCTGACGGCGGTCGACGTTTCCGAAACCGCACTTGCCCGGGCACGCACTCGCTGTCGTACAGTCGCCAATGTCGATTTTCGCCGACTAGACTTTTTCGATGAAGAGCTGCCACCGGGTTTCGATCTGCTTGTCTGTTCCGAAGCGCTCTACTTCCTCGCCGACCGAGCCCAACTCGCGCGCGTCTCGGCAAAGCTCGCCGGAGCCGTGGCGCCGGGTGGTCGGCTGCTCGTCGCGCATGGCCTGCTCCTCAAGGACAGTCCTTCAAGAACCGGCTTCGATTGGGACATGCCTTTCGGAGGACAAGTAATTGCCGACACGTTCGCCGCCATTCCGGGTCTGGCGCTCGAGCGTTCGCTGCAGACTGAGCTTTACCGTATCGATCTCTTCCGGCGCTTGAAGGCCGGCGAGACCCCGCCGTCAGCTCAGATCGAGACTGTCGATCTCGGGCCGCCTCCGGAGCCACCTTACGCCCGCCACATCGTGTGGGATGGCGCGGAGGTCCGGCGCGCCGAAGTGCGGGTCACCGAGAGCACCGACCGACTGCCGATCCTGACCTACCACCGCATCGCTGACGACGGCCCAGCCAGCCTCGCGCGCTATCGCGTGACGCCGGCGGCCTTTGCCGAGCAGATGCGCTGGCTGCGCCGGCACGGCTATCACGCTGTGACCTCGGGCGACGTTGCCCGGCAGCTTGCGAGCGGCCGACCATTCGAAGGGCGGCCGGTCATGATCACTTTCGACGACGGCTATCGCGACTTTCACGACGTCGCCTGGCCTATCCTGCGCGCCCATGACTTCTCTGCCGAAGTGATGGTGGTGACGGACCGGGTCGGCGGCACCGCGGAGTGGGACGCCGACTACGGCCCGCCGGCGCCACTGATGGGCTGGACGGAAATCCAGGCGCTCGGCACCTCGGGCATATGCTTCGGCAGCCACATGGCGAGCCACAGCCACATGATCGAGCTGTCGAGCCGCGATATCGTCGTCGAGGCGGCCCGGTCGCGTGCCCTGATCGAGCGAGCACTCGGTTGCGAATGTCTGTCGATTGCCGCGCCGTTCGGTGAGGCCGACGACCGCTTTGTGCGTATTGCCGCGCAGTGCGGTTACAGGATCGGGCTGACGACGGCGCCGGGTTTCACTCATCTCACCTACGACCCGTTGCGCCTGCCTCGCATCGAGGTGGCCGGCGCCTGGTCGCTCGTTGCCTTCGCCAGTGCGCTGCGTCCCGAACGATGATGCCAACAGGCCGGGAAAACATCGGGCGCCTCGTACTGCTGTCGGGTTCGGTGCTGCTGACGCTACTCTGCCTCGAACTTGGCTGTCGTCTGGGGCGGGCACCTGGCCTATTGATCTGGTGGCCCAACCTCGTGTTGCAGCAACGCACCGGCACCGACGAGTTCTACAAAAGCGCCATGGCCTACGATCCAGTCCTGGGCTTCTTTCCGCGTCCGAACTACGCATCGCCACGGATCAACTACGATGCCCGCGGGCTGCGAGTCGCATCTAGTCTGTCGGCTTCAGCATCAAGTGAAGCCCCGGTGCTGGCAACTGGCGATTCCTATGTTCATGGCAACGAGGTCGGAGATGCCGAAACCTGGCCCGCCTATCTGCAGACCATGCTTGGGCGCCGGGTCATCAACGGCGGGGTCACCGGCTACGGCCTCGACCAGACGGTTCTGCGCACCGAACGGCTGACCGCCGAGCTGCGTCCGGTCGTCGTCGTCGTGAGCTTTATCGCGGACGACCTCAATCGCAACGAGCGCAGCCGCGCCTGGGGTCTGGAGAAGCCCTACTTCAGTTTGTCCGGCGGGTACCTGACGCTGCACAACGTGCCCGCCCCGCCGTCGCCTGATCCATCCGCTGCGCTGTCGTTCTGGGAGCGGGCGTTCGGCTGGTCGGTGCTGGTCGACACGATCCTCACGCGCCTTCATTGGCCGGAGACCTGGCCGGCTGACTCTGTCCGTGCATTGCCACGCGGTGCCGGCGAGAGAATGGCATGCCCGCTAATGCAGCGGCTGGCAGCGCTTTCCATTCCGACGCTGGTCGTGGCGCAATACGAACCTGCCGACTGGGGCGACGACAACGACCTCAAGGCGGGGCACCGTCGCCAGACTGACACGGTCATCCGATGTGCGGCGGAAGCCGGGCTAGCCGTATTGGATACTTTCGACATCCTCTCCTTACATGGCGGGCAGACTGGCTTGCCCGCTTTATTCGAGCGGGAAGGACACCTCACACCGGAGGGTAACCGCCTGACAGCCCATGCGATCGGCGAGCAATTCATACGACGAGGTATGTTGCCGACGGTCGTTCGACCGGTGGCACCGTGAAGACGCGGCGTGTCGGATCCCTCTGCGCAGTCACAAGGTTTGTCACCGGCGCGACGATCGTCTTGTTGTGGTCAATGGCCTTATGGCACAGCTGGGAATGCCGCGGGCTGTTTTGGGACGGTGCCTACTTTCTGCTGGAGATCGTACGCGCCGAGGGATTCCTCGATTTCGGACCTGATCCGGGGCGTCGCTATGCGATGGCCGTGGTCGAGATCCCAGTCGTAGTGGCGATCTGGCTGGACGTGAGCGACCTTCATTGGCTCGCTCGGTGGTGGTCGCTCGGCATGTTCGGCGTGCCGACGACCCTTTATACCTTGGCCGTGCTGCGTGCCCGTAACGAACCGGTGCTGCTGGCCGCGACAATCGCGGCAGTCGCTATGGTGTTCATGACGACGTCGTTCTTTATTGTTGGCGAATACAACACCGCCCATGCCGCCGCGATCCTGGCGGCGGTGTGGCTCGCTACGACGAGCCGGCTGGTCGTTAAACCCGGCATCGTCCTTGTTTTGATCGCCGTCCTGGCGCTGCGGAGCTACGAAACATTCGTCTTTCTGGGGCCACTTCTCGCACTGATGACCTGCTGGACTATCTGGCGGGCCTCGTCGCGGCCGGCGTTAGCGGCTGGTCTTCATGCCGGTGCGGCGGTGCTCTTCTTGGGTGCCGCCACCTTGCAGGCTTGCAATCTCATATACGCTGATGACGAACCGTACCTCGCCTATGTGCTGGCTCATCGATGGGACTTCCAATGGAACCGTCAGCTCGCCTTGGTGGTCACCGCAGCGTCAGTCGTGCTCGCTTGGGGGCTGGTGAGGCCCGACGATCTCCGTCGCCAACGACCCTATGTCTGGGCAGGACTCCTGCTGGTCCTGATCGCGCTCTCGCCGCTGCTGTTTTTTCTTAAGGTCGTAGTGGGTCCACCCTATGCCTGGCCGCAGCATGCCGCTCGGATCGCCGGCGGTGGCGTTACAGCGGTAGTGATCATCCTTATGTGGAGTTATGCAGCTGGCCTCGGTCGAAGACTGCCAGTTTTGGCCGTGCTGAATGCACCTGAGGCGGCGCGACGCTTCGTGGCATTTGCCGGCCTGATGCTCCTGGCGATGGCGCCCTGGGATATCTTCCTTACGCGCCTCTACGCGCACTACCTTCAGGAGGTACGGACCACTATCCGCGCCCACAGCGGGGTCATCGTTCTCGAAGGATCGCCGCTGGACGAACATCCCAACTTGTCTCAGGGCGAGCAATGGACGCTTCCAAGCCTCAGCCTGATCCTGCGCAGCCGGCCAAACGACGGCATTATCCAGCCACCGATCGACAGCAGGAGCTGGGGCGAGCAGCCCTTTCTGCCGTCGAACCCGCCTGATCTTGGGCGATTCGTTTGGCGTGACTAACGATGATCCCATGAACCCCCGAGCATCGCGAAAGCTCACGCCTGTCACTGAGTGGACAGTGCGCTCGACACTCGTGGTCGCCTCGATACTGCTGACGCTCATCGGTCTCGAACTCGGCTGTCGTCTTTGGCGCAGCCACTACTTGCTGTGGCATTGGCCCAACCTCGTGACGCAGGAGCATGAAAACCTTTCACGATTCATATGGGGTCGCTTTGTCCGCGACCCTCTGCTCGGCTGGGCGCCGAAGCCGGATTTTCGATCGCCCGATCTGAACTACAACGAACAGGGAACCCGTATCATGCCCGCTCTGGCCGCCGACGTGACGGGGAGTTCCGTGCTTCTCACGACCGGCGATTCTTACGCTGAAGGCGGGGAGGTCGCCGATGATGAGAGCTGGCCCGCCTATCTGCAGCCGCTTGTACGGCATCGCACGGTCAATGCTGGCGTCGGTGGTTATGGGCTCGATCAGATGGTGTTGCGCGCCGAGCAGCAGGCAGCAACCCTCTACCCGGCCGCTATCGTCTTGAGCTTCATCGCCGACGATCTGTGGCGCACTGAGATGCGTCGTTTGTGGGGTAGCGAGAAGCCCTACTTCACCGCGGCGGACGACGGTACGCTCGTGCTGCGCAACGTTCCGGTGCCGGCCATCCCAACGCCCGACGATCGTCTGTCGTTCTGGCACAGGATTTTAGGATGGTCGGCACTGGCCGAAATGGTTCTGCATCGGCTTGATTGGCACGATGAATGGACCAGCGACAACAGGCGCGTTCTGCCGGCCGGTACGGGCGAGCGGCTGGCCTGTCCGCTGATGCGGCGCCTGGCGACACTCGGAATTCCCACCCTGGTGGTGGCGCAATACGATCCGATCGCCGACCATGACGAGCAGCGCCGCAAGTCAGGGCTGGTGCTCGGCTGCGCTGCCCTGTCAGGGCTGGCCGTGCTCGATACGTTCGATATCGTAAGAAGTGCCGTGCGCGAGCGGGGCATTGGCGCTCTCTATCTCGAAGAGCATCACAACGCCGCGGGCAATCGCTTGGTCGCCACGGCGATCGCCGCTGAACTCGAACGGCGCGGGATGTTGCAATTGGTCGGCGATGGCTCGCGACAATCGCCAGGCTTCCCGAAATGAGTGCCGGCTGTCGTTTCGAGGAGCACGCCAATCTTAACGTTAACGTGCTTTGCTACCGTGCGGAAACGCATAAAGAGGATCGGGCTCGGCATCGAGGCGGTCTGACGTCACCCCTCGCTGTTCCATTCCGGAACACCGCACCAGCCCAAGCAAGCTCACTTCTGCTCCTGGCACGAATGCGAAGTGCCGGCCGGGGCCGCAAACTTCTGTTGTTGAGGGTAGACCGGACATACGGCGCATATCGCGAAACCGGCGCGTTTGATCCATAGCGGACCCGGTAGGAAGTCTTCGAAGTATCGCCGCCGAAGGGCGGCTACAACTACGACCATGCGAAGATAGACTCCCCATTAGACTTCTTCATTATGACGACAGGCCAAGCGCGAGCCCGCCATGGGCCCCTGTCGTATTCTGCTGCACCACTTCTCCCGGGCGAGGTTGATAGATGAGTTCGTTTCTGAACGCCCGGCGTCGCGCCATCGGCCGACGCGGATTTCTCGCAGCGGGGGGCGCGCTCGGCCTGTCGGGAGCGCTGGGTAGAAGCGCGGGCGCCGTGACCCGCACGCGCAAGATCGCGCTCGAGGAGCATTTTTCGACGGCAGACCTCGAGAAGAGAGGCTACGTCGCCCGGCCGACGCAAAGCGACAGCGTGTTTGCCGACATCGAGCGGCGCCTGCAGGATTTCGATCAGCTGCGCCTGGAAACAATGGATGAGGCCGGGATCGATGTGTCTGTTCTTTCGGTCACGACGCCGGGCATCCAGGGCGTTGCCGACGCTAAAATGGCCGTTGAACTGGCCCGGCAGGTCAACGATTTCCTGGCGGGGCAGATACAGAGGCGCCCCCGGCGCTATGCCGGATTCGCCGCATTGCCGATGCAGGATCCGGCGGCCGCCGCTGTAGAGCTTGAGCGGGCGATCCGCCAACTCGGCTTCAAAGGCGCGTTGATCAACGGCCAGACGGGCGGCCACTACCTCGATGATCAACGCTTCCTTCCCTTCTGGGAGCGCGTCCAGGATATCGACGTGCCGGTCTATCTGCACCCCGGCGAGTTGCCCGACCATCCCGCGCTGTTCGCCGGCAGGCCGGAGCTAAACGGTCCGGTCTGGGCGTGGACGACGGATTCCGGCGGGCACGCACTGCGCCTCGTGTTCAGCGGCCTGTTCAAGCGCTTCCCGCGGCTGAAAATAATCCTCGGCCACATGGGCGAGACGCTACCCTATCTTCTGTGGCGCCTGGACAGCCGCTTCGATCTGCAGGTCGGGCACGCCCTGCCGCTCGAGGAGCAACCTTCCGCAATCATCAAGCGCCACTTCGTCATCACGACTTCGGGGGTTTTCGATCCCGGTCCGCTGTCTTACGCCATTGGCGCGATGGGCGAGGACAGTGTGTTGTTTTCCGTGGACTACCCTTACGAGGACTCGAAGGTCGCCGCGGATTTCATCGACTCCGCTTCTATCAGCGATGCGGTGCGCGCCCAGGTCTGCCACGGCAACGCGAGCCGCATCTTGCGGCTCTGAGGAACACTTCGCGAATTCATAAGGAGTGACCCGATGTCTGCTGCTGGCAGATAGTGTTGCAAAACGATTTTTGGGCCCAGACTGAGCAATATTGATTCAAGATCGGGCACGAGGACACAACATCGATTCAACGCGCCATTCGATCGAATTTGATTATTGCGCGCGCGTGACACAGCGACGACTTTTGCAACAGTATCGGCACAAAGCGGGCATCGTCTTCCGCTGAAAGTAGGTCCGCCTTTATCGACGTGAACGACGAGATGAAGCGTGCTGCTGTTGAGTTGGTTTCGTAATGTTGAGCTCTACCGGACGAGCAGTAGGGGAGACGGTACAATGATCTCGAAAAGAGCTGGAGGGTGTCGCTGCGGCGCAATCCGCTATGAGATCGCTGGCAAACCAGTTGTGGGAATTGCCTGCCATTGGGGTCAAGCACTTTCAGGCTATGAGTTGCGCGTTCAGCGACTCGCCGACTTACGCGAAGAGCGCCGCAAAGCTAATGAAGAAGCGGAGCGACAAGAACGCCTCCGCATTGAACAGGAGAAGCGTGCTCAGGCGCAGCAGCTGTTTCAGGAAGCAAAGAATATGAGGCGAGCACGCGAAATCCGCGACTATGTCTCGGCCGTCCAAGCCGCAACCAGGGACCACATCGGGCATGCCGAGCGCGTTGCTGAGTGGTCGAGTTGGGCGATGCAGCTTGCCAACCAAATCGACCCGCTCCAAGACGCTCGGCTATCAAACAAGTTCAACGCCGAAGAGACGAAAGCCTAAAGTCTCGGCGGAACGATTAGGTTTGACTTCGCAGCTAAGCCTCTCTCCCCAATTAGGTCACAACACTGTAAGTTCTGGCGCAGTAGGTTAAAATCGGGAGGCGCTCAATGCACAAGCTACTCGTCGTCTACAATGAGCCCAAGGACCCCGCACACTTCCGGAAGTATTACGTCGAGACGCACTTGCCGCTTGCGAGCAAGATACCGGGCGTCAAGGCAAGCCACTATTCGTTTGATGTGAAGCCGCTGGGACCAGGCAAGGCGCCCTATTTCTGCATCTTCGAAGCCGAGTTCGAGAATGAGGCAGCACTGAAGAGCGCA
Source organism: Rhodospirillales bacterium (assembly GCA_003153415.1). Lineage (GTDB taxonomy): Bacteria > Pseudomonadota > Alphaproteobacteria > Reyranellales > Reyranellaceae > Reyranella. The sequence goes on along the minus strand of PLYQ01000096.1, from coordinate 1,213 downwards.
CTGGCGTCCAAGGAAGGTCAGGCGGTTGCCGGTGACATGCCCAACTACGCTTCTGGCGGCGTAACAATGGTGCATTTCGCAGTTTAGCGACGGACTGCCCGACGGGACGACCGCTTCCGTCGAAAGAGCCCGCTACTGGCGCGCATGCGAAGAGCCGACCCGGTCCGGAAACGTCTGCTGTTGGTAGTAGACCGGACATAAGGCGGACATCACCAAACCGACGCCCATGACCCCAACCGGACATCGCTTGGTGTGCCCCGCAGCCAGGATGGCCTCAGCCGGGAAGTGCCATTCTCTCGGCTTTGGGCGGGTCTTCTGGCCGCCATCCCCTTCGTCCTGGCGCTGCTATTGAGGAATCCTGATTTGTGGCGCCCCGATCTTGTGGTGGTCGCGGGCCTCGCGCTCTTCGGACTCCCGTTCGCGGACCATTACGCCGGCACGGACAATGGCTGGGTGTTTTCGCTGATGGACGAACCGCTCATGGCTTTCAACAAGTCCATCATCAAGTATCCGAACATGAAATGCTTTCCGGGCGGAGCCCCTAACGATCTGATGCCTAACCTAAGGAACCCAGGAAACGCGCTCCCGTTATTGGACGTCAACAACAATCCTAAAACCATCGGCGCGCACTAATCGCGGCTTCGGCACTATCCGGGCATGACATGACATTACGGGCGCCCCGTCGTTGGGGCGCCCGTTGGTCCGACATTGGGCGAAACGGCAGGCCGAGCGCCCGCCGAAGCGATAGCTACATCTTCGCCGGGAGCTTGAATCCGCCGTCGGTCAGGGCCTTTTCGAGCACGGGAATGCTGGTGCCCGGAGCGCTATTGCACTTGGTGAGCGCCGTGGCGATCGCGGTCGCCGGGTCAGAGCCTTCGTTGTAAGCGCGAAATATTCCACTCAGCTTCTTGCAATAGGCGACGTCCGCTGCCGACTGGGCGGAAGCGGCGACCGGCAACACCAGCGCAGTCCCCACGGCCAGAAAAGTCAATATCCCTCTCATCTCTCTCTCCATCCTTAGTGATTGTGGCCAGTGTCCGAACCGGCCCGCGGCATCATCGGCTCGAATCGGAAACAGGACAAGTGGGCGGCCGCAGCTCACGGCGTCGGCATCACCCCATCAGGGCTTAGCCGGCTGCTGACGCCTCAGCGGTCCGGCCGGTCTACCCGTCCGGGAAATGTCCGCTGATGGCAGATTTTGTTGCAGAAGTCG
>PLYQ01000079.1 GCA_003153415.1 Rhodospirillales bacterium | reverse complement strand
ATTCAAGCGAAATCTGCTCTAGTCATTGATATCGGCACGTCTCGGGGGCGATACAAGTCGACCTGACGGCGTAGACGCACCCAAAGGCCGAGTGGTCCGACCCGAACTCAGAGCGAGACGGTGTGGAGGGCCTGGGCGATCGCTGCACGAAGAAGTTCAGAATCGAACGGCTTCGAAATGACGAATGCTGGCTCGACCCCCTTGCCCGTCAACAGTCGTTCAGGAAAGGCGGTAACGAAGATCACCGGAACGGTCATGGTCCGCGTGATCTCGTTGACGGCAGATATGCCGCTGTCGGAACCGCGGAGCTGAACGTCCGCCAGGACGAGATGAGGCGAATGCTTCTTGGCGAGCTCGACCGCCGATTTCTCCGTCGCAGCGATGCCCACAACCTCATGGCCGGCGCCGCGGACGGTGTTGGCGATGTCGAGCGCGACCAGCGCCTCATCTTCGATCACCAGCACGCGAACGGCCGCGACCCGCTGCAGCTCTCGACGCGCTTCCGCGAGACTGCGCTCGGTGGTTTCGCTGTCGATGTCGAGAATATGCGCTACTTCACCGATGGTGAATCCCTCGAGCACGCTCAGCAGCAGTACCTGGCGTTGCAGAGGCGCCATTTCCAGGAGCGATTCCTTCAGGCGACCGCTGACGCTGTCCGTCCCGGTGCCGTTCGTCTCCAGGCTATCGAATGGCTGATGCAGGCGGTGAAACAGGGCGAATACGCCATGTTTTGTGTCTCCGGCACCGGCGATCAGCTCGGGCTGGCCGACGGCGACCTCGGCACAGAGGCGCACCCACTCGTCGCCGCGCTTCTGGGATCCGCTGACGGCCCTCGCATAACGACGGAGGAACGGCAGTGTCCCGGCGATCGCCTCGGACGTCGTCTTTGTTTCCGACCCGTTCAACACTGCGCTCTCCCGTTATGCTCACATCCGCTGCTGTCGGGCGCCCGAGATGTTACCTCTCCGGGGCCGTCACCGCACCGATTGTAGCACCGGCAGCGCCGCCGATGACCGCGCCAGCGATCGGGTTACCCACCGTCGAGCCGACCACCGCACCGGTGCCGGCGCCAATAGCGCCTCCGGTTAGCGCGCGATCTATCGGCCGCTCGCCGCAAGCCGACGTCAGGTGTCCCAGGGCAATCAGCGCCGCTAGCGGCGTATTGATCTTGAGCGACATTGATAATCTCCTTCGGCGATTGTTCAGCGTCAATGCAGCAGACCCAATCCCCATAGCAGCAGCAGCACAAGGATTGGAATTGCGAAGAGCCACAGCAGGGCAGCGGCCATCGAGCTGCTCCTTTCAAAAGCCTCGGAGCAAAACGTTGGTTGCTACGGCCGGTTCCCGGCCGAAATCAATAATCTGTCGGCCGTCCGGAAACCTGCTGCCACGCATGGAAGCTCAAAAGCTACCTATGGCGGGTCCGAGCGTTAACCCGTCGCCGACGCGCGCGTCATAGGGCGGTTCCCTGTACGGTTTCGCACATTGGGGAAAGACCGCTTGTAAACTCATCGCGTCCAAGGGAGCAATCTGATCGATGATTAAGGACGACATCGTGGCGATGCTTCCGGACCTGCGCGCGTTCGCACGTTTCTTGTGCCGTGAACGCGAGGCCGCCGACGATCTCGTGCAGAACACCATCCTCACCGCGCTGGACAAGCAAAGCCAGTTCACGCCCGGCACGAACCTCAAAGCTTGGCTGTTCACCATCATGCGCACCCGCTTCTATTCGGATCTGCGCAAGCAAAGGCGCCGGCTGATACCGCTCGACGCGGCCGCTCCGCTTGCTGCGGTCGACAATCCCGAGGCAACGATGGCGCTGAAGGAATTGTCGGTGGTGCTGTGGCGGCTCAGTCCGCAGATGCGCGAAGCGCTCGTCCTTGTTGGCGCCGGCGGCTTCTCCTACGAGGAAGCGGCGGGGCTGTGTGGCTGCGCGGTCGGCACGCTGAAAGCGCGGGTATCGCGGGCACGCAAGCAGCTTGCTGAAAAACTCCAGTAGCGGGCAGTAAATCCTGGAAATAGCTTTTTTATTTCAACGACTTAGAGAAATGCACCTTCTAATGTAACCAAATTCCCCTCCCGGCATTTCATCAGCTCATCAGGGCTTTGTCAGGAGAGACCTATGAACATCCAAACGTCGACCGTCAGCGACATCCGTGATTTCCACGAGGAGCTCAAGACGCTCCTACCGCGCCTTCGCTGCTATGCGCTGACGTTGACCCGCGATCGCGACGTAGCGGACGATCTCGTCCACGATACGGTGATCAAAGCGCTGACAAACCGCCATAGATTCCAAATCGGCACGAACCTGGGCGCATGGCTGTTCTGCATCGAGCGTAATGAATTCATCTCCAGCCTGCGGCGCCGGCGTCCGACCGTTCCGGTCGACTCGAAGATCGCCGAGTCGCTCTCGCATCTGCCGCAGCAGGACACCGCCCTGATCATGCGCGAATTCGTCATGGCATTCGGCAAGCTGGCGTCTGTACAACGTGAGGCGTTGTTGCTCGCAGTCCTCGAGGGCCTGCCGTATGACGTCATCGCGAAGCGCACCGGCGTGTCGATTGGCACGGTCAAGAGCCGCGTTTCTCGTGCGCGCGACATGCTCGAACGCCTGCTGCTCGATGACGATGTGAAGCAGCATCCGACGGACAGCGTGGGGCGCAAACTCTCTGCGCAGGCCGCTACCCCAACTGAAAAGTCAGACGAATTAGTGGGATAAGCCACTGTTCAAGCATGGCTTAAACGTGAGAAATAGTGGTCGGAAAATTCGGGGAGTGAAGATAGTGCGTTGGCCAGAGTCTCGGGGAATCGTCTTCGTTCTCGGCGGAGAACGCGATGACTGCTGACGACAAACCAAGCATCGACCGGGCCGGTGAGACCGTCCGGACGACGGCGTCAAACGAGCGTCCCTTTGACATGTGGCTACGGAAGCAGTTGCATGCGATGTACGACGAAATCGCGAGCGAACCCCTGCCGGACGAACTCCTCAAACTGATCGATCGCGCCGACAGCGATGCAAGCAAGACATTGAACAACGCAACTGCTGATCCGCCCAACACGAAATAGCCACCCGGAACTTCGCCATTCACCGGCCGTCACGCCGGGTGCGCTGCGCGAGCTCTTCACGACGCCGCCCGACGGCACCGTGCCATGGCCGGAGCCGGAAAAGGCGCCCTAGACCGCGCGCACCAGCACGTGGCGCTTGCGGCCGGCCGACAGCTTGAGCGTGCCCGACGAATCGAGATCGCCTTCGCCCACCGTCGCGGAGTCGGCAGCAATCGGCTTGTCGTTCAGCCGCCCGCCGCCGCCCTTGATCAACTTGCGCGCCTCGGTGCGGCTTTCGGCCAGGCCCGCCTCGTGCATCAGCTCGTAGGCGGCGATGCCGGCGGCCAGCCGCGCGCGCGGCACCTCGATCGTCGGCAGCGCCTCGGCCCGGGCGCCTTCCTCGAAGGTGCGGCGTGCGGTATCGGCGGCTGCCTCGGCCGCTGCCGCGCCATGGGCGAGGCGGGTCACTTCGGTGGCCAGGATCTTCTTGGCCTCGTTGATCTCCTGGCCCTTCAGCGCCTCCAGCCGGGCGATCTCGCCGACAGGCATGTCGGTGAAGACTTTCAGGAAGCGGCCGACGTCGGCGTCCTCGGCATTGCGCCAGTATTGCCAGAAGTCGTAGGGGGTGAGCCGTGCCGGGTTGAGCCACACCGCGCCGCCGACGCTCTTGCCCATCTTGGCGCCAGAAGCCGTCGCGAGCAGGGGTGATGTCAGCGCGAACAGCTCGGCGCTCTCCATGCGCCGGCCGAGGTCGGCGCCCATGACGATGTTGCCCCACTGGTCCGAGCCGCCCATCTGCACGATGCATTTGTGGCGGCGGTACAGCTCCACGAAGTCGTACGACTGCAGGACCATGTAGTTGAATTCGAGGAAGGTGAGCGGCTGGTCGCGCTCGAGTCTCAGCTTCACCGAGTCCATGGTCAGCATGCGGTTGACCGAGAAGTGTCGGCCGACGTCGCGCAGCAGCGGGATATAGAGCAGCGTATCGAGCCAGTCGGCGTTGTTGGCCATCACCGCGTCGGTCGGACCACTGCCGAACGTGAGGTAGTTGGCGAAGCTCGTCTTGATGCTCGCCATGTTGGCGTCGATCTGCTCGGCCGTCAGCAGCTGGCGCGTCTCGTCGCGACCGGAGGGGTCGCCGACCTTGGTCGTGCCGCCGCCCATCAGCGCGATCGGCTTGTGACCGGTCTTCTGCCACCAGCGCAGCAGCATGATCTGCATCAGATGACCAATATGGAGCGAATCGGCCGTACAGTCGAAGCCGATATAGGCGGTGCGGATGCCGCTGGCGAGCAGCTCGTCGAGGCGCGCGGCATCGCTACACTGATGCACCATGCCGCGCTCGTGCACGATCCGCATGAAATCCGACTTGAAGCTCGCCATCTCGCCGCTCGGCCGTTTGTCCGTGAAGGGCCGGCGGTGTAACACATTCCCGCCATGGCTTCATCCCTCCTGAGTGCGCTCGGCCTGATGAGCGGCACCTCCGTCGACGGGGTCGATGTCGCCTTGATCGAGACTGATGGCGAGCGGCTTGGGGCCTTCGGGCCCGTCCTCACCGTGGCCTATCCCGACGACGTTCGCCGCACCATCCGCGCAGCCTTCGGCGCCGAGCAGCCAAACGCCGCGACCGAAGCGGCCGAACAGGCGGTGACAGAGGCGCATGTGGCGGCCGTCCGACGGTGGTCGGAGACGCACGGTGTGGCGCTCTCCTCACTGGATGTCGTGGGTTTCCACGGCCAGACGATCACGCATCGGCCGGAAAAGCACTTCACCTGGCAGATCGGCGACGGCGCCGTACTTGCCAAGGCGCTGGGCGTGCGCGTGGTCAACGATCTGCGCGGTGCCGATGTGGCGGCGGGCGGGCAGGGCGCGCCGTTGGTGCCGATTTATCACGCTGCCCTGGTGCGCAACCTGCCGCGGCCGCTGGCCGTGGTGAATGTGGGCGGCGTGGCCAACGTGACCTGGATTGGCGTCGACGATTCGTTGCTCGCCTTCGACACTGGGCCAGGCAACGGACCGATCGACGACTGGTGCGCGCGCCGCGCCGGCCAGCGCTTCGACAAGGACGGTGCGCTCGCCGCGTCAGGCAAGGTCGATCGCACGCGGCTCGAGCGCTTCGGCGAGCATCGCTACTTTGCCAGGAAGCCACCCAAGTCGCTGGATCGTGGCGACTTCAACGAGTCGTGGGCCGAGGGATTGAGCGCCGCCGATGGCGCGGCGACCCTGACGCGCGGCACGGCGCGCGCCATCGCGCTGGCGGCACGCCATTTCCCGGCGCCTGTCTCGCAGTGGGTGATCTCGGGCGGCGGCGCGAGCAATCCGACGTTGCTCAAGGCGATCGCCGGCGAAACGCGCGGCCGCGTGGTGACGGCGGACAGTCTGGGATGGAACGGCGATGCGCTGGAGGCACAGGCTTTCGGCTTCCTCGCGGTGCGGTCACTGCGCGGCTTGCCGCTGACTTTTCCCGGGACGACCGGCGCACCGCAGCCGCTCACCGGCGGGCGGCTGCACCTTCCCTGATCATCGCGTCAAGAAATCCATCCGCCATGATAGCGACAGCGGTAGACCAGCTCGCTGCCGCAACTGATCAACTCGGTGCCGTTGAAGTCGTCCAACGTTCCGTCCACGGCGTTGTCGTAGGCCCAGCGGTCACGTCGATAAAGGCTTGGCCCGAGTGCCGGCTCGATGCCGGTACAGTCCTGCATCAGCGCCTCCCGGAGAAAATCGTAGACCTCGCGCTCGCCGGCACCCGCGGTGAGGATGATCCCGAAATAGTTCATTCCCCAAACTGGCTCCTCGTGCCGGGAGACGATCTCTTTGCCGACAAAGTCGCGTATCCCGAAATAGGTGTCGTGATAGGCGAGATCGTCCCGCTCGAATCGATAGTCGAATGATCGCAGCCTGGTTGACGGTGCCTTTGCTGCGCTCTTGTCGGCATAGCTATTGCGCCGCGCCGCGCCGACAAACGCCGCGAGCGCGGCGACACTGATTGGTGTTTTCACAGGTTCTCCGGCGAAGCCATTCCAGAGGCCCGTCTTGTGCAACCGCGCGTCAGACTCTGTCAGCATGCTTGCGCGACCGTAAGCCCGGCGAGCAGTCGGCGCCACGCGGCCGTCTCGCGAGCAGGCCGAAACAGCGGCGCACGCCACACCAGCGCCTTGCGCAGTCGTGCGACGAAATGCTGCTCGCGCTCCAGCCTCTGCAGCAGGCGGGCGAGCGCCCGCGTGTCGCCGACCGGGAAATAGCCGGGATAGTCGGCACCCAGGAGTCCGACATTGCCGTCGATGCGCGAGGCCAACACCGGCACCCCGGCGACGGCTGCCTCCGAGATCACGTTGGCGCCGCCTTCGCTCAGCGACGAGATGACCATGGCATGGCTCCGCGCCAGCAGCCGGCGCACGGCGGCCGCCGACACGTCGCCGCGCCAGCGATAGCGCGGGTTGGCAGCCATCTCGGCGCGCGCGCGGTTGGCCCACTCCGGAGTGTAGGCGCCGCCGACCTGCTCGATGCGCACGCAGCTGTCGGCCGGCAGCAGGCGCGCCGCCGCGGCCGTGCGCAGCGGGTCCTTGACGTCGCGCAGATGGCCGATCACCGAGACGACCACCGCGCGGCGGCTCGGCCGGTACGGATAGGGCAAGGGCTCGGCCGACTGTTGGATGACGCAGAGGCGCGTGCGAAGGCGTTTGGGGACGACGCGCCACGCGAGGTCGTTCAGCGCCACCAACCGGTCTGCGTGTTGCATCGCGCGGAGCGTCGGCACCGGATCTGAAGCGAGGTAGCCATAGATATCGGTCCCGCTCAGCTGCAGGATCACCGGACGCGCGGGGTATTTCGCCTTGAATCGCGCGATCGCTGCAGCGCTCCGCCAGGCGTGCACCGCCACCATCAGGTCGGCGGGCTTTCCGTCATAATTGGATGCGATACGCACGCGATGGCCAAGGCGGCGCAGGATGCGCGCCCAGCGCGAGGCGGCGACGCGGTTGCCGGTACGTGAAGTCGGGCCCTCGGGTGTGATAAGGACGATCGTCATGGACCAAGCCCATGCCCAGCGGCCGACCAGCGGTGCATCCGCGGCCGAACTCGTTGCGCAACTGCGCGAGGTCCGTCATCGCACCCGGCGTTTGACGGAAGATCTGTCATCGACCGAATTGATGGGGCCCCGGCTCGATATCGTCAATCCCGTGCTCTGGGAGATCGGCCATGTCGGCTGGTTTCACGAATACTGGACGCTGCGTCACGCCCACGGCCGCGCCCCGCTGATCGAACGCGGCGATCGGTTATGGGATTCGAGCGCCGTGGCGCACGCTACGCGCTGGCAGCTCGACTTGCCCGATCGTGCCGGCACTTTCAGCTACATGGCCGACGTGCTGGCCCGACAAGAGGACGCGCTCGGCGGCGGGACAGTCGACGACGGCGCGCGCTATTTCTACGACCTCGCGATCCGTCACGAAGACATGCATGTCGAGGCGCTGACCTATTCGCGCCAGACGCTCACCTGTGCGCCGCCGCAGGAATTAGGCGACGCACGCCGTCCGGAGGCGGGTCCTTTGCCGGGTGACGTTGCCGTGCCGGGTGGAATCTGGCGGCTGGGATCGGCGGCGGGCGATGGCTTCGTCTTCGACAACGAGAAATGGGCGCATGAGACCGCGATGGCGCCTTTCCGCATTGCTTGCGCTCCGGTCACCAACGCCGAGTTTGCGGCCTTCGTCGATGCCGGCGGCTACGGCGCCCGGGAATTCTGGAGCGACGCCGGTTGGGACTGGCGGCAGCGCTGCAATGCCGAGCGACCGATCTACTGGCAGCCCAAGCAGGGCGGCGTGTGGAGCGTCCGGCGCTATCGGACGCTCGAAGCGCTGATGCCGCATGCGCCGGTCGTATTCGTCTCGTGGTTCGAGGCCGAGGCGTGGTGCCGGTGGGCCGGCCGTCGCCTGCCAAGCGAAGCCGAATGGGAAGCCGCCGCCATCGGCATGCCGACGACAGACGGCGCGCGGCTGGCCGATACACGTCGCCGTTGGCCATGGGGTGACGCATCGGCTGCGTCAGCGCGCGCCAATCTCGATTACGCCTTCGACGGGCCTTTCGATGTCGCAGCATGTGCGGCCGGGGACAGCGCCTTCGGTTGCCGTCAGATGATCGGCAATGTCTGGGAATGGACTAACTCGGACTTCATGCCTTTCGCGGGATTCGCCGCCGATCCCTACAAAGACTATTCGCAACCCTGGTTCGGCAGCCGCAAGGTCTTGCGCGGCGGTTGCTGGGCGACCAGCGCGCGCATCGCCCGGCCGGGCTATCGCAATTTCTTCACGCCCGACCGCAACGACGTTGTTGCCGGCTTCCGTACCTGCGCGCTGTGAGAAGCGTGCGCTGCAGCCACTAACGAGCGACCGCCTGCATTCGCGTTAGTTCTTTGCTGGGGCGCGCGACTCCAGTCGCGCGTCTTTGCTCGCTTCAACGATGATCGCGCCACCGCGGCGGAGTGAACTCCGCCTTGAGTGGCGCGCCCCCAGCGACTACGGCTCCTTGTTGCTCGTCGCGCGACCGGGCGGGTGGAGCAGGCTCTTGGCGACGTACTTGTCGACCTCGACCGCGAGCTTATCGAGCGAGTCGTGATAAAAGTGGTTGGCGCCCTTGATAGTGCGCGCGTCGACGGTGATGCCCTTCTGCAGCGACAGCCGCGCCACCAGCTTCTGGATGTCGGCGAGCGGCACCACCTCGTCTTTCTCGGCGCCGACGATCAGGCCGGACGACGGGCAGGGGGCGAGGAAGGCGAAATCGTAGGAGTTGGCCGGCGGCGACACCGAGATGAAGCAGTCGATCTCGGGCCGGCGCATCAGGAGCTGCATGCCGATCCAGGCGCCAAACGAGTAACCCGCGATCCAGCACGACTTCGCGTCGGCGTTCATGGCCTGCAGCCAGTCGAGCGCCGCGGCGGCGTCGCTCAGCTCACCCATGCCGTTGTCGAAGCGGCCCTGGCTGCGGCCGACCCCGCGGGTATTGAAGCGCAGGACCGAAAAACCCCGGTTCACGAAGACATGGAACAGCGAGAACACGACCTTGTGGTTCATCGTCCCGCCATACTGCGGGTGAGGGTGGAGAATCAGCGCGATCGGCGCATGTTCCTCCTTGCTCTGGTGATAGCGGCCCTCAAGGCGACCCTCGGGGCCGGTAAACATCACGTCAGGCATGGAGGCTCCGAATTATTCGTCATTATTGGCTGCTATTGGCCGCCGGTCGCGGCCAATAGTGGCGGTTTCACTGCGGAATCTTGATACTTGACTAACCTACTCAGGTTTATTAAATCCTAGCCTGTCAGTCGGTCTTTACCAGATCCCATGTCCGGGGGGCTGGAATATCTTAGCAAGGCCTTGGTTTTCAAGAACTTTAGGCGCTCGGACGCCAAGCCGGCCAGCTCCGGCACGAGGAGGATGCTGTGAAGCTCAGCACCAAAGGTCGTTACGCCGTGATGGCAATGGTCGATTTGGCCCGTCATGCGCAGGCAAAACCGGTGTCTTTGTCGGACATCGCGACACGGCAGGAAATCTCCCTGTCATATCTCGAGCAGCTCTTCGCCCGCCTCAGGCGCGCCGAGCTGGTCAAGAGTGTGCGCGGACCCGGCGGCGGCTATCGCCTCGCCAAGACCTCCGCCGACACCCGCGTCTCGGAGATCATCCTGGCAGTCGACGAGCCGATCAAGGCGACGCGCTGCACCGAGATGGGCGCCACCGGCTGTCGCGCCGATCGCAGCAAGTGCCTGACCCACGATCTGTGGGAAGAGCTCGGCAACCAGATCCACGCGTTCCTGAGCTCGGTCAGCCTGCTTGATGTGCTGGAGCGCAAGCTCAGCACCCGCATCATCGAGGCGCCGATTCAGGCCAAGTCGGACTCCATGGCCGCTGCCAGCTAGGTCGTCTCATGTCGGTCGTCGCGTCGGTATACCTGGATCACAACGCCACCAGCCCGCTTAGGCCAGCGGCGTTCGACGCCATGGTCGAAGCCTTGCGCGCCAGCGGCAATCCGTCGTCGGTGCACAGGGTCGGACGCGCGGCGCGCGGTCTGATCGATACGGCGCGCCGTCAGGTGGCGGCGCTGGTTGGCGCCTTGCCGGCTGAAATCGTGTTCACCTCGGGCGGCACGGAGGCCAACAATCTGGCGCTTTCAGGGGCCGGACGCCGGCGCGTGCTGGCGTCGGCGGTGGAACATGACAGCGTGCTTAACGCGGCGCGCAACCTCGAGCTGGTGGCCGTCGACGGCAACGGCGTCGTCGATCTCGCGGCTCTGCAGCGCCTGCTGGCAACGAGTCGTGAGCCCGCCCTGGTGTCGGTGATGTTCGCCAACAATGAAACCGGCGTCATCCAGCCGATTGCCGAGATCGTGCGCATCGCGCGCGCCGCCGGCGCGTTGATTCACTGTGACGCCGTGCAGGGCGCCGGCAAGGTGCCGGTCGATATGCATGGCATGGGAGTGGATTATCTCAGCCTGTCGGCGCACAAGTTTGGCGGTCCGACGGGTGTAGGCGCGCTCGTGGTACGCGATGGCGCTCCCTTCCACACCGATCGTCGTGGCGGCGGGCAGGAATCCAACCGCCGCGCCGGGACGGAAAACGTCGCGGGTATTGCAGGCTTCGGTATCGCGGCGGCCGAGGCGAAGAGCGGACTGGCGACGCAGGCGCTACGCGATCACTTGGAAGCGTCACTGCGCGCGATCGCTCCGGCGGCGCGAGTGTTCGGCGCTGGAGCACTGCGACTGCCCAATACGGTGTGCATTTCCATGCCCGGTGTCCGGGCGGAAACCCAGGTGATGGCGCTCGATCTCGCGGGAGTCGCGGTCAGTGCGGGCGCGGCCTGTTCTTCCGGCAAAGTGAGCCGCTCGGCGGTGCTGGCGGCCATGGGCGTGGAAGTTGCTGAATCGGAGACGGCGCTGAGGATAAGTTTCGGCTGGAGCACCGTTTCACAGGATATCGAACGCTTGATTGCCGCATGGCGGGACCTATATATCCGAGTAACCCACTCGGATATTGCCCAAGCCCGAGCGGCCTAGGAATTTCGCTAAGGAATCTCAAGGGGTTAGCATGAACGCGTTTAACCAGATCCGGCGCAACGACCAGCCGATTTACCTGGATTATCAGGCGACCACGCCGATGGATCCGAGGGTGCTGGAAGCGATGATGCCGTACTTCACCTACAAGTTCGGCAATGCCCATTCGCGCAGCCACTCCTATGGCTGGGAAGCCGAGGAGGGCGTCGAGAAGGCTCGCGCCCAGATCGCCAAGCTGATCGGCGCCGACGAGAAGGAAGTGATCTACACGTCGGGCGCCACCGAATCGAACAACCTCGCGATCAAGGGCGTGGCCGACTTCTACAAAGACCGGCGCAACCACATCGTCACCACCGTGACCGAGCACAAGTGCGTGCTCGATACCTGCCGCCACCTCGAACAGGAGGGCTTCACCGTCACCTATCTGCCGGTGCAGAAGAACGGCCTGATCGATCTCGACGTGCTGCGCGAGGCAGTGACCGACAAGACCGTGGTCGTGTCGATCATGGCGGTGAACAACGAGATCGGCGTCATCCAGCCGCTGGCCGAGATCGGCAAGATCTGCCGCGCCAAGGGCGCCTTCTTCCACACCGATGCCGCCCAGGCCGTCGGCAAGATCCCGCTCGACGTCGAGGCGATGAACATCGACCTGATGAGCATCTCGGGTCACAAGATCTACGGTCCCAAGGGCATCGGCGCGCTCTATGTCCGCCGCAAGCCGCGGGTGCGGCTGGCGGCGATGATTCACGGCGGCGGCCAGGAGCGCGGTTTCCGCTCGGGCACGCTGCCGACGCCGCTTTGTGTCGGCATCGGCGAGGCCTGCGAGATCGCCATGAAGGAAATGGATGCCGAGGCCAAGCGGCTGACCAAGCTGCGCGACCGCATGCTGAAGGGCCTCAATGCCAAGCTGACGGAAATCTACGTCAACGGCGACCTCGAGCATCGCATCCCGGGCAACCTCAATATCAGCTTCGCTCATGTCGAGGGCGAGTCGCTGATGATGGGCATCAAGGGCCTGTCGGTGTCGTCCGGCTCGGCCTGCACCTCGGCGTCGCTCGAGCCCAGCTACGTGCTGCGTGCGCTGGGCGTCGAGGTCGAGATGGCGCACACCTCGTTGCGCATCGGGCTTGGCCGCTTCACGACCGAGCAGGAAGTCGATACCGCGGTGGCCGAGCTGGTGCACCACGTGACCAAGCTGCGCGAGATGAGCCCGCTCTGGGAGATGTCCCAGGAGGGTATCGACATCAAGTCGATCGAGTGGGCGGCTCACTGAGCCGCGGAAGGAATTGAGGAGGCAGTCATGGCTTACAGCGAAAAGCTGATCGATCATTACGAGAACCCGCGCAACATCGGGTCGCTCGACAAGAATTCCGAAGATGTCGGCACCGGCCTGGTCGGCGCTCCGGCCTGCGGCGATGTCATGAAGCTGCAGATCAAGGTGGGGCCCGACGGCCTGATCGAGGACGCCAAGTTCAAGACCTTCGGCTGCGGCTCGGCGATCGCGTCCAGCTCGCTCGTCACCGAATGGGTCAAGGGCAAGACGATCGACGAGGCCGAGACCATCAAGAACACCGACATCGCCAAGCATCTTGCTTTGCCGCCGGTGAAGATTCATTGCTCGGTCCTGGCCGAAGACGCGATCAAGGCGGCAATTGCCGACTATCGCGCCAAGCTGTCGGTCAAGAAGGACGAGTCGAAAGAAGCCGCCGAGTAGTAGAGTTCGGAGCACGTTGTCATGAGCACGACCACTGAGACGTCCACCCCTGCACCAGCGGCCGCCACGGCGACGCCGGCACCCGCCGCACCGCGGCCCCGTCGGCCGCGGCCGCAAGTCATGTCGGTGACGCCGACGGCCGCCGAGCGCGTCAAGGCGCTGATCGACGGCCGCGGCAAGCCGACGGTCGGCATCCGCATCGGCGTGCGCTCCAAGGGCTGCTCGGGGATGAGCTACACGCTCGAATTCGCCGACAAGCAGGAGCCGATGGACGAGGTCGTCGAATCCGCCGGGATCAAGATCTTGATCGATCCCAAGGCGTCGCTGTTCCTGATCGGCACCGAGATGGACTACGAGGAAGAGAAGCTGAAGTCGGGCTTCGTGTTCAAGAACCCGAACGAGAAGGGCCGCTGCGGCTGCGGCGAATCCTTCCACGTCTGACGCCTCACGTTCTGTAGCAATCGCCATGGATCACTTCGCGCGGCTGGGACTGCCGGCGGCGCTCGATCTGGAGCCTGCGGCGCTCGACCGGGTCTACTTCGCCTTGCAGCGGCAATGGCATCCTGACCGCTTCGTGGGCCGGCCGCCGGAGGAGCGCTCCAAAGCCTCTAGCGAGGCGGCGGCACTCAATGACGCCTACCGCACACTGAAGGATCCGCTATCGCGAGCGTTCTATTTCGCGAACCTCAAGGGCATCGAGATGCCGACTGACGGCAAGACGATCGACGATCCTGATCTGCTGATGGAAGCGATGGAGGCCCGCGAGGCGTTGCATGACGCAGAGACTGCGCAAGCCGTCGAGGCGCTCGCCGCCCAGGCGCGGCAGGACATACAATGCGCGCTGGGAAGCCTCGGCAGTTTGTTCTTGGCAAACGACGGAGCCGTCATCAGAAAGACGCTCCTTCGCCTGCGCTACCTCGACAAATTCGCCGAGGAGGCGCGGGCCAGGCACACCAACCTCGAACGAGTGAAGGCATGAGTCTGCTGGAGATCCATGAGCCCGGCGAAACGCCGTTGCCGCATGCCGGCGAGGCGCCGTTGGCCGTCGGCATCGATCTCGGCACGACCAATTCGGTGGTCGCCATCGCCCGCGACGGCGTGCCGGCAGCGCTACATGATGAAACGGGCAAGTCTCTGGTGCCGTCGGTCGTGGCCTATCCCGCCGCGGGCGGCGTGCTGGTGGGCGACGATGCGCGCACGCTGACGGCCGCCGAACCGCGCAACGTCGTGGCCTCGATCAAACGCCTGATGGGGCGCGGTGCCGCCGACCTGCATACGGTTGGGGGTGTGCTGCCCTACGAGATCGAACCGGGCAGCGGCCAGACCGACATGGTGAAACTCAGGATCGGCGGCAAGCCGCGCTCACCGGTCGAGATCTCGGCGGAGATCCTGAAGGCGCTGCGGGCGCGCGCTGAGTCGGCGCTGGAAAAGCCGGTCGAGCGTGCTGTCATCACGGTGCCCGCCTATTTCGACGACGCCGCGCGCACGGCCACGCGCGACGCCGCCAGGGTCGCCGGCCTCGAAGTGCTGCGGCTGGTCAACGAGCCGACCGCCGCGGCGCTGGCCTACGGCCTCGACAAGGGCTCGGAAGGACTTTACGCGGTCTACGATCTCGGCGGGGGCACCTTCGACTTCTCGCTGCTGCGGCTGGAGAAGGGCGTCTTCCAGGTGCTGGCGACCGGCGGCGACACCGCGCTGGGCGGCGACGATTTCGACCGCCTGATCGCCGAACGCATGCTGGCTGATCGCAAGCGCGACGGCCTCGCCGACCAGGTCGACGAGGGAGCGGTGAAATCGGCGCTCGCACTAGCGCGCCAGATGAAGGAACAGCTTTCCGACCGCGACAAGACCTCGGGCCGGCTGGAACTCTCGGGCACACCAAGCTTCCACACGCTCGCGCGCGACGAATTCGAGGCGATGATCGAACCCTTCATTGCCCGCACGCTCGACATTGCCCGCAACGTGCTCGTCGATGCCGGCATGGGCGCCGGCGACGTGCAGGGCGTCGTGCTGGTCGGTGGTTCGACCCGGCTGCCGCTGGTCCGCGCCCAGGTGGCCGCAATGATCGGCAAGCCGGCGCTGACCGACATCGACCCCGACGAGGTCGTGGCGCTGGGCGCGGCGCTGCAGGCCGAGGCGTTGACCGGGGGCTCGGACACTCTGCTGCTCGACGTCACGCCGCTGTCGCTCGGCCTGGAGACCATGGGCGGCATCGTGGAAAAGATCGTGCCGCGCAACACGCCGATTCCCGTGCAGCTGGCGCAGGAATTCACCACCTATCAGGACGGCCAGAACGCCATGGCCATCCAGGTTGTCCAAGGCGAGCGTGAGATGGTGGCCGATTGCCGGAGCCTGGCGCGCTTCGAGCTGTCCGGCATCCCGCCGATGGTGGCGGGGGCGGCACGCATTCGCGTCACTTTCGCCGTCGATGCCGATGGGCTGCTCACCGTTTCAGCCGAGGAGCGCACGACCGGCGTGGCGCAGCGCATCGAAGTGAAGCCGTCCTATGGTCTCAGCCACGACGACATGGCCGACATGCTCTACGACAGCCTCGACAATGCCGAGGCCGACGTGAATTTGCGCCTGCTGACCGAGGCGAGGGTCGAAGCCAACCGCACCTTGCTGGCGCTCGATGCGGCGCTTGCCAAGGACGGTGCGCTGCTCGAGCCGGCCGAGCGGGCGGAACTTGACGGCGCGCGCGAGCGTTTGCAGCAGACCGTTGCGGCTGATTCTCGCGACGAGATCAATGCGGCGGCCGAGGCGCTGGAGACGCTTAGCAAGCCGTTTGCCGAGCGGCGCATGGACCGCGGCATCCGCGAGGCGCTGTCGGGCCTATCGGTCAGCGAACTGGAAAGCCGGGTGGGCGAGTAATGCCGAAGATGACGTTCATCCTCAGGGATGGATCGCGCAAGGAAGTGGAGGCGCCGATGGGCCTCTCCGTGCTCGAGATCGCCCACCGCAACCATGTCGACGTCGAGGGCGCCTGCGAAGGCTCGCTTGCCTGCTCGACCTGCCATGTCGTGGTCGAGAAGGAGTGGTTCGACAGACTGGGACCGGCGAGCGAAGATGAGGAGGACATGCTCGATTTGGCCTTTGGCCTCACTCACACGTCGCGGCTGGGCTGCCAGATCCGCATGAGCGAGGCGCTCGACGGGCTGGTGGTCAAGCTGCCGGCTGCCACGCGCAACATGATGGTCGATAAATAACCGGCAAGCGGGGGACGACGATGGCGGGCAAGCTGCGCTGGACCGACATTCACGATATCGCGATTGAGCTCGAGGAGCGTCATCCCGAGGTCGACAACGTCAACCTGCGCTTCACCGACCTGCACCGCTGGGTGCTGGAATTGCCCGATTTTGCCGACGATCCGGCCCGTTCCAACGAGAAGATCCTGGAGGCCATTCAGGCCGCCTGGATCGAGGAACGCGACTAGCCGCTATCCGTCCTAGCCGGGAGCCGCAATTTCGTCGAAAATATCGCCGAAATAGCCGCCTGGGAGGGCGCGTATCATGATCGCAAGGCGCTTGCGCCATTGGCTGCTATTGCCGCTGTTGTTGGCAGCGGGACTTCTTTCAGCCTGCGCATCGGGCGGCGTTCCTCAGGGCTACATCACGACGCCGAGCGGCCAGAGCGGCGGGGGCCAGACTGCATCGGCGCCGCCGGTCGGCACGCCGACCGGTGAAACCGGCCGCGTGGTCGCGATCAACGAAGCGATGGTCCAGGGCGTGGGCGGCGGCAGCGGCAACGGCCCGCTGGTCGGTGGCGTATTGGGCGCCGCCGGCGGCGCCATCATCGGCGGCCTCATCCAGCAAGGTGGCGGTTTTGTCGGCGCTCTGCTTGGCGCCGTGGGCGGCGCCATCGCCGGCGTCATCGTCGACCGTCATGGCGGCGGTCCCGGCCGCGGTATCGAGGTGGTGGTCCAGAAGGACGACGGCCAGAAGGTCACCGTCGCCCAGCGCGACGATGGCGATATCCAGCTCGGCGATCGCGTGCAGATCGTGCAGGATGCCAATGGCGTCGCCAAGGCGTTGCGCGACAACACACCGGCAGGCCCTGAACGAAAGACCAACTGACGACGATTTGGCGCGGTTCGCCACGTCCGACGACCAGCGAAGAGGGGATGATCCGATGTTCGGGAAACGGCTTTTGAGCCTCTTGGTGCCACTGGCTCTGGCAGCGAGTCTCGGTGCCTGCAACGAATCGAGCGGCGCGGTCCAGCCCGGCGTCGTCAACACGGCGGCACCGGGTGCGCCGGAGGGCTATCGCGGCGAGTCGGGCCGCGTGCTGTCCATCAACGAAGTCCAGCTGCGCGGTGGGTCGGGCATCAACGACGGCACCCTGGTCGGCGGCGGCCTGGGCGTGGCGGGCGGCGCGGTGGCCGGCGCCGCCATCACCAACTCGGTGG
This sequence comes from Rhodospirillales bacterium, assembly GCA_003153415.1. Classification (GTDB taxonomy): domain Bacteria; phylum Pseudomonadota; class Alphaproteobacteria; order Reyranellales; family Reyranellaceae; genus Reyranella. The sequence goes on along the minus strand of PLYQ01000079.1, from coordinate 22,305 downwards.
GCGGCGCGTTGGTCGGCGGCTTGCTGGGCGGCGTCGGTGGCGCCATCGCCGGCACCGCGATCGACGGCGGCGGCTCGCGGCGGCGCGGCATCGAGGTCCGGATACAGAAGGACGACGGCACGACGGTGAGCATCGCCCAGTCCGACGACGGCTCGATCGCGCCCGGCGACCGCGTGATGATCGTCTACAACCGCGACGGCGTCGCCCGGGCCGTCCGCGACAACACCAATCGTTCGTAGCCGACGCATCTGCACCGGGGACTCGCCGTGCGGGGCGGGCCATTGCCGACGCCCGCCCGGTCGCCTCGCGCGACGATGGGGATGTCCGGTTCGGTGATCGCGTAGAGCTTCTAATAGGATGCCAACGGCGTCGCCCGGCGGTGCGCGATACGGCGCGCAACAACGCGTGATCTGCGGCGTTCACCTTATGACGGCACTTGTGCAATGAGGATTATCCGATGTCTGGCAAATGGCATGTAAGCCTGCTGGTGCCGCTGGCGCTGGCGGTGGGTCTTGGCGCCTGCAACGAAAGCAGCGGCGCGCTCCAGCCGGGCATCGTCAACACCGCGGCTCCCGGCGGGGTTCCGGATGGATATCGCGGCGAGCAGGGTCGCGTGATCTCCGTCAACGAAGCAAAGCTGCGAGGCGGTGGCGGTTCGGGCATGAATGACGGCACCCTGACGGGTGGCGGCATCGGCATGGCGGGCGGTGCGGCGGCAGGTGCTGCGATCAGCCACTCGCTGGGCGGCATGTTGATCGGTGGCCTGCTCGGTGCGGTCGGCGGCGCCATCGCCGGTACCGCGATCAACCAGCAGACCGGGACCCAGCGCGGCGTCGAAGTGACGGTGGAAAAGGACGACGGCCAGAGGGTCACCATCGCCCAGCCCGACAACGGCGGCATCCAGACGGGCGACCACGTGATGATCGTTTATAGCCGCGACGGAGTCGCCAAGGCGGTTCCCGACAACGGCAGCGGCGGCAACGTCGGCCAGCGCGACCAGCGCGACTCCCCGCCACAGCGGGATTCCCGGTCGCAGCGCGATTACCAGTCGCAGCCGGATAGTCCGTCGCAACAGGACTACCCGCCGCAGTCGCCGCAGCAGGACTACCCGCCTCAATCGCCCCAGCGGGACTACCAGCCGCGGAGCTGATGCCGGCCTGATATGGCGTCGGCCGCCGGCGGGCCTTATATAGGCCCCGCCATGGCCAGGAACTCCCTCGACATAGATAAGGCGCCCGGAGACACCCGTGTGGTGGTCGCCATGTCGGGCGGCGTCGATTCGTCGGTTACGGCGGCGCTGCTCAAGGAGCAGGGCTACGACGTCGTGGGGGTCACCCTACAGCTCTACGATCACGGCGTCGCAGTGGGCAAGAGCGGTGCCTGCTGCGCCGGCCAGGACATCGCCGACGCTCGCCAGGTCGCTCAGCGGCTGGCCATCCCGCACTACGTGCTCGACTACGAAAGCCGCTTCCGCGCCGAGGTCATGGACTCCTTCGCCGACTCCTACCTGCGCGGCGAGACGCCGGTGCCCTGCATCGCCTGCAACCGCACGGTGAAGTTCCGCGACCTGCTCAAGACGGCGCGCGAATTGGGCGCCGCGACGCTGGCGACCGGCCACTATGTGCAGCGCCTCGTCGGCGAGGCGGGCCCCGAGCTGCATCGCGGCGCCGACCCGGCGCGCGACCAGAGCTACTTTTTGTTCGGCACGACGGCCGAACAGCTCGACTTCCTGCGCTTTCCGCTCGGCCACCTACCCAAGAGCGAGACGCGCGCGCTGGCCGAGCGTTTCGACCTGCCCGTCGCCGAAAAGCCCGACAGTCAGGACATCTGCTTTGTTCCCAACGGCGATTATGCTTCGGTCGTGCAGAAGCTCCGGCCCGATTCGATCGAGGCGGGCGATATCGTCGACATGGCCGGCAATACAGTCGGCCGCCACGACGGCATCGTGCGCTTCACCGTCGGCCAGCGTCGTGGCCTTGCCATTGGCGAGCGCACCGGCACCGACAACGATCCGCTCTATGTCGTGCGGCTGGAGCCCGAGACGCGCCGCGTCGTCGTCGGCCCGCGCTCGGCGCTCGGCCGCAGCGAGATCGCGCTCTATGACATGAACTGGATTGGGCCCGATTTCGACGGTGCGCAACCGGTGCAAGTCCGCGTGCGCTCCAGCCAGGCGCTACGGCCGGCTGAGATCGAGCGTGCCGGCAACGAGACCGTCGTGCGCTTCGCCGAACCCGAGCTTGGCGTTTCCCCCGGCCAGGCCTGCGTCGTCTATGACGCGGCCAATGGCAGCCGTGTACTGGGGGGAGGGTTCATCAGGCGCTTCGCGTCATGATGAAGTTCGACCATCTCAGCCTGCCGGTCAGCAACCTCGACCGCTCGCGCGACTGGTACACCTCCACGCTCGGCCTGAAGGTCGAATTCGAAGTGCCCGAGCGCCGCTCTGTGGCGCTGCAGGACGGCGAAGGCTTCGCGATCTTCCTGCAGGAAAAGACGGATGTCGTGCCGAACGGCATCGCACTGTGGTTCCAGGTCGACGACGTCGATGCGACCTTCGCCGAATGGTCGGCTCGCGGCGTCGCCTTCGCCCACGGGCCGCGCAAATCCTTCTGGGGTTATGGCGCGGAGCTCGCCGACCCCGACGGCTATCTCGTGCGCCTGTGGGACGTGCGCTCGATGAAGGAAAAATCAGCAAGCTGACGCCGTGCGGCGGTGTTAAAGAGGGAAACCGTGGAAAATCCCAAACTTCCGCTGCATGAGGATTTGCACAATGTCGTCCAACTTATTGTTGGCGAACAGCTGAGTTCAGTGACATTCGTCCAAGATTACTGGCAACTCGATTTTGGCGGGCACGGATTCACGGTACTCACGTCGATATCTGTGACCGAAAACGGAAAGTCAGTACGAAGTGGAGAGGACCAGTTTAGGAATAGACTGTGTGAGCAAATCGCGAAAATTGTGCGGAGCGTCGAATTTACAAAGGACGCCCTTACTATAATTTTCGTAGATGACTGCGCGATTTCGGTCCCGGTTCGCCAGAAGGACTACAAAGGGCCGGAAGCGCTCCATTTTAAGAGCTACAAGATTAAGACGCTTTACGTCGTGTAGAGATGCGTGAAGACGCCCAATTCCGGCTACCGTCGCATTTGCCGCATTTCTTGACAGCCCGGCACCCGGACCCTTAATACCGCGCACCCATGGCTGGGTAGCTCAGCTGGTTAGAGCACGGCACTCATAATGCCGGGGTCGGCGGTTCAAGTCCGCCCCCAGCTACCAATTTCGCCCCCGGTCGTTCTCGGCCGGGGGCTTTATTTTGTGGTCTCTCTTCGCCACGTTAGGGCATGGCCAACGGACACACCCACCAGACCGACGTCGTCATCGTAGGCGCGGGGCCCGTGGGGTTATTCGCCGTGTTCGAGTGCGGCATGGTGCGGCTCAATTGCCATGTGATCGACGTGCTCGACGATGCCGGCGGCCAGTGCACCGCGCTCTATCCGGAGAAGCCGATCTACGACATTCCGGGCTTTCCCCGCATCGAGGCGGCCGAGCTGGTCGTTCGTCTGAAGGCTCAGGCCGCGCCCTTTCGCCCCGTCTATCATCTCGGCGAGCAGGTCCAGGCGCTCGACGCGCTGAGCGGCGGCTTCTGGCAGGTCACCACTTCGAAGGGCACGGCCGTGCAAGCCAAGGCGGTGATCGTCGCGGCCGGCGTCGGTGCCTTCGGCCCCAACCGGCCGCCGCTCGACGGCATCGAGGCCTACGAGGGGCGGAGCGTCTTCTACTACGTCACGCAGCGCGAGAATTTCCGCGGCAAGCGGGTGGTGATCGCGGGCGGCGGCGACACCGCCGTCGATTGGGCGCTGTCGCTGTCGGAGATCGCGGCCCGCGTCTCGGTGATCCATCGTCGCGACAAGTTCCGAGCCGCGCCCGAGAGCGAAGCGCAGCTCAAGGCGTTGGCCAAGGCCGGCAAGGTCGACCTCGTCGTGCCCTATCAGTTGGCGGCCCTGGAAGGCGCTGGCGGCCAGTTGAAGTCCGTGACCGTCGCCACGCTCGACGGTGCGACCAAGAAGATCGAGGCCGATGTGCTGTTGCCATTCTTCGGTCTGTCGATGGCGCTGGGGCCGATCGCCGACTGGAGCCTGGCGCTCGAGCACAATCAGCTGGTGATCGATCCGGCGACGACGGCGACCAGCAAGCAGGGCATCTTTGCCGTCGGCGACGTCGTCACCTATCCCGGCAAGTTGAAGCTGATCCTGACCGGTTTCGCCGAAGCCGCCATCGCCGCGCGCTCGGCCTATGCGCTGGTCCATCCCGAGACGCCGCTGCACTTCGAATATTCGACGACGTCGGGAATTCCGAATTCTTGATTCCTCCCCCGTCATACGGGGGAGGTGCCCCGTCATACGGGGCGGAGGGGGAAAGCCCCAACGATGATCTTTGAAAATTTCAGATCTGGAATCGGCGCGCACCTCGACTGGGGCTCTCCCCCTCCGACCCTGCGGGCCACCTCCCCCGTATGACGGGGGAGGAAAGGCGGGTCAGTGCACCGGCCTCGACTGCGGAAGGCGATCCTTCTTTACGTAGACCGGCGGCGAGAGGCCGTCGGCGTCGCGGCCTGCCCAGTCGCGCTGGCTCACGGTCTTGAGGCGCTTGCGCTGGCCCTCGATCAGGCCGGCGGTTGCCGCCTCGACGTCGATCGTCAGCACCTTGCCGTCCTTCACGACCTGCACGCCGTCGACATAGACATGGCGGATGGCGCGGTCGCTCGCCGAGTAGATCAGGCTGCGCACCGGCTCGTGTGCCGGCTGCATGTAGGGATGGTTCATGTCGACCAGCGAGAAGTCGGCTTTGGTGCCCGGCGCCAGTCGGCCGAGGTCGGGCCGGCGCAGGATCTTGGCGCCGCCGATCGTGGCCGCCTCGAAGGCATGCCGAGTCGTGCCCATCTTGTAGTTGCCGGTGAAGACGCGCGCGGCGTAGCAGACCAGGCGGATCTCATCCAGCATGTTGTGCGGGAAAGTGTCGGTGCCGATGCCGACGGTGATGCCGGCGTTCATGTAGCGCCCGATCGAGTTCATCACCATGCCGCGACGGGCAAAGACGGTGGGGCAGTGCGCGACAGCCGCGCCCGAATCGCGCAGCCGTTCGAAGTCGTTGGCGTGCGGATGATGGATCTGCGGATGGTCGTTGAGGAAGATGCCGTGGCCGATCACCAAGTCGGGCCCCAGCACGCCAATCGATTCGAGCCATTCGATCGGCGTCTTGCCGTGGCGGCGCACCATTTCATAGAACTCGACGACCGCCTGGCAGGCGTGGGTCTGCATCGGCAGGCCGCGCTTCTTCGCCTCCTGGTGGGCCTCCTTGAAGAAGCCCTCGCGGCAGGTGTCGATCTGCGCCGGGCCGACCATTCCGCCCAGCCGCCCGCTGGGATGCTTCACGGCGGCGTCGATGGTCTTCATCGAATTCTCGAAGGCCTTTTCTCCGGCCTTCTCGTCCCAGGCATAGTCGACCGTATGGCCGTTTTTGGTGAACCACACGCCCTGGCGCATCATCGGGCAGACGACGGCGCGAATGCCGGTCGAGGCGAGGTCGTCGACCCAGCCGTCGCGCGCCATGGAGAGATCGGTGATGGTGGTCACGCCGCTCTTCAGCAGCTCCGACAGCGCCACCTTGGTCGAGGGGCCGGCATCCTCGGGATTGAGGCCATAGACGGTGAGGTATTCGTAGAGCGAGCTCTGGCCCAGCTTGTCGCTGCCGTACTCCTCGGTCAGGCCCTTGTTGGCCGGCTCCGAGAAGGGATGGCTGTGCACGTTGACGAAGCCCGGGATCGCCATGAAGCCCTTGCCCTGGATCGTCGCATCGGCCGGACCAGCAAAATCCGGGCCGACATGGACAACCTCGTTGCCCTTGAACACCAGGTCGGCGTTGTCGAGATAGACGTGTCGCTGATCTGAGTCGTCCCACGCCACGACATGGTCCAGGTTCGCGATGCGGGTCGTTTTGATATTCATCGGTCCTTACCCTTCCGCAGCCAGACTGGCATTATCGGGCCATGACCGCAAAAGTTACCGAAAGCGCCCTCAGTGAAAATGCGAGGGGCGTCTACATCATCGCCGCCACGCCCTTCACCGACGAGGGCGCGCTCGATCTCGCGAGCGTCGATTCGCTGACCGATTTTTATTTGGGCTGCGGCGTACATGGATTCACGCTGCTCGGCATGATGGGCGAGGCGCATAAGCTCACGGTCGAGGAATCGATTTCCGTGGTCGATCGCGTCATCCGTCGCGCCGGCAACAAGCAGGTGATCGTGGGCGTGAGCCACGCCGGGCTGGAGAATGTGCGGCGCCTGTCGCACGAGGCGATGGTGGCCGGCGCGTCGGGCGTCATGGTGGCGCCACCGGCGGGGCTCAGGGGCGACGACGGCATCTACAATTATTATGCGCAGGTCTTTGCGGCCCTCGGGCCGGATATTCCCGTGGTCTATCAGGACTATCCGCAGGCCACGGGAGTCTATCTGCCCGTGCCGGTGTTCGAGCGGCTGGTCGACGACTTCAAGCAGCTCGTCATGCTGAAGCACGAGGATGCGCCGGGGCTGGCCAAGCTCACCAAGGTACGCGAGGGCGAGAAAAGGCCGGGGCGTCGGCGCGTGTCGATCCTGGTCGGCAATGGCGGGCTTTATCTTCCGCAGGAGCTGCGGCGCGGCGCCGACGGCGCCATGACCGGCTTTGCGTACCCCGAGATGCTGGTGCAGGTCTACGATCTGTTCGCGGCTGGCAAGGCAGAGGAGGCCGAAGACTTGTTCGACATCTATCTGCCGCTCGTGCGCCACGAGGTGCAGCCGGCGATCGGGCTGGCTTTGCGCAAGGAAGTTCTGTTCAAGCGCGGCGCCATCAAGAGCCCGCGCCAGCGCGCGCCGGGTTCATCGCTCACCCCGACGGATCGCGCCGAGCTCGAGGCGATGATCGCACGACTGGAACGAAGGCTCGCTGCCTCGGGCCGCGGCCACAAAGCGGCGGCGGAGTAGAGCATGGACGATTATGAGTTGATCGTTCGCAACGCCAAGGTCGTCACCGAGGATCGCCAGATCGATGGCGACATCGCTGTGAAGGAAGGCAAGGTCGCCGCCGTCGAGCCGGGCATCAAGGGCACCGCGACGCGCGAGATCGATGCTGCCGGCAAGTTCGTCCTGCCGGGCGGTGTCGACAGCCACTGCCACATCGAGCAGAAGTCGGGCTTCGGTATCATGTGCGCCGACGATTTCTACACCGGCACCGTGTCGGCGGCGTTCGGCGGCACGACGACGGTGATCCCCTTCGCCGCCCAGCATCGCGGCATGTCGCTGCGCCAGGTGGTGAAGGACTATCATGAGGCGGCCACTCCGAAGGCGGTGATCGACTACGCCTTTCACCTCATCATCACCGACCCCAGCCCGCAGGCGCTGGGCCAGGAGCTGCCGGCGCTGATCAAGAACGGCTACACCTCGTTCAAAATCTACATGACCTACGATGCCATGAAGGTGAGCGACTACCAGATGCTCGACATCCTGGCTTTGGCGCGGCGTGACGGCGCGCTGGTCATGGTGCATGCCGAGAACCACGACATGATCAATTGGCTGGCCCATCACTTGGTCGAGCAGGGCCATGGCGCGCCCAAGTTCCATGCCATCGCACATGCCCGCGTCGCCGAGGCCGAGGCGACCAATAGAGCGATCTCGTTGGCACGGCTGGTCGATGCGCCTCTGTTGATCGTGCATATGTCGGAGGTCGAGGCGATCGAGACGTTGCGCCAGGCGCAGAAGAAAGGGCTGAAGATTTTCGGCGAGACGTGCCCGCAATATATCGCGCTGACCGCCGACGACATGGACAAGCCGGGCGTCGAGGGTGCGATGTGGTGCTGTAGCCCGCCACCGCGCGACAGTGCGGCGCAGGAGGCGGTGTGGGCGGCGCTGAAGGACGGCACCTTCCAGACCTTCTCGTCCGACCACGCGCCCTACCAGTTCAACGCGGGCGGCAAGATCCCCAAGGGCGACAAGACCACTTTCAAGGAGATGGCCAACGGCGTGCCGGGCCTGGAGGTCCGCCTGCCGCTCTTGTTCTCCGAAGGCGTGCAGAAGGGCCGCATCAGCCTGCAGCAGTTCGTGGCGCTCACCTCGACCAACCACGCGCGGCTCTACGGCCTCTATCCGCGCAAGGGCACGATTGCCGTCGGTTCCGACGCTGACTTCGCGATCTGGGACGCCGACCGCGAAGTCACGCTCGACTGGAAGATGCTGCACGACAATGTCGGCTACACGCCCTATGCCGGCCGCCAGATCCGCGGCTGGCCGATCACCGTGGTGAGTCGCGGCCGGGTCGTGGTCGAGAACGGCAAGCTCAACGCCGAGCGTGGCAGCGGCAAGTTCCTGCCCTGCGACTCGCCCGACTCGGCCAAGCCCAAGGGTATGACCGCGCCCGAGCTGCAGGCGATGTCGCGCTTTGGCCTCAAGCCGTTGTTCTAGACAAGGAGTAGAAAGTGTCCCGTCGTGTAAAAGTTTCCGCCGCCCAGCTCGGCCCCATCCATCGCGCCGACAGCCGCAAGAGCGTGGTGGCGCGGCTGGTCGAGATGCTGAAGGAGGCCGATTCGCGCGGCTCGAAGTTCGTGGTGTTCCCGGAGCTCGCACTCACCACCTTCTTCCCGCGCTACTGGATGGAAGATCAGAAGGAGGTCGACAAGTATTTCGAGGCGCAGATGCCGAGCCTCGAGACGCAGCCGCTGTTCGAGGTGGCGCGCCAGAAGGGCATCGGCTTTTACCTCGGTTACGCCGAGCTGATCGAGGAGGAGGGCAAGACCCACCGCTTCAACACATCGATCCTGGTCGGGCCCGACGGCCGCATTATCGGCAAGTACCGCAAGGTGCATCTGCCGGGCCACGCCGAGCATCGGCCGACGATGCCCTACCAACATCTCGAGAAGAAATACTTCGAGGTGGGCGACCTCGGCTTCAACGTCTGGAAGATGTTCAAGGACGACATCATCGTCGGCCAATGTATCTGCAACGATCGGCGCTGGCCCGAGACGTTCCGCGTCATGGCGCTGAAGGGCGCCGAGATGGTGGTGCTGGGCTACAACACGCCGACCGACAATGTCTATGCGCCGCACGAGCCGCCCTACATGCGCGTCTTCCACAACAACCTCTCGATCCAGGCCGCGGCCTACCAGAACGGCATCTGGGTCGTGGCCACCGCCAAGGCCGGCAAGGAAGACGGCTTCTGGCGGCACGGCGATCGTGGCGCCGACCGGCGAGATCGTGAGCAAGAGCACGACCGAGGAGGACGAGGTTGTTTCCTACGATTGCGACCTCGCGCTCGGCGAATATATCCGCAACACTACCTTCAACTTCGCCAAACACCGCCGCCCCGAGCACTACAAGCTGATCAGCGAGCGCACGGGCGTCAAAGTCGAGCCCTCAAACTAAAATGGGCAACTAAGGAACAACGATGCAATACGCTGCCAAAGACATCACCGCGCACGAGCGCTACAAGCTCCTGATCTCCTTCGTCCTGCCGCGCCCTATCGCTTGGGTGACGACGATCGGCCCGACCGGCGTGGTCAATGCCGCACCCTTCAGCTTCTTCAACGTCTTCGCCGAGGACCCGCCGCTCTGCGTGTTCGCCGTCAACAAGCGGCCGGATGGGCGGTTGAAGGACACCTGGGTGAACATCGAACGCACCGGCCAGTTCGTGATCAACCTGACCGACGAGCCGTTGGCGCGCGCCATGCATGAGTCGAGCGGCGACTTTTCGCCGGAGACCGGCGAGCCGGACTATCTCGGGCTGAAGCTGGCGCCCTCGGTCGACATCGCGCCGCCGCGCTTGGCCGACGCACCGTGGTCGATGGAGTGCAAGATCTGGCAGGTCATCAACGTCAAGGACGACCGCCAGCTCGTCATCGGCGAGGGCCTGCGCTTCCACGTCCGAGACGAGCTGTGGGACCCCAAGGCGATGCGCGTGCTCATGGACAAGTATCACCCGGTCGGCCGCATGTTCGCCGACCGCTACTGCCGCACCGACGACCGGCTCGTATTTCCGGCCGCCGAGGGGCCGAAGGCCAAGGCTGCGGAATAGCTACGCCGACCAGCCCAACCTGGAACGCCCGATTGCCATCGATACCGCCGCTTGGCTCGGCTCGACGACCGGCAGGCCGACGTGGCGGGACAGGCGGTCACGATAGCGGGCCATGCCGGCGCAGCCCATGATCAGCACGTCGGCGCCGTCCTCGTCGCGCAGTTCGGCGGCGACCTCGGCCATGCGGGCGAAAGTTGTCGCCTCGTTGCTGAGCTCGGCCACGCCCAAACCGATGGCGCGGTCGCCGGCCATGCGGTCGCTGAGGCCCATCTGGCCGACATAGCGCAGATGGCGCGGAATGGACTTCCGCAGGATGGAGATCACACCGAAGCGTTGCCCGAGCGTGAGCGCCGTAAGAATGCCGCACTCGGCGATGCCCAGCACCGGCTTGGCGGTGATCTCGCGCGCGGCATGCAGGCCGGGGTCGGAATAGCAGGCGATGACGAAGGCCGAGCAATCGTTGTCGCGGCTCTTCACCATGCTGCCGATCGGCGCCACGACCTGCTCGACATGGGCCTGTGTCTCGATGCCGGGCGGGCCTTCCTTCAGGGTCACGCACTCGATGGCAGGGCCGCCGGTCATGCGCAGCGGTTCCATCGCCTTGTCGATGCCGTCGGTCACGACCTGGCTAGAGTTGGGGTTGATCACGAGGATGCGTTCCATGTCGGCAAACATGGCCTCGAAATTGCTATTCAACAATGGCTGATCTAACGTCCGGGCCTGGGGATTTTTCGGGAGGCTATTCAAATGATGCAACGCCGTCTGGCCGCGATCGCGCTGGCCACATTTCTCTGCGCGGCTCCGGCCCTGGCCCAAGACAAGCTGCCACCGCTCAAGACCGGCGTCGACGGCACTTTCGCCCCGCACGCCATGCCCAAGATGGGCGGCGGCATCGAGGGCTTCCAGATCGATCTTTTCAACGAGGTCGCCAAGCGCATGCACCGCGACATCACCATCGACGCGGTGAGCTTCTCGACACTGATCCCCGGCATGCAGGCCGGCCGCTACGATTTCATCGCCGCCCCCACCACCGTCACCAAGGAGCGGGCGGAGAACATGCTGTTCACGTCGGGCTATCTCTGGACCTCCTTCCAGTTCGGCATCAAGAAGGGCAGCGCCCCGATCAAGGGCTGGGAGGATCTCAAGGGCAAGGCGGTCGCCGTCAACAAGGGCACGCCCTACGAGACGCTGAGCAAGCAGATGGGCGAGAAGTACGGATTTACCGTGCAGGCCTACGACAACCAGCCCGACGCCGTGCAGGCCGTGCTGTCGGGCCGCGCCTACGCCACCCTAGTCGGCAACACCTCGATCGTCTACGCCGCCTCGAAGAACCCGATGCTGGTCGCCGACCTCGTGCTCAAGGACACGCGCGCCCACTGGGCGGCGCCGACGCGCAAGGACGATCCCAAGCTGCGCGCCCAGCTGCAGGATGCCATGGACTGCATGAAGAAGGACGGCACCATGGCCAAGCTGTTCGAAAAGTGGTTTGGCCAAAAGCCCGACGCCGACGACCTCGCCGTGGTCATCACGCCCGGCTACGGCGTTCCCGGCATGCCGGGCTACGACCCGACGCCGCACGAATTACATTGCGGCGGGTGATCCTTTTCGCGCTTTCCCCCTCCGGCCCTTCGGGCCACCTCCCCCGTCTGACGGGGGAGGGTTGGGGAGGGGGTAAGGTCCAATGATTGTTTCCGCCAAAGGCATCCACAAGCACTTCGGCCATCTCCATGTCCTGAAGGGCGTCGATCTCGAGGTTGCCGAGCGCGAGCTGGTGTTCGTGATCGGCCCCTCGGGCTCGGGCAAGTCGACCCTGCTGCGCTGCCTCAACCGGCTGGAGCAGCCCTCGGCCGGCAGCGTCACCGTCGACGGCATCGACATGCTGGCGCCCGCAACCGACATCAACCATGCCCGCCAGCGCATCGGCATGGTGTTCCAGTCCTTCAACCTCTATCCGCACATGACGGCGCTCGGCAACGTGGCGCTGGCGCTGCGCAAGGTGGCGGGCAAGTCGCGCGCCGAGGCCGACGCGCTGGGGCTCGCCGCGCTCGAACGCGTCGGCCTGGCCGATAGAGCGACGCACCGGCCGCTCGAACTCTCGGGCGGCCAGCAGCAGCGCGTCGCCATCGCGCGGGCGATCGCGCTTGAGCCGCGCGTCATGCTGTTCGACGAGCCCACGAGCGCGCTCGATCCCGAGCTGGTCGGCTCGGTGCTGGCCGTCATGCGCTCCTTGCGCGAATCAGGCATGACCATGATCGTGGTCAGCCACGAGATGGCCTTTGCTCGCAACGCCGCCGATCGGGTGGTGTTCATGGACGACGGCCTGATTTTGGAGCAGGGGCCGCCGGCTGCGATCTTCGAGAACCCGGCGCACGAACGCACGCGGGCGTTCATCGGGCAGATCCAGAGGCATTGATGACTCAGCGGAGCGCGCCACTCCAGTGGCGCATCTTTCATGAGCGCCACTGGAGTGGCGCGCTCCCATGAGTAGCTGGGATCGCTTCACCGACACCTTCTTCAACGCCAAGGTCATGGCCAAGTACTGGCCGGACATCCTCTACGGCGTCGGCGTCACGGTCGAGCTTGCCGTGCTGATCGTCGTCTCTGGCCTCCTCGCAGGCCTGGCGCTGGCGCTGATCCGCGCGCTCGCCATCCGCCCGCTCAACTGGCTGATCATCTTCATCGTCGATCTCTTCAGGTCGCTGCCGCCGCTGGTCATCATCGTGCTCATATATTTCGGCCTGCCGGCTGCCGACATCTCGCCTTCGGGGTTCGTGTCGACCTGGCTGTCGCTGGCCCTCGTCCTGATGGCCTTCGCCGAGGAGATCTTCTGGGCCGGCATCACCTCCATTCCCAAAGGGCAATGGGAGGCCGCGCGCTCGACCGGCCTGGGCTTCGGCCAGACACTCACCAACGTCATCCTGCCCCAGGCGCTCCGGCTCACCATCCCGCCGCTCACCAACCGCACCATCGCCATCACCAAGGGCACGGCGCTCGGCACCGTGGTGGCCGTGAGCGAAATCCTCGGCATGGCCTCGTCGGCGATGTCGAACTCCTACAATCCCTCGCCGCTGATGATGGGGGCGGCAGCCTACCTCGTGCTGTTCCTGCCCGTCGTCGTGGCCGGCCGCTGGATCGAGAAGAAGTTCGCGTGGAAGCGCTGAGGACGCCGCGATGATCCAGTCCTTCTTCAACCCGGAGATCATCGTCGCCGCCATGCCGATCGTGCTGGCGGGGCTCTTCAACACCATCCTGCTGTCGCTGATCGTGGTGCCGCTGGGCCTGGCTGGCGGCCTCGTCCTGGCGATGCTGGCCTCGGTGAAATCGCCACTGGTGCGCTGGCCGCTGATGGCCTGGGTCGATTTCTTCCGCGCCTTCCCGCCCCTGGTGCTGCTGGTCCTGCTGTTCGCCGGCCTGCCGTTCGCCGGGCTGGAGCTGGGCGGCTTTGCCTGCGTGGCCATCGCCTTCTTCCTCAACACCGGCTCCTACTACGGCGAGATCCTGCGGGCCGGTATCGACTCAGTCCCGCACGGCCAGGTCGAGGCCGCGCGCTCGACGGGCCTCAGCGGCCTGCAGGCGATGGGCTACATCGTGCTGCCCCAGGCGGTGCGCAACGTGCTGCCCGATCTGCTCTCCAACACGCTCGAAGTGGTGAAGCTCACCTCGCTCGGCAGCGTGGTCGCCGTGCCCGAGCTCCTCTACCAGGCCCGCCAGGCGCAGAGCATCACCTACAACCCGACGCCGATCGTCATGGCGGCGGTGATCTACTTTCTGATCCTGTGGCCGCTGGTGCGGCTGCTGAGCCGGCTTGAAAATCGCGCGCTGGCGGGGCGGGGGTAGCCGTAAGGCGAAACGCCGGGGCAACGGTCGGGCCACCTTCGGCATTGTCCTTCGACCGGCAAGGTCTCATCCTTGGCGCATGACCATCGCTCCAGACTACGAAGTTATCGTCATCGGCGCCGGCGTCGGCGGCATCTACCAGATCAAGCGCCTGGCCGATCTGGGCGTGAAGGCCACCGTGCTCGAGCTGGCGGGCGATTTAGGGGGCACCTGGTACTGGAACCGCTATCCCGGCGCGCGCTTCGATTCGGAGAGCTACACCTACGGCTACTCCTTCTCGCGCGAGCTTTTGGACGAGTGGCACTGGAAGGAGCGCTTCTCCAGCCAGCCCGAGAATCTCAAATACCTGAACTTCGTCGCCGACAAGTTCGACCTGCGCAAATACATGCAGTTCGACAGCCGCGTCGTCGCCGCCCGGTGGGACGAGCCTAACCGCCTGTGGCATCTCGCGGTCCGCAACGAGAAGGACGGCACGACCCGCGAGTTCACCTGCCGCTACGTGATCATGACCCTCGGCCTGCTCTCGCAGCCGACCGTGCCCCGGCTCGAAGGCATGGCCACCTTCAAGGGCCAATCGTTCCACACCTATTACTGGCCGCAGCAGCCGGTCGATCTCACCGGCAAGAAAGTCGCGGTGATCGGCACCGGCGCCACCGCCATCCAGGTGATCGGCGAGATCGCCGACAAGGTGGGCGAGCTCACCGTGTTCCAGCGCCGGCCCAACTGGAGCGCGCCGCTCAACAACAGCCGGATCTCGCAGGCCGAGATGGCCGACATCCGCCGCCGCTACGACGAGATCTTCGCCGCCTGCGCGCGCTCGCCCGGCGGCTTCGAGCACGAGCCCGACCGCCGCGGCTTCTACGAGGTCAGCCGCGAGGAGAGGATCGCGCTGTGGGACAAGCTCTACGACGCGCCGGGCTTCGGCATCTGGCTCGCCAACTTCCGCGAGATCTTCGTCGACGAGGCGGCCAACGCCGAGTTCTCGCAATACATCGCCGAGCGCATCCGCCGGCGGGTCAAGGATCCCGCCGTGGCCGAGAAGCTGATCCCCAAGGACCACGGCTTCGGCATCCAGCGCGTGCCGCTCGAGACCCACTATTTCGAGGCCTACAACCGACCCAACGTGCACCTGGTCGACATCGGCGAGACGCCGCTGGCGCGGGTGACGGAGACGGGACTGCGCACGGCCAAGCAAGACTACGACTTCGACATCATCGTCTACGCCACCGGCTTCGACGCCATCACCGGCGCCTTCGACCATATCGACATTCGCGGCACGCCCAACGC
This sequence comes from Rhodospirillales bacterium, assembly GCA_003153415.1. GTDB lineage: Bacteria > Pseudomonadota > Alphaproteobacteria > Reyranellales > Reyranellaceae > Reyranella. The sequence goes on along the minus strand of PLYQ01000079.1, from coordinate 7,087 downwards.
CACGGGAGCCGTCCAGACCCTGCGCGACAAGTGGCGCGACTCCTGCTCGAGCTACCTCGGCATGATGATCCACGGCTTCCCGAACCTCCTGATGCCCGCCGGCCCGCAATCGGGCTCGGCCTCGACCAACTATCCGCGCGGCATCGAGACCGGCGTCAACTGGTGCACGGATTTCCTGCAGCATGTCCGCAAGCTGGGCGACACGCGCTTCGAGGCGACGGCCGAGGCCGAGGCGCGCTGGACCGCGCACGTCGTCGGCATGTACTCGATGATGCTGATGCGCAAGGCCAAGGGCTGGTTCACCGGCTACAACTCCAACGTCGCCGGCCACGAAGAGGGCAAGGTGCGCTACTTCGTCTACAACGGCGGCTCGCCGAAATACGTCGAGCGCATCAATTCGGTGGCGGAGAAGGGATACGAGGGCGTCGTGCTCGACGGCGCGCGCCAGCGCGTCGGCACGGCGGCGTCCTGAAGCGCTCCGGGTCGCGGCCGCAACGTCGTCTTTAACCGAAGCTTGATCCACATTTCACTTGCCTATGACCTAGGTGGAAGCGACGATTAGCCACTCCGTGGTTGAGGCACCGACATGTTCGGCAACTATGTCGGCTACATCGCAACGTGGCTATCAAAGACCATCGGCCTAATGTCTGACCAGGCTTGGGAAGGCCTGCTAGTCAATCTTATGATTGCGCTGCCCCTTGTCTTAACCCTCGGTGGGTCGTGGCGCCTTCTGGTCTTGTGGCAAGCGCCATATCGAGCACCGAAGGCCGCGGGCAACAAACTTAACCTTCTTATCGCTGACCTCGTGAGCGATCCAGGCGACCGATGGCGAAAGGTATTGTGTAAGGCATTGGCAGAATGGGCTGCCAAGGAAAATGTGCCGATCGTCGTATATCCCCTTCGAAGGAGCCTGGAATATCGGTCCTTTCTCGGCGACGCGGAAGGACGTCGCGTAGCCAACCAAATTCAACTGTGGCTTGCCGCGACAAATTTTGACGTCCTTATTTGGGGTGAATGGCTGGAAGCGTTAGGCGCTTCTCCGAGTTTCAATTTGCGCTTTGGAGTCCGCATTCCGCGGTACCAAATAGCAAGGCAAAGTGAAGTTGGACCTTTGGGAAGTTATTCCTTGAAGAAGCTTACTCTTCTCGCGGCGCTCCCGAAGGGAATCGCCAATTCGATCGGGACGGTAACAGCGCAAGCGACTCTTCGATACTTGGAGTTCACACTCCATGAGCCAGGCGATCCGGATGGAGAAATTCTAGAGCGTGCTTTGGAGAAGTGTTGGGCCATTCTCACTTCCGCGAAGGCACTCAGATCGGATTTCGTTGATGAAATCGGGAATGCGTTCTATGCCGCCATTAACTCAGAGCGGGTCATCGCGCATCCAGAGACTTGGCGAGAGCGAGTAAGGAGTTGGATACAGAAAAGGCTCGAATCGAGCGATAGCGCTGATGATCGCATCGGATGGGAATGGAATCTGCTGAAGTTGGAACTGCTCGGGCCGTACGCGGAACTGAATCCTGTAGTCCAGCTAAATCCTATGGCCAAGGTAGAGGAAGCGCTGAAGAGTGGGCAACTTAGTGCGACCCCCGATCGGGAGACTCTTGCCAGGTCGGCGGTGGCGATTTGCTCGATTAGACGAGGCAATGTTAGTGGGGACCGATCGATCGTCGAGACTGGAATACAGCTTTGTCACAACGTATTGCCCGCTCTCATTGATCCCGCATTGAAGGAGGCGAAATATTCGGTGAGTGTGGAACTCGCGGAGGCGCTAACTTGGCTCGGAGATATGTACGGTGACAAATCCAAACTCGAAGAAGCTCTAGCGCTATACAGAGCAGTCCTTGACGGCGTGGATCGTGGCCGCCAACCGCTTCAATGGGCGAAGATGCAAAGTGCGGCGTCCGACATCCTTCGCATATTGGGTATTCGGTTTGGAAGTAAATCGGACCTAGAGGACGCAATTTCCGGATACCGGCTAGCTCTTCTAGAGCAGACTTTTGAGCGGACGCCTTATGGTTGGACACTTGCTATGAACAATCTGGGTGGCGCGCTGAACGAGCTCGGTGGCACCCACGGCGATCTTTCGGCGATTGAGAAAGCCATTGCGGTCTATCGAGAGGCCTCGAGCGCAACACCTCGGAAAAGTTTCGCGCGACGCTGGGCGAGTACTCAAGACCACTTGGGAAATGCGCTTCTTACATACGGTGAGAGTAGGCCGGACATTCAAAGTGTCAAAGATGCAATCGTAGCATACGGAGCCGCTCTGTCGGAGCATTCGTCGGCCGACCTGACTGATAGTTGGGCCGCAGCGCAGGGAAATCTGAGCAATGCTCTTGCGACCCTGGGAGCGATGACGGGCAATGTGGTGTACCTCGAGGCAGCTCTAGGAGCATGCTGTAACGCTCTAGAAATGCGCCCCCGCCAAAAAATGCCGATGCTGTGGGCTATGACAATGCTCAATTTAGGCACTGTCTATCTAGCTCTCGGCAAAGCGACACGAAGTAGAGAATACCTCGAAAAGGCGATCGATTCTCTCACCGAGGCTCTTAAAGAATATACACCTGATCGGGCGCCGCTGAGCGTAGAGCGAGTCACAAGCTCATTGGCTAGTGCGAACGCTGCTCTAGAACGGCTTGGCCCGGATATTTCCGTCAACTCCAGCATTTCTCGTTCTGAATGATCTTTCGAAATTCGTCAGCGCTTCGTCGACCGCTAATTCGGCGCATTTGGAGCAACCATGAATAGGTTCGAAAAGTTGGTTGCCGCGCTGGACGCCAACCCCGCCCTGCAACGCCGCGCGGCGCTTGCGGCATTGTCCCTCACCGTCCTGAGCGGCGATCAGGCCACGACCGTGCGCATCGGCGCCCGTATCACCGTCGGCTCCGGCGCCTCGCCCGGTTCTGCCTTCAGCCTCAGCGCCGCGCCGGCGGCCTGGGCCGAGTTCGCCAAGCCGGTGCCGGCGGTCGGCTATCAGAGCCTGGTCGGCATGCAGCGCGTCGGCCATCTCAGCGTCGACGGCGACATGGTCGCCTATGGGCGTAATCTTCTATTTCTTGAGCAGCTTTTTGCGGCGTTGCGGCCGGCTGACAAAGAGAAGAGCGAGCCGGAGGCTCGCGGTCCGGCAAGACATGAGCCGGTGATCGAGCCGGTCGTTGGGCGTTACTTGCGGATGGATTTCAACGGCAAGCCACATCGCATCTATTTCGAGGAAGCCGGGCAGGGCATCCCGCTGGTCTGCCTGCACACCGCCGGCGCCGACGGGCGGCAGTATCGCGCTCTGCTGAACGACGCCGAGATCACCAAGCGCTTCCGCGTGATCGCCTTCGATCTGCCGTGGCACGGCAAGTCCTCGCCGCCGCCCGGTTACGAGCGCGACGCCTATCGGCTCACCACCGATCTCTATGTCGACACCGTCATGGCGGTCTGCCGCGCGCTGAAACTGGAGCGGCCTGTCGTGATGGGCTGCTCGATCGGCGGCCGTGCCGTGCTGCATCTGGCGCTGCGCCATGGCGATTATTTCCGGGCGGCGATCGGGCTGCAGTCGGCGACCCATGCCGAGGCGGGCGCCGATCCGCGGCTGCGCGATCTCGGCGTGCTGTTCCGGCCCGACGTGCATGGCCAGGAGGCCGCCGCCGGCACGGTGGCCTGTCTTATTTCACCGACATCGCCATCGGTCGGGAAGTGGGAGACGCTGTGGCATTACATGCAGGGCGGGCCGGGCGTGTTCCTGGGCGACCTGCACTACTATTTCACCGACGGCGATCTGCGGAACGGCCTGCTGGACGGCCTCGACACCCAACGCTGCCCGCTCCATCTGCTGACCGGCGAGTACGACCTCTCGGCCACGCCGGCGCTGTCGGCGGAGCTGGCCAAGCTGGTGAAGGCGACGTCGTTTCAGGTCATGGAAGGGCTGGGCCACTTCCCGATGTCGGAGAACCCGGCGCAGTTCCGGAAGTATCTGTTGCCGGTGTTGGACAAGATCGCCCGGTCGCCTTCCCCCTCCGCCCCATAAGATGGGGCACCTCCCCCGAGACGGGGGAGGCAATGACTCTTTTCCTCCCCCGTCTTCGGGGGAGGTGGCGCCGTAATACGGCGACGGAGGGGGCACGCGCCAACGTTCCGCCCTTCGAACCCGACACCGTGCATTTCGACAGCGGCGCGGCCTAAGCTTCCTCAACGAAGAAGCGTGGAGGAGAGTCGATGTCTCAAGACCTGGCCCAGAACAAGCTCGTGGAGGCCGCGACCATGCGGCGCGTGTCGTGGCGGCTGATGCCGTTCCTGCTGCTGGCCTATCTCCTGTGCTACATCGACCGCGTCAATGTCGGCTTCGCGTCCTTGCAGATGAACAAGGCGGTCGGCATCGATCCCAAGATCTACGGCCTGGGCGCCGGCATCTTTTTCATCGGCTACTTCATCCTCGAAGTGCCGAGCAATCTCGCGTTGCAGCGCTTCGGCGCCCGCACCTGGATCGCCCGCATCATGCTGACCTGGGGCGCGGTGTCGGGGGCCTTCGCTTTGATCGGCGGGCCGATTTCGTTCCTCGTCCTGCGCTTCCTGCTCGGCGCGGCCGAAGCCGGTTTCTTCCCCGGCGTCATCCTCTATCTCACCTATTGGTACCCGGCGGAGTACCGCGCCAAGATCGTCGGCATTTTCATGGTGGCCATCCCGGTGGCCGGGCTGATCGGCTCGCCGGTGTCCGGCGCGATTTTGGGCATGGACGGCATCCTGGGGCTGGGCGGCTGGCAGTGGATCTTCATTATCGAAGCCGTGCCCACCCTCCTGCTGGGCGTGGCGACCTTCTGGTGCCTGACCGACAAGCCTGTGCACGCCAAGTGGCTGGCGCCCGAGCAGCGGGCGTGGCTGATCGCCAAGCTCGAGGGCGAGCGCCGGCGCGCCTCGCGCGTGCCGCACCTGTCGCTGTGGAAGGTGCTGACCAACAAGTACGTGCTGATCATGGCGCTGGTCTATGCCGGCGCGTCGGGCGCCTCGACGGCGCTGGCGCTGTGGATGCCGCAGCTGGTGAAGTCGTTCGGTCTCAGCAACTTCAACACCGGGCTGGTCAATGCCGTGCCGTTCGGCATTGCCGCGGTGTGGATGATCCTGTGGGGCCGCAGTTCCGACCGCACCGGCGAGCGCGTGTGGCACAACGCCCTGCCGCTGGCGTGGATGGTGGTGGCGATGGTCTGCACCTTCTTCGTGATCGGCAACATGTGGGCGATGATTGCGCTGCTGACGCTGATCGCGGCGGGCACCTATGCCAGCAAGGGCCCGTTCTGGGCACTGTCGTCGGAGTGGCTCGGTCCCACCGTGGCCGCGGCGGGGTTGGCGCAGATCAATGCGCTCGGCAACCTGTCGGCGTTTTTCTTCAACTACATGATCGGCTGGATCAAGGACGAGACCGGCAGCTTCCCGCTCGCCATCATGCCGATCGCCGTCGTCGCCACCATCGGCACGATCTGCGTGCTCACCATCGGCCGCAACCAGCCGCGCACGGTGGCTGTGATTGCCTGAGGGGCCTTCCCCCTCCGGCCTTCGGCCACCTCCCCCGTATGACGGGGGAGGGATGAGGAGAGACGAGCGCGCTCTATATCTTTTCCTCCCCCGTCTTACGGGGGAGGTGCCCCGCAGGGGCGGAGGGGGAGAGCCTCAGCGGCGCCGCCGCCCTCAGCTGCTCTCGGCGTGCATGACCTCGCCGAACAGTTCCCAGGTCTCGCCCTTGAAGCGCTGCAGCTGGACCGCCTGGATCGGGTAGTAGTCGGTCGGGCTGGTGCTGATCAGGATGCCCGGCAGCAGGAGCGGCAGGCGGTATTTCTGGAAGTTCGCCGCCTGCTTCATGACATTGGCGCGCGTGAGATCGTCGCCGCATTTCCTCAGCGTCTCGGTCATCAACATCGTCACGGCGTAGCCGTAGAGGTGGTTGGCGTCGGCCTTGTTGGCGCCGGGCATCCACTTGTCCATCCAGGCGCGCCAGGTCTTCATCTCGGCGTCGTCGTCCCATTGCTTGTCGGTCGAGTCCTTGAGGTACGCCGCCGTGATGATGCCCTGGGCGTTGTCGAAGCCGGCCGGCTTCATGACCGCGGCGACCGAGGCCGAGACGTTGTTGAGGTAGTGCGCCGGCTTCCAGTTGATGTCGGCCACCTTGCGGATGGCCTGGGCGGCGGCCTTGGCGCCCGAGGCGTCGAAGAAGACGTTGGCGCCGGAGTCCTTGAGCTGGATGACCTGGCTGTCGACCGTCGGGTCGGTGGCTTCATAGGTCACCACCCGGGCGATGCGGCCGATCTCCTTGCCGAGGCCTTCCTTGAAGCCGTCGAAATAGTCGCGGCCGTAGTCGTCGTTCTGATGGAGCACGGCGATCTTGGCGTCCTTGACGTTGGCCAGGATGTGCTTGGCATAGATCACGGCTTCGGTATGGTAGTCGGGCTGGAAGCCCATGGTCCACGGGAAGTTCTTGGGGTCGCCCCATTTCGAGGCGCCGGTCGCCACGTAGAGCTGCGGCACCTTCTTCTGGTTCATGTATTTGTGGATCGCCGAGTTGGTCGGCGTGCCCAGTGTCTGGAACAGCGCCAGCACCTTCTCCTGCTCGACCAGCTGGCGGACCATCTCGACAGTCTTGGACGGATTATAGCCGTCGTCGAGCGAGAAGAACTTCACCTTGCGGCCGTTGATGCCGCCGGCTTCGTTGACGCTCTTGAAATAGGCCTCCATCGTCTTGCCGATGGCCGAGTAGGACGAGGCCGGCCCGCTATAGGGGTTGGTGTTGCCGATCTTGATCTCGCTGTCGCTGGCGCCGTCGTCGTATTTCTTCTGCGCCGATGCCGTCTTGACCGTCGCGAGAAGGGCGGCCGTCGAGGCGCCCCCCAGGAACGCACGCCTGTTCGTCGTCATTGTCTTCCTCCCTGGTTTCTTGTTGTGCAAACTATGACACAGGGTAACGGTAGGACCCATAGAGGTGATTTTCGCATTGACTTTTGTTGCGTAATATGCAAATATAGGGCAGCGTCGGCGGTTCGACTATCGGCCGGGCGCGAGGCACGATCGGCGGACACAACCCCTAGGAGACGCTGAATTAATCACCGTTTTTTTA
>PLYQ01000360.1:19298-20167 GCA_003153415.1 Rhodospirillales bacterium | reverse complement strand
GCCCAGATCCGTGCGCGGCAGGAAGACCATGCCGACGGCCACGCGGCCGACCTGCGGATACTCGCCGATCGAGTCGCGGATATGCTCGCGATAGAAGTCCTGCGGGATCTCGACATGGATGCCCGCGCCATCGCCGGTCTTGCCGTCCGCGTCGACAGCGCCGCGATGCCATACCGCCTTCAGCGCATCGATCGCGGCCGCCACGACGTCGCGTCGACGCTTGCCGTCCAAGGCCACGACCATGCCGACGCCACACGAATCCAGCGCCTCGGCCGGATTGTAGCCGTAGGCGTCGGTGAGCGTCTTGGTGCCTTCGATGTACTGGCGGACGAATTCTTGTGCGGACATGGCAGTCTTCCTTCCCGTGGCTTTCCCCCTCCCATTGCGAACGAAGGTGATGTCATCCCGAGCGCAGCGAGGGACCTTTGCGCGGCAGATATTAAGGGTCCCTCGCTCCGCTCGGGATGACACTGTGCGTGTGGAAGCGCCCCGACTCATCGGAAGGAAGCATTCATGACCAACGAACAAGCCAGCGCCCAGGCTTATATGGCCGATGCGCGCAACGACCAGGTCCTGGTTTATGTGAACGGCAGCTTCTTCCCGCGCGACAAGGCGATGGTCTCGGTCTTCGACTCAGGCTTCGCGCTGGGTGACGGCGTGTGGGAGGGGCTGCGTCTCGTCAAGGGCCGGCTGATCAGCCTCGACGCGCACATGGACCGCCTGTTCGAGGGCGCGCGCATGATCGACCTCGATATCGGGCTCGACCGCGCGGGCGTGATCAAGGCGATCCAGGACACGCTCGACAAGAACGGCATGACCGACGGCGCACATCTACGCCTGATGGTGACGCGCGGCCTCAAGAAGACGCC
>PLYQ01000360.1:0-19291 GCA_003153415.1 Rhodospirillales bacterium | reverse complement strand
GACCAACTTCTTCATCGTGCGCGGCAGCGAGCTCTGGACCTCGACCAGCCTCTACAGCTTCAAGGGCGTGACGCAGTCGAACGTAATCGATGCGTGGCGCGCGGCCGGTAACGTCGCCAAGGAATGCGACTTCACCCTCTCGCAGGTCTATTCGGCGGACGAGGCCTTCGTGACGGGCACTCTGGGCGGCGTGACGCCGGTGACCAAGGTCGACGGNNATATCAATGATATCATTGATATCAGGGGGTGGCGGATTCTGAGACAAAATGGCTAAAAGCCATATGCCATCGGCATCGAAGCCGTCCCACAAAGTGGCACCGCCGCTTGAGACTATTCCGCGGCTAGTTTCCGGCTCGTCCTCGGATCGCGGCTGAGCAGGCCGTCGGCGAGGTCGCGGTCGATCATCGCGTTGGGGCGCTCGCTGATCCGGCCGAAGCCCGCGCCGCCGCCCACGAACATCTCGACGATGTCGCCTTTGGCGAGATCGACGGCGGCCTTGCTGCGCAGTTCCTCTGTCGTGCCGTTGGCGCGGTGGATTCGGCAGTAGCCGCGCTGGCCGGGTTCGCCGCCCAGCAGGCCTTGCGGCGCGAGCTTGAAGCGGTCGGAGTAGATCGCGAGCTGCACGTCGTCGGTCAGGATCTCGCAGCGCCGCGTGAAGCCCGCGCCGCCGCGGCGGGCGCCGAGGCCGAAGGAATCCGGCGCCAGTTCGTAGCCGACGATGCGGAAGAAATCGTAGTCGATGTCGAGCGATTCGACCGGCGCGTTGGAGCAGTTGCTGAGCGGCGAGTCGACGGCGTCGCAGCCGTCGGCACCCTTCGAGGCACCATAGCCGCCGCCGAAGATTTCCAGATAGACGCTGTAGCCTTTCTCGCCGAGGCGACTCAGGCAGAAGGCCGTGGTGCAGTCGAAGCCGGTGGCGATCACCTTGTCGGGCAGCGCCTGGGCCATCGCCTTCATCACCGCGTTGAAGGCGCGATAGGCCGGGATCATGCGCGCCCGCACCGGCGCCGGCGGCCGCGGATTGAGCAGCGAGCCGTAGGGCACCTTGATCTTGATCGGCCGCGCCATGCCCTCGTTGTAGGGAATGTCCGGGCTGGTCAGCACCGACTTCACGCAGCTCAGCGCCGCCGACAGGGTGCTGGAATAGGGGCAGTTGAGGTTGCGCTTGACCTGCGCGCAGGTGCCTTCGAAATCGATCTCGACCGAATCCTCAGCAATGGTGACCTTGGCCTTCACCACCAGCGGGTCGTCCGTGAGGCCGTCGTCGTCGATCGCATCCTCTCCGTAGAAGGTGCCCTTGGGCGCCTGGGCGATGGCGGCCCGCACGCGGCGCTCGGAGTAATCCTGCATTTCCTGCATCGCGGCTTCGACCTTGCCCGTGCCATAGCGCTCGCAAAGCTGCTTGACGCGCATCACGCCGATCGCATTGGCGGCAAACTGGGCGTTGAAGTCGCCGATGGTGAGGTCGGGCACGCGCACATTGGCGGTGACCAGGCGCTCGAACGAGCCGCCGTTCCAGTCGCGCTGGAAATCGTATTTGCTGGGCGGGAAGCGCAGGCCTTCCTGGTAGACGTCCGAGGCATGGATGTTGAGGCCGGGCGCACCGCCGCCGAGATCGAGATGGTGCGCCACCGACGCGCCGAAACCCACGACGCGACCCTCGACGAAGATCGGCGTGAAGATGAAGACGTCGGGGATGTGCTGGCCGCCCTCGAACGGGTCGTTGTTGATCAGGAAGTCGCCTTCCTTCAGCGTCTCGGCCGGATGGCGCCTCAGGCAAGCGCGCAGCGTCTCGCCGATCGGCCCGAGCTGCATGGGGATCAGCTCGGCCTGCGCCACGGTGTTGCCGAGGCGGTCCATCAGCCCGGCCGAGCCGTCGCGCGCCTCACGCAGGATGGTCGAATAGGCCGAGCGGATCAGCTTCACGCCCATCTCGCGCGCCGAGGCGATCAGCGCCTGGCTGATGACGGCGTAGTCGATAGGATTCAACTCGCTCATGTCGATCTCCGCAGGATCAGATTGTCTGCCGGGTCGAGCGCGGCTGTCCAGCCGGGCGGCACCCAGGTCGTGGCGGTATAGCCCTCGATGACGGCGGGCCCGGCGATCTTCTGGCCGGCCGACAAGGCCTCAGCGGTATATCGGGCGCCTTCAACCCAGCTCTCGCCGTGGAATATCCGGGTCTTTTCCGGCGCGCGGGCCGCCAGCGCCTCGCGGTCGAGGCGCGGCACGGCGCCAATCGGCAGGGTGGCGCCCACCCGCAAGGTCACGATCTCGACCGGCCGGTCGAGCGTGGCGCCATGCATGAAGGTGCGGTGATGGGCGTCGGCGAACAGCTCGGCGAGATAGGGGGCATCGAGGGACGCGAGGCGATCGGCGGGAATTTCGACGCCGACCTCGAAAGCCTGGCCGACAAAGCGCATGTCGAGCGTGTGGGTGTAGACCAGGCCGCCAGGCAATTTCATGTCAGTGAATTGGGCGGCGAGTCGCGCGCGCATGTCGGCGAAGGTCCTGCCGGCTTCCTTGGCGGCCGCCTCGTCGAGCTTCATCTTGCGTGTGACGGCATCGAACTTGGTGTAGTCCGAAGCGACCAGCCCGTAGGCCGAGATCACGCCGGCGTTGGGCGGCACGACGATGGTCGAGATGCCGAGCTCCTCGGCGATGCGCGCGGCATGCAGCGGGCCCGCGCCGCCGAACGGCACCAGCGCGTAGTCGCGCGGATCGCGGCCGCGCTCGGTCGAGACGAGCTGGATGGCGCGCACGATGTTGGCGTCGGCGAGCTGCAGCGCCGAGGACGCGGCCTGCTCGATCGAGAGGCCGAAGCGCGCGGCGAGCGGTTCGAACACCCGCCGTGCTGCCTCGCCGTCGAGCTTCATGGCGCCGCCGAGAAACGCGCCGGGCTGGATAGTGCCGATCACGATGTGCGCGTCGGTCGTGGCGGGCTCCAGGCCACCTTTGCCGTAGCAGGCCGGACCCGGATCGGCGCCGGCGCTTTGCGGGCCGACCCGCAGCATGCCGCCGTCGTCGACCCAGACGATCGAGCCGCCACCGGCGCCGACCGACACGATGTCGAGCACCGGTGTGCGAATCGGCAAACCGTCGATCTCGCTTTCCGAGGCGAGCGAGGGCCGTCCGTCCTGCACGAGGCAGACGTCGGTCGAGGTGCCGCCCATGTCGAAGGTGATGAGATCCTTGTAGCCCGAGCGCGCGGCCTGGCGCGTGGCACCGACCACGCCGGCCGCCGGTCCCGAATAGAGCGCGGTGATGGCGCTCTGGCGCATCGCCGAAGCGGGAAGCCGCCCGCCGTTGGATTGCATGACGGTGAAACGGCCGGTGAAGCCGGCGTCGGCGAGCTTGCTCTCGAAACGATGTAGGTAGCCGTCGATCACCGGCTGGACGTAAGCCGACAGCAGCGTCGTCGAGGCGCGTTCGAATTCGCGGAACTCGCGTGCCACCTGATGGCTGCAGGTCACCAGCACGTCGGGCAGCGTCTCGGCGATCATTTCCGCCAGCCGCCTTTCATGCACGGGGTTGGCGTAGGCGTTGAGCAGGCAGACCGCGACGGCGCGATAGCCGCCGGCTTTCAGCGCGGGAATGAGCGCGGCGCGGACCATGGTTTCATCCAGCGCCGTCTCGACCGTGCCGTCGGCGCGCAGGCGCTCCGATGCCTCGAAGCAATCTTTGCGGCGCACCGGCGGCGCGGGCTTGGCGTAGCACAGATCGTAGATGTTGCGCCGGTCGTGGCGCTGCATGAACAGGAGATCGCGAAAGCCCGCCGTGGCGATGAACGCCACCAGGGCGCCCTTGCGTTCCAGCACGGCGTTGGTGGCGACCGTCGAGCCGTGGCCGAGATCCTTTATGCGCGAGAGGTCGATACCCGAGGCAGTGAGTGCCGCGAAGGCGCCGATGTCGGGACTGCGCGGCGTGCTCGGCACCTTGGTGACCACAATCCGGCCGCCCTCGACCGCCACCAGGTCGGTGAAGGTGCCGCCGACCTCGACGCCAACGCGCATCGGGTCAGCGTTCCGCGAGCTTCGCCTCGAGGGCGGCGATCTTCTGCTTCAGCTCCTCGTTCTCCTCGCGCGCCTTGGCGGCCATGGCCTTCACCGCGTCGAACTCATCGCGGCGCGGAATGTTCATGCCGTCCAGGATCTTGGCGATCTGGTCACGCATGCGCGCGGTCATTTCGTCCTTCACGCCGCTCAGCGCACCCATGGCGCCGTTGGCCACCTTGGTGAGGTCGTCGATGAAGGGATTGCGTGTTTGCATGGGGCTTCTCCTGATGCGGCAAGTATGGGCGGCTGCTAGCATCGGGCGCAAGCAGGACTGGAGGAAGTCGTGGGTTTGGTCAAAGTCGATTCGAGCGAAGGCATCACTACCATCACCATGGCGCGGCCTGAGAAGCGCAACGCGCTGACGCAGGAGCTGTGCGACGGGCTGTACGAGGCCTATCACGGCTTCGAGGCAGGTGACGACCGGGTCGCCATCCTGCAGGCCGAGGGCCCGGCGTTCTGCGTCGGCGCCGACCTCAATGCTCCGCCGGCTGCGATGTGGAAGGCGGTGCCGCACGTCAGCCATGCACTTACCAAGCCGGTGATCGCGGTGACCCAGGGCTGGGTGATCGGCGGCGGCATCTGCCTGGTCATGACCTGCGATCTCATGGTCTCGGCCGACACCACGAAGTTCATGTATCCCGAGGCCAAGGTCGGCGTGTTCGGCGGCCTGATGCCTGGCATCGTCTCGCGCATGCCGCATAAGGTCGCCATGGAGCTGCTGCTGCTTGGCGAAGAGATCTCCGTCAAGCGCGCCTACGACGTGGGCTTCGTGAACAAGGTCGTGCCGCTCGGCGAGGAGCGCGCCGAAGCGCGGCGCATGGCCAAGGTGATCGCGGGCTCCGCGCCGCTGGTGATCCGCACCCTGCGCGACTTCGCCAACCAGACGCTGCCGCGCGGGCCGGCCGAGATCTTCGTGCCCGAGCGCTACAAGCTCGAGCAGATCGCCGGCAGCGAGGATCGCAAGGAAGGCTCGGCGGCGTTCCGCGAAAAGCGTCCAGCGAAATTCAAGGGCAGGTGAGGAAGAAGGACATGGGCAAGCTGCTGCTGGTCGGTTGCGGCAAAATGGGTGGCGCCATGCTGGACGGCTGGCTGGCGCGCGGGCTTGCTGCCGCCGATGCTATCGTCGCCGAACCGGTCGAGGCAATCCGGCCGAAAAAGGCCGGGTTGCGCGTTGTGGCATCGACTTCCGACGTAGGCGAGAAGCCCGACGTCGTCGTGCTGGCCGTGAAGCCGCAATCGATGGATGCCGTGTTGCCTGATCTCAAACGCTTTGCCGACGAAGGCTCGGTGTTCCTGTCGATCGCTGCCGGCAAGACGCTGCGGTATTTCGCCAGCCACTTGGGCACTGCCGCCAAGGTCGTGCGCGCCATGCCCAACACGCCGGCGGCCGTGCGCCAGGGCATCACGGTCGCGACGCCATCGCGGGGCGTATCGGCTGCCGAGAAGAAGCGCTGCCATGATTTGCTCGAGGCGGTCGGCCAGGTGTTGTGGGTCGAGGACGAAGCCTTGATGGATCCGGTGACGGCGCTGTCGGGCAGCGGGCCGGCCTACGTCTTTCTGCTGGTCGAAGCCATGGCAGCGGCGGGCGCCCGGCTGGGACTGGCGCCCGACATGGCCATGCAGCTCGCGCGCGCGACAGTGGCGGGCAGCGGCGAACTCCTGAAGCAGTCGAGCGAGGCGGCTCAACAGTTGAGGATCAACGTTACCAGCCCTGGCGGCACCACGGCCGAAGCGCTGAAGATCCTGATGGCGCCGGACGGTATCCAACCGGTGTTCGACAAGGCGCTGGCGGCAGCGTCGCGCCGGTCCAAGGAGCTGGCCGGATGACGAACGCCCACGACACAGCCCTCGACGCCTTTCTCGGCCTGATCGCCGACAAAGGGTACATGCCCGTAACCTTGCGCGACGTTGCCGATGCGGCAGGGCTCAGCCTCGCCGAGCTCTATCGTCGCTACCCCGACAAGATCGCGCTGGTGGCGGCCTTCATGGCGCGCATCGACGCCGAGGTGTTGGCCGGCGTGCCGCGGCGAAATGATGCCAATGGGGGCGATCCCGAGGAGACCGCGCGGGACAGGCTGTTCGATGTCCTGATGCGCCGCTACGACGCGCTCAAGCCGCATCGTCTGGCGCTCCGTGCCATCCGCCGGGCCGGCACGCGCGATCCCCTGTTGGCGCTGGCAATCGGGCCGGCGCTCAGGCGCTCGATGGCGGCCATGCTGGAAGCAGCCTCGGTCTCGAGCGACGGCCTCAGTGGTGCGCTGCGGCAAAATGGGCTGGTGGCCATCCACTACGCCGTTGCCCGGGTGTTCGACCGCGACGAGACGGTCGATTTATCGAAGACAATGTCGGCGTTGGACGGCCGTCTTAAAACGGCCGAAAAATGGGCACAACTCTTTGATAAATATGTCATTTCTGCCGACACCAGATCTCCGCCATTGAGGCCTGACACGCGCGCCACATGAGAAGTTTGTGCAGTGCACAAAAACGTCTCTTGACTTACTGCGGCGTATCCCTAAATTCAGCTTCGTTGTGCACCGCAACATAACGCGGGACACCTAGAGTTTCAACGCACCGCAACGTCCCTTCAGGAGATCCCCATGTCCATGTACGCCAATGGCGCCTTCAAGAATCCGTTCGCCGACTTCGATTTCAGCAAATTTGCCGGCGAGTTCAAGATCCCGACCGTCGACATGGAGTCCATGGTCGAGACCGGCCGCAAGAATTTCGCTGCGATGACCACCATGGGCACCGCTGCCGCCGAGTCGATCAAGGCGATCGCGACGCGCCAGGGCGACATGCTGCGCACCGCGATGGAAGACTTCTCCAAGCACGGCAGCGAAGTCATGTCGGCCGCGACCATCGAGGAGAAGGCCGCCAAGCAGATCGACTTCGCCAAGAAGAGCTACGAGGCTGCCATGGCCAACACCAAGGAACTGGCCGACCTCTACACCAAGGGTCATGCCGAGGCGCTGGCCACGATCAGCGAGCGCATCACCGCGCTCTCCGACGAGGTCAAGGCCGCCATCGCCAAGAAGTAAGACCGAAAGGCGCATCGCGCCCGACGGCGAAAAGGGGCTGCCTGAAAAGGCGGCCCCTTTTCTTTTGGGCCGGCAGCACTAGGCTGCCGCCATCATGGATCAGATCGCCTACGACGATTTCACCCGGGTCGACATCCGCGTCGGCACCGTACTCGACGCCCAGCCGCTGGAAGGCGCGCGCAAGCCGGCATTCCGGCTGGAGATCGACTTCGGTCCCGAGCTCGGCATCCGGAAATCCTCGGCGCAGCTCACGGTGCACTATGCGCCGCAAAGCCTGATCGGCCGCCAGGTCGCCGCGGTGGTCAATTTCCCGCCGCGCCAGATCGGCAAGTTCATGTCGCAGGTCCTGACCTTGGGCTTTCCCGCCGCCGACGGCAGCGTCGTGCTGGTCGTGCCCGACAAGCCGGTGCCCAACGGCGGACGTCTGTTCTAACTCTTAGAGCGACTCCGCCGGAGGCGGAGTGCGCCCGAGCGATTCCGCTTGTCGCGGAATCACCCTAGAAGACCCGGTGGATCCAATTGTGCCGGTCGGCAGCGTGGCCGCGCTGGATGTCGACCAGCGCTTTCTTCAGCTCGTCCGTCCGCGTGCCCGAGCCGCCATTGCCGATCTTGAACTCGCCGTCGGGCGCGCGGACGGTGCCGATCGGCGTCACGACCGCGGCGGTCCCGCAGGCAAAGGCTTCGCGCAGGCGGCCGCTGCCGGCGTCGGCACGCCATTGGTCGAATGAATAGCGTTCCTCGCGAAGCGCGATGCCCTTGTCCTTGGTGAGCGTCATCAGCGATGAACGGGTGATGCCGGGCAGGATCGTGCCGAGCGGCGGCGTCAACATCGAGCCGTCGTTGAAGACGAAGAAGATGTTCATGCCGCCCAGTTCCTCGACCCAGCGACGTTCGGCGGCGTCGAGGAAGACGACCTGGTCGCAGCCGTGGCGGGTCGCCTCCGCCTGGGCAAGCAGGCTCGCCGCATAGTTGCCGCCGCATTTGGCGGCGCCCGTGCCGCCCGGCGCCGCGCGCGTATATTCCTGCGACACCCACACCGATACCGCGTCGGTGGCCGATTTGAAATAGGCGCCGACGGACGACGCGATGACGATGAACAGATAATCCGACGACGGCTTCACGCCCAGGAACGTCTCGTTGGCGAACATGAAGGGGCGGATGTAGAGGCTGCCATCGCCACCCGGAATCCAGTCGCGGTCGATGTTGACGAGCTGGTCTACCGCTTCGAGGAACAGCTTCTCTGGCAGGACCGGCATCGCCAGGCGCTCAGCCGACCGCTGGAAGCGGCGCGCATTCTCCTGCGGCCGAAACAGCGTCGCGCCGCCGTCGGCTGTCTTGTAGGCTTTCAGACCTTCGAAAATCTCCTGGGCGTAGTGCAGGACGGCCGCGGCCGGATCCATCGGGATCGGCGCGCGCGGCTCGACCCGCGCGTCGTGCCAGCCCTGCGAGTCGCTGTACCGTATGGTCACCATGTGATCGCTGAACACCCGGCCGAACCCTGGATTGGTCAACAGGGCGGTGCGTTTCTCGGCCAGGGTGGGCGCCGGATGGGGATAGTGAACGAACTTCAGCGATTGGGTGTCGGCCATGGCTCTCTCGATTTGACGTACTACTGTAGCACAGGCCCCGTCGCTGCAAGCCTCGAGAAGGCCACTCGCTGTTTCTTAGATTGGAATTCGAACNNCGCGCCACGTCGCGTGCGATCGTGAGGCCGAGCCCGACGCCGCCGGTGTCGGCATTGCGCGATTCGTCGAGGCGCAGGAACGGCCGGAACACGTCCTCGTACTTGTCGGGCGGGATACCGGGCCCGTCGTCGTCGACCGTGATCTCGACCGAAGTGCGGCTACGCAGGGCGCGCAGCTCGACCTTCGTGCCGTGACGCAACGCGTTGGAGACCAGGTTGGTCAGGCAGCGTTTGATGGCGAGTGGCCGCAGCTCGACGTTCATGTCGCCCAACGTCTCGACGGCGACATTGGCGTTGTCGCGCCGCGCGCCTGCCGCGACGTCCTGCAGGATCTCCGACAGGTCCGAGGGTGTCGGTTCCTCGTCACCTTCGCCGCGGACGAAGGCCAGGTAACCCTCGATCATGCGCTCCATGTCGAGTACGTCGTCGCCGAGTTCCGTTACCTCGGGCGAGTCGGGCAGCAGTGCCAGCGACAGCTTCATGCGGGTGAGCGGCGTGCGCAGATCGTGGCTGACGCCAGCCAGCATCTCGGTACGCTGCTGGAACGAGCGGCGCAGTCGGATGCGCATGGTCTGGAAGGCCGTGGCAGCGTTGCGGACCTCGCGTGTGCCGCCGGAGAAGGCGAAGTCAGGCACGTCGCGGCCCTTGCCCAGCGCATCGGCGGCCACGCCGAGATGCTCGATCGGCACAAGTTCGCGGCGCATGAACCAGATCGCCAGCCCGAACAGCACCAGGCCCAACCCGACCTGGGCCAGCACGTAGGCGAAGCTCGACCCGAAGGTCAGCCGCACGTGCGGCACCAGAACTTCCATGACGTCGCCGTCGGTGAGCTGAAGCTCGATCAGCAGCTGGTCGCCGCCGACATTGTTGTCGAGGTAGTAGTGGTTCTTGAGGTCGGCATTGAGCGCGCCCTGGACCTCGCGCGCCACGATGTCGAAATATTCAGGGGCCTTGAACTCGCGCACGATACCCTTGCGGAAGCTGACGAAGATGAACAGGTCCGAGCGGGCGTGGCGCACGATCCAGGCGCGGTGTTCGTCGTCTGGGAAGTCCGAGCGCATGGCGATCAACATGCGCAGGTCGTTCACCAGCAACCACGCCAGCCGGTTGGTCACGTTGTCACCGCGCTGGCTGTAGAACCACCAGGCCGACAGCCCCTGCAGCAGCAGCATCGGCACAACGATGATGATCAGGGCGCGCGCGAAAAGGGTCTGCGGCGAATGCCGGTCGGCCCAGCGCGCGATGCGCTCGAAGATATCGCGGGGGCCGCCCACCTTCATGCGTCGACCAGCCGATAGCCCTGCCCGCGCACCGTGCGCAGATAGCGCGGGAAGCCCGGGTCCGGCTCGATCTTGCGGCGCAGGCGCGTCACCTGCACGTCGATCGCGCGCTCGTTGACGTCGGCGCCAACGCTCTTGCACAGCACCTCACGGCTCAATACGTCGCCCAGCCGCGCGCTCAGCGCGCGCAGCAGCGCAATCTCGGCGTCGGTCAGCGGCACCCGCTTGCCCTTTTGCGTGAGCTCACCGAGGTCGATGTCGAACTGCAGCGGACCGAAGCTCACCACGCGTACCGTCTCGGCGGGAGCGGCCGCCTGCAACCCGCGGCGCAGGATGTTCTGAATGCGCAGCAGCAGCTCGCGCGCCTCGAACGGCTTGCCGAGATAGTCGTCGACGCCTTTCTCCAGGCCGGCGATGCGGTCCTTCGGCTCGCCCATCGCGGTCAGCATCAGGATCGGCACGTCATCGGTCTTCCTGAGCTCGGCCGCAAAGGCGAGGCCCGTCTGGCCCGGCATCATGACGTCGAGCACGATCAGGTCGAAGTCGAGCGCCTCGAGGTGCTGGCGCGCTTCGGCCGCGTGCTTGGCAGTGCTGACGCGAAAGCCGTTGCGCGACAGGAACGTCTTCAGCAGTTCGCGCAGGCGGGTGTCGTCGTCGACCACCAGGATGTGGGGCTTGTCGGACGAGGCGTCCATGGCGCTCAACTAGCGGCCGCCGCCGCGCACCCGCTTGTCGACCTCGGCGCGTTCCGCCGGATCGAGCAGGCCGAGCAGCACCTTGCGAAAGCCCTCGACGGCTTCGGCGCCGGTCTCGCGGTAGGCGCGGGCGAAGCGCTGGCCCTGGCGGTCGGTCAGCTCGCGCTCGAGATGCTGGCCCTTTTCGGTGAGCCACAGTCTGCGCTCGCGGCGGTCGCGCGGGCCGCTCTTCTGCTCGACGTAGCCTTGCTCGATGATGTCCTTCAGTACCCGCGAGATCGACTGCTTGGTCACTTTCAGGATCGACAGCAGATGTCCGACGGTCTGGCCGGGATGGCGGCCGATGAAATAGAGCGCACGGTGATGGGCGCGGCCGAGCTGGTAGCGTTTGAGCTGCTGGTCCGATTCGAACGTGAAATCGCGATAGGCATAGAACATGAGCTCTATGCCCTGGCGCAATTCTTCGTCGCGCAGAAACAGCGGGTTAGCGGGAGATCTGGTTTCCACCATGAGTCATCAAAAGGACGGTTTGCGCGGCCGCGCAACTTTGCACTACCGCGCAACTATAGAGCGGGCGCGTTGCGTTGACACCCCATGCGAGCCGAAGCTACGGACCGCTTTTGGGGGCCACGGCCTTGGTCTGGGAGTTCCGTCATGCTGATCGTTCATCACCTCGGTAAATCGCAATCCGAGCGGATCGTCTGGCTCTGCGAGGAGCTCGGCATTCCCTACGAGCCGAGGGTCTACGACCGCGACAAGGTCACCCGGCTAGCGCCACCCGAATACAAAGCGCTGCATCCGATCGGTGCCGCGCCGGTGATCACCGATGGTGATGTCTGCCTCGCCGAATCAGGTGCCATCGTCGAGTACATCGCGGCCAAATACGGCAAGGGTCGCCTCGTGCTAGCGCCCGATCATCCCGATTTTGCCCAGTTCCTCTATTGGTTCCATTTCGCCAACGGCACGCTCCAGCCCGTCACGGGACGGAACATGATCCTGGGCCGGCTGAATCTGGCCGAGGACAATCCGCTTCTTCGCGCCATGAAGGGGCGGCTGGATCTCGCGCTCGGCCTGGTCGAGGCCCGGCTCGGCAAGGTCGAGTATTTCGCCGGCCGCGAGTTCACGACGGCGGACATCATGATCGTCTTTACGCTGACGACCATGCGCCTCTTCCTGCCCTTCGACCTCAAGCCCTATTCCGCAATCCTCGCCTACCTGCAGCGCATCGGCAGGCGCGACGCCTATCGGCGGGCGATGCGAAAGGGCGATCCCGACATGGCTCCGCTCCTGACCTGACCGCCTTAAAGGCGCGTCTCCGTCAACTCTATTGACAAGGTCAGTAATATTGACCTATTTGGATGGATAGTTGTGTGCGAATGGTCTTCAGCGACCCATTCGGAACCATATAGATGAGGATTTCGCAATGTCATTAACTATGGATGACCGCGACGGTCTGATCTGGCAGGACGGCAAACTGGTGCCTTGGCGCGAGGGCCGCATGCATGTCCTGACCCACGCCCTGCATTACGGCTCGGCGGTTTTCGAGGGCGAGCGCATCTACGACGGTCGTGTCTTTCGCCTGGCCGCGCATAGCCAGCGCCTCATCAACTCGGCGCGCCTGCTCGACTATGAGATCCCCTGGACGCGTGAGCAGATCGAGGAGGCGACACGTAGCGTGGTGAAGGCCAACGGCCTGCCGTCGGGTTACGTGCGCCCCATCGCCTGGCGCGGCTCTGAAGTGCTGGGCGTGTCGGGCATCGGCACGACCGTCCATCTCGCCATCGCGCCGTGGGCCCAGGAGGGAAAGCTGTCGGTGCAGGCGCGCGATTCGGGCATCAACGTCACCATGGCGAAGTATCGCCGGCCGTCGGCGGAGTTCGCGCCCGGCCATGCCAAGGTGGCGGGTCTCTACATCATCTGCGGCATCGAGAAGGATCGCGCGCTGAAGGCCGGCTTCGACGATGCGCTGATGCTCGACTGGAAAGGCGACCTTGCCGAATCGACCGGTGCCAACATCTTCCTGGTGATCGACGAGAAGCTGGTGACGCCAACGCCGGAAAACTTCCTCGACGGCATCACCCGCCGCGCGGTGATGGGTCTCGCCAAGAAACGCGGCTGGGCGGTCGAGGAGCGCATCGTGCGGCCCCAGGAGCTTGCCCAGGCCAGCGAGGTATTCCTCTGCGGCACGGCTGCCGAGATCGTGCCGGTCGGCTCGCTCGACGAGCACCACTACCAGGCGGGCCCCGTCGCCCGCGCCCTGATGGCCGATTTCCAGAAGCTGGTGCGTGAGCCCGATTGCGAAGGCTTCGGTGAGGCCACGCATCTTGCCCCGCCTGAGACGCCGCTGGCCGCTTGACAGCAGGAGCGCTCTCCATTCTGCTTCTATAACGTCCGAGGGGTGTCCGTTCTCTGCGAGGAGTCCGGGCTGAGACAGCCATAGGGCTGAACCCTTTGAACCTGATCCGGGTCATGCCGGCGAAGGAACGGGAGTTCATCGAGTGGCCAAACCATCCGTCATTGTCGTGGGAGCAGGCGTCGCAGGCCTTGCTTGCGCGATCGAACTGGCCGAGCTCGGCTTCGCCGTCGAGGTGGTCGAGCGCGGCCGCGCGCTGGGTGACGGCGCGTGTTCCTGGCGGGCCGGTGGCATGTTGGCGCCGTGGTGCGAGCGCGCCACGACCGACGCGAAGATCGCGGTATTGGGCGCATCGTCGATCGCCTGGTGGGCAGAGCGCTTCCCCGGCACCGTGCGTCGCGGCAGCCTGGTCGTGGCGCACGCGCGCGACATGCCCGATCTGCTGCACTTCGCCGAGCGCACGGAGCGCTTCGAATGGATCGAGGCGGAGCGGATTGCCGCGCTGGAGCCCGATCTCGCTGGCCGTTTTCGGCGCGCCCTGTTCTTTCCTGACGAGGCCCACCTCGATCCGCGATGTGCCCTGCCGGCGCTCGCCGACAGCCTGAAGCGGCTGGGCGTGCCGATCCTGTTCGGCGTCGACTTTTCGCCCGCAGTCGCGCGAGCCGACCTCATCGTCGATTGCCGCGGGCTGGCGGCGCGCGACGCCCTGCCCGAGCTGCGCGGCGTGCGGGGCGAGATGCTGCTGGTGCAGGCACGCGACGTCTCGCTCTCCCGGCCGGTGCGGATGCTGCATCCGCGCATCCCGCTCTACATCGTGCCGCGCGGTAGTGGGGTTTTCATGATCGGGGCCACCATGATCGAAAGCGAGATGCGTGGCGGGGCAAGCGTACGTTCGACCATGGAGCTCTTGAACGCCGCCTATGCCCTCAATCCGGCCTTCGGCGAGGCCGAGATCCTGGAGATCAACGTCGATCTGCGGCCGGCGTTTCCCGACAACCTGCCCGAGGTGCGGCGGGCGCCCCGCACCTTCTACGTGAACGGCCTGTTCCGCCACGGCTTCCTGCTGGCGCCGGCGCTCGCCAAGCAGGTGGCCGAGGCGGTTTTCGAATCGACCTTGGAGACGAGCGATGCAGATTTTCGTCAATGGCGATCGGCATGAAGTCGAGCCTGGAACACTTGCCGTCACGCTGACGGCGCTGGGCTATGGCGGCGCCAAGATCGCGACCGCATTGAACGGCGATTTCGTACCCGCTGCCGTGCGGCAGACCACACGGCTGGCTGANNGCGATCCTGGCCGAAGCCATCAAGGCCTCGGGCGCCGAGGTGGTGACGGTGTCGCTGCGCCGCGAATCGGGGGCGGAGCGCGGCGGCCAGAGCTTCTGGTCGTTCATCCGTTCGTTTGGCCTGCGCGTGCTGCCCAACACTGCCGGATGCCATTCGGTGAAGGAGGCGGTGACGACGGCGCACATGGCGCGCGAGCTGTTCGACACGCCCTGGATCAAGCTCGAGGTCATCGGCGATGCCGACACGCTGCAGCCCGACGTCTTCGGTCTGGTCGAGGCCGCCCGCATCCTGGTCGAAGACGGCTTCGAGGTCTTTCCCTACACGACTGAGGATCTGGTGGTGGCCGACCGGCTGGTCGAGATGGGCTGCAGGGTGCTGATGCCGTGGGGCGCGCCGATCGGCTCGGCGCGCGGGCTGAACAATCTCTACGGCCTGCGCGCGCTCCGCGCGCTCTTTCCCGACATCCCTCTGGTGGTCGATGCCGGCCTCGGCGTGCCCTCGCATGCCGCAGCCGCCATGGAGCTGGGCTACGACGCGGTGCTTCTCAATACGGCGGTAGCCGAAGCGGGCGATCCGGTCGCCATGGCGCGGGCCTTTGCGCTCGCCGTCGAGGCGGGCCGGCTGGCCCATCGCGCGCAACCGCTGCAGCCGCGCGACATGGCCGTGCCGTCCACACCGGTGATCGGCAGGGCGGCACTCGGTGACTAGATGATCGACCGTTTCTATCCGGTCGTGCCCAGCTCGGAGTGGGTGGCGCGCCTCGTGCCGGCTGGCGCGCGCTTCATCCAGCTGCGTATCAAGGACCAGCCGGAGGCGGAGGTGCGTCGCCAGGTTCGTGACGCCAATGCCGTCTGCGCCAGGCACTGGGCTCAACTCATCGTCAACGACTACTGGCGGATCGCGATCGACGAGAAATGCCCGTGGGTGCATCTCGGTCAGGAAGATCTGGCCGATGCCGACATCAAAGCGATCCGTCGCGCCAACCTCTTACTGGGCGTTAGCACCCACGATCACGCTGAGCTGGAGAAGGGGCTGGCGGTCGATCCCGACTATGTGGCGCTGGGGCCGGTCTATNNCTTACGCTCGAGCGTGCGCTGCTCTGCCTCGCCTCGGGCGCGGATTCGGCGGCGGTGGTCGGCGACATCGTCAATCATCCCGATCCCGTCGCCCAGACCAGGGCCTGGGTGGCGGCCACGCGGAGGGTGCCGGCATGAACGAGCCTGTCGTAAATGGGCGTTACGCCCGCCAGACCGTGCTGGCCGAGGTCGGCGTTGCAGGCCAGGCGCGGCTCGCGGTTGCTTCGGTGCTGGTCGTGGGCGCGGGCGGATTGGGCTGTCCGGTGTTGCAGTATCTCGCCGGTGCCGGCGTCGGCCGCCTGATCGTCGTCGATCACGACCGGGTCGAAGAGACCAACCTCCATCGCCAGCCCCTCTACGGCATGAGCGATATCGGCGTATTGAAAGCAGACGCCGCGCGCCGTGCGCTGCTCTGCTTCAATCCGGCGATTGCCGTCGAAGCGACCACTGAGCGCCTGACGCCGCAGAATGTCACGCAATTGGTCGCCGGTGCCGACGTCGTCGTCGATGCCGCCGATAGTTTTGCCGCCACCTATATTCTGAGCGACGCCTGCCACGCCGCCGCCAAGCCGCTGGTCAGCGCCTCGGTGATCGGCCTCACCGGCTACGCCGGTGCCTTCTGCGGCGGCGGCCCGAGCTATCGCGCCGTCTTCCCCGACGTCGCGGTCGAGGGCGGCACCTGCGCCACCGTGGGTGTGCTGGGAACGGCAGTCGCGGTGCTGGGCAGCCTGCAGGCTCACCTTGCCCTGCACCTGCTGCTGGGGCTGGAGCCCACGGTGCTGGGCCGCGTGGTCACGTTCGACGCCAAGCGGCTGGCCTTCGGCGGCTTCGGCGTTGCCGGCAGTTCCGAGCCCGATTCCTTCGTGCCCTTCATCGCACCTGCGTCAGTGACTCCGAGCGACATCGTGGTCGACCTGCGCGGACTCGACGAAGCGCCTCAATCCCCGTTTGCCGGCGCGCGTCGTCTCGACGTAGATCACGTCGAGACGCTCGTCACGCAACCGATGCCCGAAGCTCGCATTGTCCTGTGTTGCCGCAGCGGCCAACGCGCGCTGGCCGCCGCCGACCGGCTGCGTCAGCGCGGCTTGGCGAACCTGGCTCTCGTGGCGCTCGGCTAGCGGAGCGGCGTTACTTCTTGGCCCAGCGTGCAGCGGCGGCGTCGTCGCCGTCATGGGACTCGACCCATTTCTCGCCGGCCGGAGTCTCCTCGAGCTTCCAGAACGGCGCCTTGGTCTTGAGCCAGTCGACCAGGAATTCGCAGGCTTCGAAGGCGGCTTCGCGGTGCGGCGAGCCGACCGCTACCAGCACGATGCGATTGCCCGCCTCGAGCCGGCCGTAGCGGTGCACGATCAGGGTCGCCTCCAAGGGCCAGCGGCGGCAGGCCTCGGCCTCGATCTCCTCGAGCGCCTTTTCGGTCATGCCGGGATAGTGTTCGAGGGTGAGCGCCTCGATGGGTTCGCGATGCAGGCCCTCACGTACATGCATCTCGCGCACCAGGCCTACGAACACCGCGAGCCCGCCGATCCGCTTGTTGCCGGCGGTGATCTGGTCGAGTTCGGCGCCGGTGTCGAAATCGGCCTCCTGGACGCGCACGGTCATGGGCTTAGCCGCCGGTGAAGGGCGGGAAGAAGGCAACTTCGTGCGCCTCAGCGATCGACGTGTCGAACGGCGCGGTGCGCTGGTCGACAGCAGCGCCGAACGCGGCTCCCGCGGCCAGCGCTTGGGCATGGCCGGCGCTGCGGGTCCTGAGCCAGGCCACCAGCTCGCCCACGGTGCACACGTCGGCCGGTGGGCTCACCTGTTCCTCGGCGACACCCACGGTGCGTTTCATCCAGGCGAAATATTTCACTTTCATTCGGCACTTCCAGGAGGTGCATCCTCGGCCATATGGCGCAGGCCGGTGCGCAGATAGTCGTAGCCGGTGACCAGGGTCAGCGCGGCGGCGATCCAGATCAGCCACAGGCCAAGTGTGGTGACGAGCGGCGACGCGGCGTCGCCCACGAGCAGAAAGGCGATTGCGCCCATCTGCACCGCGGTTTTCCATTTGGCGAGCTGGCTGACCGGCAGACCGACCCGCAATTCGGCCAGGAACTCGCGCAGGCCAGAAACCAGGATCTCGCGGGCCAGGATGATCAGCGCGGCCAGGACGTGGATGCCGCGCAGGGGTCCATCGTCGACCAGCATCAGCAGGGCGGCAGCGACCAACAGCTTGTCAGCTATGGGATCGAGAAAGCGGCCGAGCCGGGAAATCTGGTGATAGCGGCGCGCGAAGTAACCGTCGAACCAGTCAGTGATTCCAGCGGCGACGAACAGGATCATCGACAGCCACTGCGACCAGCCGCGGTCGAGCCAGAAGCAAGCGACCACCAGCGGAATCGCTGCGATGCGGGAAAGCGTGAGCAGGTTGGGAAGGTTGAACATCAATAATTCGGCGTGTGAGCCACCTTAGCGGCCGTCCCGGAAGTGGTCATGGATTTTCTGGGCGAGCGCGTCGGAAATACCCGGCACCGACTTGATGTCTTCCAGGGTCGCCACCGCAACTGCCCGGGCGCTGCCAAAGTGGTGCAGCAGCGCGCGCTTGCGGTTGGCGCCGATGCCCGGCACCTCGTCGAGCGCCGAGCGCGTGAGGTCGGCGGCGCGACGCGTGCGATGCGTGCCGATGGCGAAGCGATGCGCCTCGTCGNNCCCTGGCCGCCGTCGATCAGCAGCAGGTCGGGCCAATGCTCTTCGTCGCGGTCGGGGTTTTCCTTGAGCGCCCGACCGAATCGGCGGGACAGCACTTCGCGCATCATGGCGAAGTCGTCGCCCGCTGCGCCTTCGGTCTTGATATTGAACTTACGATAGGAGTTCTTGATGAAACCGTCCGGTCCGGCGACGATCATGGCACCGATCGGCGCCGCCCCCTGAATGTGGCTATTGTCGTAGACCTCGATCCGCTCGGGCGGCGCATCGAGGCCGAAGACCCGCGCTACCCCTTCGAGCAACTGACGCTGCGTGCCGCGCTCGGCCAGCCGCCGCGCCAGCGCTTCGCGGGCATTGTTGACCGCCTGGTCGAGCGCGTCCTTCTGGTCGCCGCGCTTGGGCGTGCGGATCTCGACTTTGTGGTCGGCCACCATGGCGAGCGCTTTTTCCAGAAGCTCGCGCTCGCCGACGTCGTGACTGGTCAGGATCAGCTTGGGCGCTGGCCGTGCTTCGTAGAACTGGCCGATGAAAGCGGTCAGCACAGCAGGCGGGTCGAGTTCCCTGGCGTGGCTCGGGAAATAAGCGCGGTTGCCGAGATTCTGCCCAGCCCGCAGGAAGAACACTTGGACGCACACTTGGCCCGCCTCGGCATGGGCGGCGAAAATATCGGCTTCGTCGATCGAGGGCAGGGTGATCGACTGGTGCGACTGGATGTGGGCGAGGGCGCGGATACGATCGCGCAACACGGCAGCGCCTTCGAATTCCAGCGACGCCGAGGCCCGATCCATGCGCTGCGATAACGCCTGCTGGACCTCGCGGTTGCGCCCGCCGAGGAAGCCGCGCACCTCGTCGACGATCGTCCCGTACTCGGCCTTGTCGATGCGGCCGACGCAGGGCGCCGTGCAGCGCTTGATCTGATACTGCAGGCAGGGCCGCGTGCGCGTGGAAAACACGCCGTCGGAGCAGGAGCGCAGCGGGAAGGCGCGCTGCAGCGCGTAGAGCGTGCGGTTGACCGCCGTGGCGGAGGCAAAGGGGCCGAAATATTCGTTACCCGCCTCGCGCGCCCCGCGATGCTTGGCGAGCTGCGGCCATTCGGTGTCGCGGCGGATCACGATGTAGGGAAACGACTTGTCGTCGCGCAGCAGCA
>PLYQ01000284.1 GCA_003153415.1 Rhodospirillales bacterium | reverse complement strand
AATTGACCGGAATCTGCTCTAGATCGGCCATTGACCAAAGGCGATCACTAACGCCAGCAGCCATCGCAGGCGCCATCTTCACCGCGCTGTTGATGCGGACGAAGTTGTACCAGACGGTGTAGAGCGCGACCATGTGGCAGTGGTTCTCAAACTTCTTGCTGTGCGCGTTGGTCAAGCGCGTGTAGCGCCTGACGTGCATGCGGAAACTCAAGTTTGACCGCTCGACATGCGACGTCGAGATGCGCTTCTTGTCGGGGCGCCCAACGATCACTTCGCGACGAGCGGCAATGAAGGGCTGCGGGCTATAGCGGCTTTCCGGAGTCTTAGGGCCTTCCCCATACATTTTAACGAGCATTCCGTAGTCAACGTCGATGCCGAAAGTCCGCTCCACCGCCTCAAGGTAAGGCTTATGGCCGTCTGTCGTGAGCTGCACGCGGTTCGCCAGCCGGGCCTTGAGGTCTTCCATGAAGGCGCGGGCGTAGTTGGCGTCACGATCCCCGACCAAGTAGGACAAGATCATCTTGCTGTCGCTATCGAGGCCGGTCCACGTCCACACGTCGCCCGCCCCAGACACGGGCGCCTTGGCTGACTTCACGTTCTTTGCCTTAGCGTAGCAGAACGACCAAATCTCATCGCACTCCACCCGACGCGACTTCACGTTGCGCACCTTCTCGTCGTGGAAGCGCGCGCAAGCCAAGCCAGCGTCGATCAACAACTTGGTCACGGTGTTGATGCTCACATCGCACACGCGCGACGTGGCGCGCATCGACGATCCTTCAAGGAGCATCGACAAAATCCGAACGCGATCAGCGGCTGCGAGCTTGTTCATGAAACTGAACTTATGCGTAACCGCTCACGCAGTCAAGAGGGATGTTGGGGTTCAGACGTTTTTGTTGGGGTCTGCGGAATGTTTGAATGGGTTGCTGGACTCTCCCACTCAGACCACGTAAAAGGATGCCGCCGGGCTGCAACCCGGCGGCTAAAAGCGCGTAGAATCAGAGGTTTCAGAAGATGACGGCCAAATCTAGTTGATGGCCCCGATCGCCTGATGAGGGCTCTAGGGGCCGGCCGTCTCGCGGGGTGGGGTTCAGAGACCCACTCCCAGGATGGCTTTTTCTTAGCACCTATTGGAGGGAAAGCCAATGACCGACGAAGCATCGGAGCCGAACGAGCTTGAGATGATGATAGCTCGGTTGCGCGCTCGAATTGAAAAGCTGAAGACCGCCGTAATCGCCTTGGAGGCCCTTCGCGGGGAAGATGTGGGCTCAGCCGCGCCGACTGGGAACGTACCCCAGGGGCTCATCAATACCGCTTCTGACGCCCCCGCCGAGACGATCCACAGCAGTCTCTTTCGCGCCATGTCCATTGCTGACGCGGCAATCATGTTGCTGAAGAAGCGGGATAGACCGATGAAGAACCCAGAGATTGCCCGGGAGCTGAGGGCTGGCGGGCTCATTATGAACTCCGCGCAGCCGGTGAATACCGTGGGTGCCGTTCTCCTGCGCCGCTCACAGCAAACGGGTGATATCCTTAGGACCAGTGAGGGGGAGTGGGTCCTCAAGGCATGGACCAGATACGCCAAGTCGCCAAAGGTGAAGGGCGCGTTGGACCTCGACGAATCAGCTGAGGACGATTCCTTGAAGGACCCCTAGAGATGGCCCCAGCGCGAGCGTGCTGCCTTGCGTGCTGCCTCTACGCGTTGCTTCTTGGTGAGCGCCTTCTTGCGGGCCCGACCGCCCTTAAGGCCGCCTAATCGACCCAGCGCGACAGCGGCTTCATTCTTCTCGGCCTTCGGCGGTTCCGAGAATTGTCCGGTGGCGAGGCCCATCACATGGACAGCGTTACCGACTACATCGGTTGGCCGGCGTTTTGATTTCTGCTTTGCCATGTCGCTGAGTAAGCCATAGACGGCGAGTTCTCAATAGAGGCATTGAATTTCAAACTGAGACAGTGCCGCTTTATGGCAATGGTCGTGATGGAGGGGACTCAATCCATCGATCGATGCGACGGCATTGAACATGACGGGCGCGACTGGCTCGTCCCTAAGTGGCTCGACACGCCAGACGGAGAATGGACCACGCCAGAGCGAATAATCCCAGTGGATCGCTTGCCGGGCACTCAGAAAACGAACTTTGCAGGAGTGAGCTATATTGTGGGCACTCCAATACCCAAAGCCTTGTTTTCGGGCCCGACCTCGCAGCAACTATTAGATCGATACGGCGTGATCTTAAATCCGCCCATACGGGTGGCGCTCCTCACGCGGCCTCGATAGGCGGGTGCTGCCTTGGTAAAGGTCGGGCTGCACGCGCATGATTGTGTCGCGCCATGGGAATGGCGGGCGCGAAATCGGGGCGATCGGTGAACTTTCGGAAAGAATTTGACGCAATTCGCCGCGCGTAGGCCTCGTCCGTAGGTTCCCGACTTGCGGCCGCTGCTCACCGATTTTGAGAGAACACGATGTTGCAACCTCATCCACTGACATCGGTGATGCAGCTATCGATCACGCCGCAGCATTGTGCGCGGCCGCGGCTGCAGTCAGTTTTGTGGTCAAGACGTCGGCAGATGAACGCAACGCGCGCCTCGTCGAGCTCGGCCTTAGGGTGTTGATGGTCGATCCGAAAAAAGATGATGGCGTCGAGCCAGCCAGAGCTTGAGCGCTGGATTTGATCGATGCCAATGCAGGTGTGAAATTCTCAGGTGAGGCCCGCAATGCGCTTCTTCGCTGCCGCATTGTTGTCGATACAGGTTGGGACTCGGGATTCACGCCAAGTACTTCTACCACGCCTCCGCCCTCGTCCTCGACTGCCGCCCCCACCACGCCTCCTCGAGGAAGCTCGCC
The DNA here is from genome assembly GCA_003153415.1 of Rhodospirillales bacterium. GTDB lineage: Bacteria > Pseudomonadota > Alphaproteobacteria > Reyranellales > Reyranellaceae > Reyranella. The sequence goes on along the minus strand of PLYQ01000284.1, from coordinate 11,208 downwards.
GATGAGGCCACCATCGAAATGAGCACGCGGTGGCAGGGCCACTACGGTTCGCCTATGGCGGGTGCGGAGCATGGGGGAGATCGATAACGAACTGCCCGCTAGTAGAGTCTTACAGTGGCTCCAGCGCCCTACTTTGAACTTGCGCGGTCTTTGACCGCCTGGAACATCTCCACCGCCAGCACCGTCGTGTCCCTTGCGTCAATTGCGTCGTCCGTAAAGCCAAGTTGATGCAGCGCAGCGCGATCAGCTCCGCCAAATTTCATGTTACAAATCTCTTCCAACGTCTTGGCAACGCTATCAAGCGTCTGGCGGTAAGTTTCTTCGATCCCTCTGTATCGATCAGGAGAGCCACCATAAGGCGGCTTGTAACATCGCGGATCGCCAGCATGGGCGGTCGTGCTCCAGGCAAAGACGATTGTCGCGCCAAGGGCCAGTTTTCCAAATGCCGACATTCAGGTGCTCCCACGCCGATTGCTGGTGCAAATAGATTGGCTGGCAAAATTCTGCCACAGAGACACCTGAAGTCTAGCCTTGCGGGCGGGAAGTCTGCTGCGTACCTAACGATTCGACTCGGCATCGCCGCCCACGCGCGCTAGGACTCCCGCCGTGGGGAGCGATCAACCGGTGTAGGCAGGGACGCCACCATCGGAGCGCGCCCCGGCATGGCCGGCCCCAGCCCGCATAAGCTTCATTCCTTCGCCGAGCTGCGCGCCATGTTCGGGCCACTGTGGCTGCGCTGCGATTCCTGCCGGCGTTTCCGACGGCTGGCTGTGCCGGCGGAGATCCGCGACCGCGACTGGCGCCTGACACGCTTCAAGTGTGGCCGCTGCGGCGGCGCGGGCTATTGCGCGATCGATAGGCCCGACCAGGAGCCCGGCATGCAGGATTACGAGGAGGAAACGTGACCACCTACCGCATCACCCCCATCGGCTGCGCCCACACCGGCTGGGCCATCGAGCGCGACGGCGCCATCCTCAGGACCGGCCCGCGCGTCGAAGTGCTGGGCGCCTGGCTCGACGCGATCCTGGCCGGCGCTTCGACCTACGACGCCGACGACATCGCGGATGTGATCGCGAAACGGCCGCGGCCCTCCTACGAGGAGCGGTTGGCGGTGTTCTCGTCCACCGGGCGGCCGGAGCCGTCGCGGGAGCCGTTCAATAAGGCGCGGCCCTAATTCTTGGCGTTACCCATCTGCGTGCGCGGAGAAGCTACCCTGACGTTTTGGCTCGCAAGGTCGTGGCTTGGGCTGGGGTAACTGCAGAGTGGGCTCATTTTCGATGGTGTCCGGTACCGACACAGCATTCCTTCGGCTGCCCATCTCCTGGAACACACCTGCGACAGCCATAGTAAAGGCCAGTGCTGCTGCAACGTAGAGGGCTGTCAGTAAGACATGGCGCACAGTTCACGCGATATGGCTGAGATCAGGTGCATTTAAAATGCCGACCAGGTTCACGTCGGATTGCGAGGCCGTCGTCGTGCCAGCCGGTGCCGTCCTGACGTAAGCATCAACGATGGCCTGGGCCGCCGTGATGCTCGAAGTGGCAGAGTTCACGGCACTCAGAGCGGCTTGAGCAGAGGCGACCGAGAACTGCACATTCTGGCTGAAGACCTGCGTGTCGTAGTAGTCACCCACGGTGACCTTGTTGTTAACCGTGAGCGCATCGTTGCCTTGTGCGCCACTTATGATGTTGAGAATGGCCCCGCCGACTGTGCTGGCACCGGTTTGCAGTTGCCCGATCCAATACGCTTCCCCGGCCGTATCAGGAGCCCGGTTGAAGAGGTTGCTGTAGATCGTATCGACAAAGGCTTTGACGGCTGCGGCATTATTGGCGCTAGGGTTGGCGAGGAAAGCATACTGGTTTGTTGACTCAGTCTGGACCGAATAAGACTGAGCGATCTGGGTGAGCGGCATGCCGCCATTCAATTGCCCGACCCAATAGGTCTCGCCGGCCGGATCGGGCGCGCGATTGTAGTAGCCGACATAAAGTTTGGTGATCGAATCGTCGATCAGGTTAGGCGTTGCGGCGGTGGTTGCGGCGGTAAGGGCAGCAGAGGAAGCTGACCAGGTGTTGGTCGTCGCGTCGAAGACCTGGACAAACAGCTGCTCGCTACCCGGCGAGGTCGCGCCGACATAGCGCATGGTGTCGAGACTGCCCGCGCTCACGCTCAGCCACTGGCCCGAGGCCTGCGTGATTCCACTCAGGGTGAAGTGGCCGTTGTCGCCACCGCTATCCCAGAAGCCATATTGCGTGATGCTGTCGTTGCTCGGGTTGGTGACGGCGGTGATGAGCGACGAGGCCGCGATCGAGGTGCCGGCCGCAACTGTCACGTTCTGGACTGTGACCGTGGGAGCGACGTGGGCCGCGGCCAGGCTAAATCCGAGCACGTTCATGATCTTGAGATCGACGGCGGTGAGCGCACTGCCGCCAACGGTTTCGTTGAACGGATCGGTGCCCTGGATGCCGCCGTTGAGAAAGTCGCTGGGGTCGGAGTTAATGCCGAAATCGGCAAGCTTGGTGGTGCCGCCGTTGATCGAGAAGAAGGCCGGCTGGGCGGGGGTGGCGAAGCCGAACACGTGCGTCGTCGGCGAGGCGTCGGAATAGCGGAAGAGATCGAGGCTGTCGCCGGTTATCCGGCCCATGGCGTGGGTGATTTCGTGCAGGGCGCCAGCAATCAGGACGTTGCCTGTGAAGCTGCTGCCCATCCAGACCTGGCCGTCGATGCCGCTGGCGTTGGCCGCCGTCACTCCGAGCGCCTTGGCCTGGGCGCCGCCGATGACAAAACTCGAATGGCCCTGCAACGACGTGGTATTCGGCAGGGCATTGACGGAGGTGACGTCGTCGGCCGAGGTTTCGTGATTGGCCAGCAGGCTGCGCAGGTTCTGGTAGCTCTCGCTGATACCAACCCCCTCCGTGCCATTGCCCGAATAGCCAATGTCACCGAAGGACTCGTTCTGGTTCTGTAAGGTCACGTCGTTCAGCTGGCCGTAGCTGACGGCGATATTGACCGTGATATTGTTGCTGAAGGCATTCTGCAGTTGGGTGGCTGCGGATTGCATGCCGTCCCTGAAGCTCTGCGGCGCGGCTTGAGCCGAGGAGTCATAGACGAGATTGATGATCATTGCGCCGGCCCACCTGCTCGCGCGGTGCCCAAGAGTCGATCGTTGCTTCGTTTGGTGCTCATGTTCCTGACGCGACGGCAACGCAACGACGTGGAAGCTAGCATTGAGTCGAGTTCCGGGGAAGCCATGGGTAGGTTGCGATGCTTCCAGCGTTCGCACGCGGCGACGAGGTGATCGCATAGAGCAGAGGGGCCGCAAGTGAGTTCAGTCGACCTGACGACCATTGCATTGTACGGCGCGGCTATTGGTGTGGTGCTCAGCGTTGCGTTCATTGCGTTCATTCTCTTCGTATTTTTCCGGCGCCCTAAGTGAAAAGTGCGCAAGAACCAGAGCTTTTGCATTCGCCCAAGAACCGCTACGGCCGCACGATTGGCTTGTGCAAGGCGGACGGCCAGGATCTTGGAGCCGCGATGGTGAGCGCCGGCATGGCGCTGGCGTTCACCCGATACAGTCGAGACTATGAAGGCGATGAGGCTGGTGCCGCCTTGGCAAAGGTCGGACTGCATGCACACGATTGCGTGGCGCCGTGGGAGTGGCCGGCGAGGAATCGCGGCGATCGGTAAGCTTTCCCACAGTGCGCCGACGGGAGGCCGCTTGCTATATTTGCCAAAGCGCTGCGCACACTCCCCATACCACCAACGACCGCGCACCGACCGAAGCCTCCCCTAGATCCTTCCGGTTGGCTGGCGGCCCCTGCTAGAACCATGGGCCGCCGGGCGTGTTTTCCGGGCCGAGGCGTGGCGGGCGATGAAGAGGCCCGCGTAGCGCTCGCCAAGCTCGGCCTGCGTGCCCACGGGCAAGACGTTGAACAAGAAGGCGTAGACATGGAACTGCATGTCCACCATGCTGAAATCGGACCGATGACGACAGCGGACCTTATTGCTGGTCCGTTCACCCCGGGCGCGCAGTTCCCTGCCATCATGGCGGACAACCGACGCTTCCGTGGCTCAGTGGTGGCGATCGAGAACGCCGCCGTTACAATCGACATCAAGGGCATGATTTGGTTCCTGAGGCGTCACAACGTCGTTGATATCAATATCCGCACCAAGACGACGTTACCAATTGAGCACTGGATTTTCGGTGGCAGGGCGTAAGGCATAGCCGGCGTCGGTAGCGAAGCCGCCCGTACTCGACCGCGAAAACTAATTCAGAGTCCCAAACCTGCTTTTGCGCCTGAGCCAACATCCGGCGATGATACCAAGGGCCGCGTACGCCCAGTGCGCATCCGCGGCGGTGTACCGGTCCGCCAGAACTACGTAAAGACAGGCAGCAAGCACGCCGGAACTAACAATCTTTTGAGGCAAGTGGCTTGTGCCAGTCGGGGCCGATACACCGCGCTGCGAATAAATTCGAGAGTTGCCGTGATTTGCAGGTCGGCCTTCCGCTTGATCGCCAGACGCCAAGCCCTCGACTTTGAAGCTTAACCCTACGCATAGGGCCACAATAAGAAGAGCTGGCGGAAGAAGTCCCATCATTTGCCGCCTCTTGAAATCATACTTGTTGGCAAGAGCCGCCCGCACGTTCCATGGACGACAATGCCCTTAGCGTCTTGGTTTGGATAGTCCTGGAAGCGGAACGCCCTCAGCGCCTCGGGAGTGTCCGCTCGGTGCCCAGGACCGGCCGCGCCGTGAGCCGTCCGGTGGGAAAGGCCGCCGGCGACTTGCTCGACGGCACCGAGCGGCGGGAGTCGCCTGAGTGACCGGGATCGCCAGGGTGGCGGAATGCAGCCCCAGTGCATCCAATTGTCCCGAACGCGCGGTTGGCGAAAGCCGGACAACGCTGTCGTCGTTGCCCGCCCCACAAAATGGGGAAACCCCTGGGTCGTTACATTGAGCCGAAGCGTCGCAAGAGCCGTAGCGCTCCACCGCGCCTGGCTCCTGGGCGAACTGTCCGATCGCGACATCGCGGGGACCCACATCGTCGCTACGCTGAATAACCGACGGCAGACCGTGTTAGCCGCCCTTCCTACCTTGCGCGGCAAGGACCTCGCCTGTTGGTGCACGCCCGGCGAGCCCTGCCATGGCGATGTACTGCTGGAGTTGGCGAACCGATGAACGCCGCCCGCCTCCTGCCCACCGGCGCCGATCTCTTGCGGCTTTACTGCCGCACCGAGGCACGGGCAGTCTTGGTGCCGCGCGATGCCTTCGGTGAGCTCGCGATTTAGCGGCGCGCGAGGTGCCGGGGAGTAGGCGGCGGCCCTGTATCAGTTTGAAATCTAACGACAGCAAGGAACCTGCGCCTAGGAATGCAGTTTGAATCCCATGGCCGTTGAAGATGAACACCTTGCCAACCTGATCGAAGCTGTCTCGACGACGGGACGTCGCCATGTCGCGCTCGGCCTCGCCAACACATTGAAAGCCGCTAACTCGGCGGCAGGGCTAAGTACGGCCGAGCGCGCGGCGGCTGCTACCGTCGAGGCGGAGTGGGTCGCAGCCAGCGCCGCGCTGACGCGTTACCACGCCAGCCATTTCTAGGCAGCCTTCTTCTCCTCGATCAGCATGATCGCCTCTTCTGGCGCCGGCCTCTGCAGCTCGAGGGCCTCAGGGTCGCTGCCGGTCAGCCATTGTTCGATGGCGGCCTTGTCGAGCAGTAGCATCGGCATGGCCTTGGAGTGGATCGGCGCCACGACCTTGTTAGGCTCGGTGGTGAGGAACGCGAAGAGGGTGTGCTCGCCGACGTTCGGCGCCGTCTTGGTTCCACGATTGCCGGTCCAGGTGCGCCAGATCCCAGCGAAGAAGAAGGGCTTGCCATCGGGCCGCTTGAACCAGCGCAGCCGGCGGGCGGCGAGGTCAAATTCGGAGAAGGCCGTCACCGGCACGAGGCATCGGCTTTCGCGGCCGAGGTATGGGCGCCAGTAGGCATTCTTTGTGTTGCGCACGTTCTGGACAGTGGCCTTGGCCTTCACGAAGGGTGGCGGGGGAAAGCCCCACCGCATCGTCTCGACGACGCGATCGACTACCACCGGCGCTTCATAGTTGGGATAGACCTTGGTGATCTTCGACCAGTTACGGCCGACGAGCTTGTAGTGCTCGATCAGCAGCCGCATGTCCTCCTCGGTCATGTCGTATTCGTAGAGATTGCACATGGCTCGTGCTTAATGGGATTTCGGGCTCGGCAGCGCGGGGTCGATGTTCTGCCAGCGCGCCTTCTTGAGGAGTTCCAGAACGGTACGCAGCATCTCGCCTGACATCGGATCGAAGATCACTGTATCGGCTCCGCCGTCGCCGAAGGCCAGCTTCACGGCCAGGCCGGTGACGCAGTCGGCCTCTCCCAGGACAGGAAAGGCATTGAAGCTGACCACGACCTTATGGTCCCGCGCAGCCTTGACGATGTCGGCCTCTTCAATGGCCGGTTTGAGGTCATGGAATATCCTCGCTCGCTCGTCGGCCATCTCCCCTCCCCCTCTTGGCTTTGCCGAAGTACGCGAAACTCACGCTTTTGTGTCCCCCACGTGTCCCCGGCGCTGGATCATAATGCCAGAATTTCTTTAACTTATTGAAATAGCTATTATATTTGACCTTTTACTCGTTCAGCCCCTTGCCCGGATAGGGATGGGTCTTGTGCCAGTGGCGGGCGATGTCGACTCTTTTGGTGATCCAGACGCCGGCATGCTTCTGCATATAGTCGAGCACCCGTTCCAGCCCGACGGCGCGCGCCGGCTGGCCGAGGATGCGGGAATGCATGCCGATCGACATCATCTTGGGCGCCGTCGCACCCTCGCGGTAGAGCATGTCGAAGCCGTCGCGCACCAGGGTGAACCACTGGTCGGAGTTGCCGATTGAGCCCGAGGCATATTTGCCGTCGTTGGTGGTGAGCGAATACGGCACCACGAGGTGCGGCTTGCCCTCGACCGTGGTCCAGAACGGCAGCTCGTCGCCGTAGTAATCCGAATCGTAGAGGAAGCCGCCTTCCTCGACGAGCAGCCGGCGCGTGCTGACGCTGGGACCGTAGCGGCAGTACCAGCCGGCCGGCCGTTCGCCGGTCATCTTCTTGATCGAGGCGATGCCCTTGGCGATATGTTCGCGCTCCTCAGCCTCGCTCAACTCGTAGTGCTTGATCCAGCGCCAGCCGTGCGAGCAGACGTCGTGGCCCGCATTGGCGATGGCGGCAGAGATTTCTGGATTGCGCTCCAGCGCCAGACCGCAGCCGAACATCGTCATGGGCAGGTTGCGTTCGGCGAAGATTCGCATGATCCGCCAGACGCCGACCCGGCTGCCGTATTCGAACAGGCCTTCGCCCGCGAGATCGCGGCCGTCGATCGTCTGGCCCAGCCCCATGGCCTCGGTGAGGCCAATGTCGGTAAAGCCCTCGCCGTCCTGCACCGAGGGTTCCGAGCCCTCCTCGTAGTTCAGCACGAAGTTGACGGCGATGCGCGCGCCGTTTGGCCATTTGGGATGGGGTGGGTTGGCGCCATAGCCGATGAGATCGCGGCGGACTTCGTAAGGTTTCGTGGGGGCCATGACGGGCTCCGTTCAGGGAATGCGGCCAGCTCAGGGAATGTGAATAGTGAAGGGTTCGACTGGCACGAACTCCTCGTCCTCGGCTCCGGCGCGCCACATGAAGACGGCGAAGCGGCCGGGCTTGTCGAGCACGGTGAGGCCGTGGTGCCAGGTATTGGGTTTGTAGGTGACGCCTTGCTTGCCGGTGGCGATGAAGGCGCGCACGGATTTGGTGTCGGGACCGCCTGCCGCAGCGTGCGGCGCCACGACGACCAGCCAGCGGTCGACGTCGATCGGCACGAAGCTCTGGGAGGAGAATTCGTGGCGCTCCAGCAGCTCGGCGCGCAGCGGCCGGTCGGGCGTTTCGGCCTTGAGACTCACCGACAGGCTGGGCTTGGCCTCGGGCCGCAGATTGCCGAGCGCGTCCTCGTAGTATTTCCGGCCGGCCTCGCTCGGGATGTCGATGACGTCGCCGTAGGGCGCGAAGGCCTCCTTGGTCAACGGCTGCGGCACGATTTCCATGACCTCTCCCTAGTCGCGCATGCGGCGGGTCAGCCCCACCGTCCATTCCATGATCAGCATCAGCAGGAAAGCCGCGGTAATCAAGACGCCCGAAACGGCGGCGACCCGCACGTCGAGAGTCGACTCCATCATGCCCCACATGCGGATCGGCAGGGTGTCGGTGCGGGCGTTCGACAGGAACAGCGAGACCGGCACGTTGTCGATCGAGGCCATGAAGGCGAGGAAGGCGCCGGCGGCGATGCCGGGCGCGATCAACGGCAGGGTGACGCGGCGCAGCGTGTAGAACCAGCTCGCGCCCAGGCTGTGCGAGGAATCGAGCAGGGCGGGATCGAGCTGGGAGAGGCTAGCCGTCGTCGTCCGCAGGATGAAGGGCATGGTCACGACCAGGTGGCCTGCGATCATCAGATCGAGCGACGGTCGAAAGCCCAGGGTCGAGAAATAGACGAGCGCGGCCAGGCCGAAGGTAATGCCCGGCAGAACCAGCGGCGACATGAAGAAATTGTCGGCGATCCGCGCCATCTTCCGGCGATTGCGCGCCAGGCCGAGCGACGCCAGCGTCGCCAGCACGACGCCGAACAGGGTGGAAAAGCAGGCGACTTCCAGCGAATTGCCGGCCGCCTTGTGGATCTGACGCGATTGAGTGGCGTCGAACAATTGCTCATACCAGCGAAAGGAAAAGCCGGTCGGCGGGAACCTGAGCGAGCGACCCTCGGTGAAGGATGTCATCAACACGACGATCACCGGGGTCACGATGATGAGCACGGCCAGCGCCGCCAGCCCACCGATGACGAGGCCATAGGAGATGTCGCCGAGACTGCGGCGCCTAGCCATGGAGATGCCCGCTCGAACGGCGGCCGAGCCAGGAGAGGGCGGCGATCACCGACAGCACGGAGACCACCAGCGAAAGCGACGCCACGGCGGCAAGCGGCCAGTTGTACACGACCAGCGACTGCTGCCAGATCAACAGCGGCAGATAGATGAGGCGGACGCCGCCGATCACGGTTTGCGAGATGAAGGCCGTGGTCGAGCTGGCGAACACCAGCAGGCAGCCGGCGACCAGGCCCGGCATGCTGAGCGGCACGATGACGGTGAACAGCGTGCGCCAGCGCGAGGCGCCGAGCGCTGCCGAAGCATCGCGCAAATTAGGATCGAGCCGCGACATCACGCTGATCAGCGGCAGCAGCATCAGCGGCATTTCGATCTGGGTCAGCGAGATCACCAGACCGAGTTCGGTCTGCAGCAGGCGCAGCGGCTCGGAGATGACGCCGAGGCTCTGTAGCAGCTGGTTGATCATGCCCTCGCGGCCCAGCACCACGATCCAGGCGAAGGTGCGGACCACGACCGAGAGCAGCAGCGGCAGCACGATGATGAAGATCAGCACCTTCTGCAGGCGCGTCGGGAGATCGAGATAGACCAGCGCCAGCGGGTAGCCGATCAGCACCGTGGTGCACACCGTCTTGACGCCGAGCAGCAGCGTGTCGGCAACCACCTTGTAGTTGAAGGGATCGCCAAAGAACTTCGCCCAGCTGCCGAAGCCCGGCTGGGTGATCTTGTCGTCGTCGAATAAGCTCGTGCCGACCAGCAGCAGCAGCGGCGCCACGAACAGCGCTACGAAGGCAAGACCGAGCGGTAGCGCGAGCTGCCACTCTTCGGCCCGCAGCAAGCGGCGAAGGCTGCCGCCGCCCGTTTCTGGAGCGGCGGCCAGTGTTATCGACATGGCGCCATCGTCACTTGGCCATTTCCTTGTTGAACTTCTCGATCCAGGCGGCGCGCAGCGGATTGATCTGGGCCCAGTCCTGCACGACGTACTTCGACATTTCATCGAGGCTCTTCATCGGCAGGTCGGGCGGCAGGACGACGTCCTTGTTGACCGGGATGAAGTTGTAGGGCGACTTGGTCATCGCCTCCTGCATCTCCTTGCTGACGACCAGGTCGAGATACTTGTACGCGTTGGCCGTTTCGGTCGTGCCCTTGGCAATGTGCATCGTTGTGTAGAAGGCAACGGCACCCGACTCAGGCTTGACGAACTCGATGTCGATGCCCTTGCCCTTGAGCGTCGCGACCGTCTGAGTATTGGTGTACATGACGTCGCACTGACCTTGCTGGAACAGGCCGGGCATGGCCGCTGGCAGGCCAACGGCGGCGATCTTGGGCAGCACCTTCTTCAGTTCGACGAAGGCGGGATCTACGTTGGTCAAGGAACCGCCGAACTGCTTGGAGAGCTCGATCAGGGACGCCGTGCCGAAGGTCGTCTGGAAGCCCGTGAGGCCCAGCCGCGACACGTAGGGCTCGACGAGCAGATCCTTCCAGCCCTTGGGCGCCGGCAGCTTCTTCGGGTTGTAGGCAATGCCCACCACTTGCGCGCCAACGCAAATGCCGGAGTCGTCGATGAAGCCGGCGGGAAGCTTGGCGGCGTTCGAGAGTTTCTTGCCGTCGAACTTCTCGAAGATGCCGCCCTCGATGCCGACGATGCGCGGACCGGGATCGAGAATGAAGACGTCGAACGGAGGCGCGCCGCGGGACGCCTTGGCCTTGCCGATCTGGTCCATGGCGAACAGCGGCGCCAGTTCGAGATCGATGTCTTCCTTCTTCTTCAGTGCCGGCACGACGATGGCGCGGTAGGCTTCTTCCCAACTGCCGGGATAGGTCGTGGCAACGAGGCTGCCTTTGGCGAAGGCACCGCGAGGCATGAGCGACGCGCCGCCGAGGGCCGACGCGCCGGCGAGCAGGCTTCTGCGATTGAACGATTGCATGGTCATGGGGTCACTCCGTTGCTGACAGGACAGTTGAACTCAAGAACAGGGACGGCCGGGCGTCGGGCGCCAGCGCACAGAAGCCGCGGCTGGCGACGGCCGGTGCGCGCAGGCGTGGCTCGACGATCTTGAGCGCGACACCGTCGACGGTGCGTGCTTCGTGAATGATCTGCGAGCCGAGCGGCAGGCTGAGGCCGGGCTGGATCGGCCAGCTTCCCGCTGTGGCGAGCGACGACAGCACCAGTTGCTCAGGCCGGACGGAGAGCATCACCGGTGAGCCGGCGACGACGCCATCGCAAGCGGGCAACGCCAGGCTCGCACCTGAATCGAGCGCCACCGTGGCGGTCCGGCCGTCCAGCGCCGTCACCTTGCC
>PLYQ01000147.1:55479-57602 GCA_003153415.1 Rhodospirillales bacterium | reverse complement strand
AAGAAGACCATCAAGCTCGCCAAGGACGAGGGCAACCGGCCCGACACCAACAAGGAGGGCCTGGCCAAGCTGCAGCCGGTGATGGGTCCCGACAAGTGGATCACCGCCGGCAATGCGAGCCAGCTGNNGAGATGGGCATCGGCCCGGTCTATGCGATCCCGAAGCTGCTCAAGCGCTTCGGACTGAAGATCGACGACATCGACCTCTGGGAGCTGAACGAGGCCTTCGCCGTGCAGGTACTGTACTGCCGCGACAAGCTCGGCATCCCCAACGACAAGCTCAACGTCAACGGCGGCTCTATTTCGATCGGCCATCCCTTCGGCATGACCGGCGCGCGCTGCACCGGCCACATCCTGATCGAGGGCCGCCGCCGCAAGGCCAAGAACGTCGTCGTCACCATGTGCATCGGCGGTGGCATGGGCGCGGCCGGCCTGTTCGAGGTCGTGCAGTAAGACGACGAAACGCCTGTTTCGTTCCCCTTCATGTTCCTCTCCCCTGCTAAGAGGAGAGGTTAGGTGAGGGGTGTGCACGAACGATCGCAACCTATAGCGGCGGTTACCGGTAACGCTTTAAATAATCGAAAATCACCGCAGCCTTTCCAAGCAGTGGTGTTGCATCGATCGTGCAGGCGCGCCCTTGGCCGCGCCCCCGTGGACGCCGCCGTCGCCAAAAAACAACGCCTCGTGAGGATTGGCCTTAAAGCCCAATCCTGTTGTGCTTTGAGCGATTCCTCATGAATCTCATGAGACTCATGAGGAGCCGAGCTCGTCGCCGCCCTCACGAGACTCGCTGAAAAATCTTGCTCGCGAGCATTCGCCTGAAACCAAGGCGGGTAGCTTCACGCCTACAGTTGATAGAACCAGAAACCACCAAGACCGGCGAGTATCATGGCGATGCCGAGATACTTGAAGAGGCGCGTCGCCCGGGCCTCCAGCGACTGCTCATCGCGAAACGCCAGCCGCTCGGCGGGCGACATGTCCGCCCGTGCCCTGAACTGCCGGGCGAGAAAGCCGGGGGTGACGGCGGCACCCACGGCCCCGTCGCGCTCCTGGTCGACACGCGCGCTGACGAACCAGACGACCACGCCGAGCACGGCGACGCCGAAAAAGCTCGTGTAGGCCACGATCAGGCCCGCCGCCACGGCAGCGATGAGCCAGCCGCTGAGAACGAACGCCATGACGATGGATTTCATAGGCATGTCTGCCTCCCACTCGGCGGGAAGAAAGTGTGATCCGCCCGCAGGCGCCTGACAAGACCGGCGGCATCACCCCCAGCTTGAAGTTCACCCGCGAGATCGAATTGTCGGTCGCGACCTGGCATCGCGCGACAGGGCGCCGGGTCCGTAAACGATGAGAACGCTCAGCGCACCGATCGTGGTGACGTCTTTGAAGAATGTCGCCGCGCCGCGATTTAAGAAATTCTTCGCGATCACGGCGCCTAAATCGCCGCTGAAGAACGCGAAGTCGTAGCCAGGATTGTGGATCGTCAGGGCCAGAACGACCGACCATGCGAGCAGCACGATCGCGGCCGGCCGCGCGCCCCATCCCGCGATCAGCGCCAGCCCGCAGACAAGCTCGATCAGCATCACGAGGTAGATCGCGTCGCCGGGCAGGCCCGCCGTCACGAACATCGCGCACTGCGGGGCAAAATAGACGGCCTTTTTCACCACATCCGCCAGGAACGGAAACACGATCAAGATGCGCGCCACCAGCATGACGGGATCGATCACGGCCTGGCTGGCGACGACCCTCGGAATGACGGGGACGACGCCGTCGCGGATACCGAAACGCCCATCGAGCGAGAACCGGCCGGGCCCGAACAGGACGAGCAGCATGAACCCGCCCGCCGCCGCGTAGTCGCGCGACAAATGTTCGAGCGTATCGAGCCAGAAGATCGATGGTGCCACGATACAGAACCAGCCGAGCGCGGCGGCAGCCAAACGGGTCTGCAGGCCCAGCAGCACCAGCAGGCCACAGCCGAACTGCAGGACGATCGTCGGATAGACGAGCGCTCCGGGCAGATGGTGCGCCTCGATCAGCTTGTAGATGATCGAAGGATTGGCGAACTTCCTCGCGCCAAACAGCATGAAATCGGCGGCGAAGCAGATACGGCCGAAAAGCAGC
>PLYQ01000147.1:0-55462 GCA_003153415.1 Rhodospirillales bacterium | reverse complement strand
GAGATGCCAAGTGCCCTGGCCGCCCCCTTGTCGGCGCGTCGCGGCGGTTCTAGTGTCGGTGCTATGCGCTTTTATGCGTTACTCGCATCGCTGGTGCTCGTCGGGACCTTTCCTGCCGACGGCCAGGACTTCCTCACCGGCAGCAAGAGGGTCCTGGAAAGCATGCCGCGCACGGTCACCAGCACGGCAACGCCGCGCTGGCATGCCCAGGTGATTACCTGGTATCCGCACGACGTATGGGCGTTCACCGAGGGCTTGCTTCTGTACAAGGGCGAGCTGTTCGAAAGTACAGGCTTCCGCGGAGCCTCGTCGCTGCGCCACGTTCAACTCGAGACCGGGCTGGTCACCCAGGCGATCCGCCTCGACTCGCAGGATTTCGGCGAAGGCCTGGCCGAGGTGGGCCATTTCCTGGTGCAGCTGACCTATCAGCAGAATAAAGCGATTATCTACGAGCTGCCGTCGCTCAAGCACGTCGGGCAATTCAGCTACACCGGCGAAGGCTGGGGCCTCTGCTACAACGGCCATCACCTGATCATGAGCAACGGCACCGACCAGCTGACGCTGCGTGACCCCAGGACATTTGCCGTGCAGTCGACCATTTCGGTGACCCTCGATGGTCAACCCCAGAAGAACATCAATGAGCTGGAGTGCGTCGGCGACCTGGTCTACGCCAACGTCTTCCGCACCGACAGCATCCTGGAGATCGGCGCCAACGGCGTCGTGACGAAGGTGATCGACCTCTCGGACCTGCTGACGCAGCAGGAACGTGGCTGCCTGGGTGAGGGACTTCTGGGCGCGCAACAGGAAGCCGTGTTGAATGGCATCGCCTATGATCCGGCGGACGGCACCTTTCTTGTCACCGGCAAGATGTGGCCGAAGGTGTTCCGGGTACGCTTCGTGCAATAGCCAACGCAGGAGGGGGAGATGGAGAAGGATACCTTTATCATACTGTCGAAGTACACGAGCCAAGGCCGCAAATTCGCCAAGCCGGAGGCTGCGCGCAAGCGCTGGGGGGTCATTGCCGCCTCGCTAAAGAATACCTTGAAGGGCGAGGTCCAGTCTCACTATGTCACCATGGGAGGCTACGACTCGATAGTGACCGTCAGCATCGCCCCCAATCAGGATTTCAAAATGTTCCAGTGCCTGACCGCTCTGCAGGAGCCGGGCGACGTGGAGATCTCCGTGATGCGGGCCTGGGATTTCGACAAGTTCGCCCCGCCGCCGAAGAAGTAGGCGCAGCGGAGCGCCTGGTCGGCGGCGCGAAGATATAGGTGCCCGGCATGCAGTGCGCGCAATGTGGCAGCGACAACCGCAGCGAACGACGTTTCTGCAGCGGATGCGGCGCCTTGTTGACCGCAGCCTGCCCGGCCTGCGGCTTCGCCAACGGCGTCGAGGAGAAATTCTGCGGCGGCTGCGGCGCCGGTCTCGCCGTGGCGGTGTCGCGCCCGGCGCCGGTGCTGGAGACCGAGCGCAAATACGTCACCGTGGTGTTTGCCGACATACGCGGGTCGCTGGAACTCATCGCCGACCGTGACCCGGAAGAGGCGCAGGCCGTGCTCGATCCGGTGCTCGAGCACCTGGTCCGCTCGGTCAACGCCTTTGGCGGTACGGTCAACAACACGCGCGGCGATGGCATCATGGCGCTGTTCGGCGCGCCGATCGCCTATGAGGACCATGCGCTGCGCGCGGCATCGGCCTCGATCGCCATGCTGCAGGCAGTGCGCGAGCTGGCGCGCGAGCCGGACTGGAAGTCCGACGTCCAGGTGCTGCTGCGCGTCGGTCTCAACTCCGGCGAGGTGGTCATGCGCTCCAGCATCACCGGCCTGCAGAGCGACTACTCGGCTGTCGGCGAGACCGCTCATGTCGCCTCGCGGGTCGAGCAGCTGGCGCAGCCCGGCACCATCGCGCTCACCGCCCAGACGCTGAAGCTGCTGGCCGGCCAGGTCGACGTGACGCCGCTCGGTCCGTTCAGCGTCAAGGGATTGGCGCAGCCGATCGAGCTCTACCGGCTGCTCGGCATCCGCGCCACGCGCAGCCGCATCCGTGGACCGCAGGACCGTCCGCTGTCGCGCTTCGTCGGCCGCGGGCTGGAGATGGGCGTACTGGCGGACACGCTGGACAAGGCACGTGCCGGCCACGGCCAGCTGGTGGCGGTGGTGGGTGAGCCGGGCATCGGCAAGACGCGGCTGTTTCTCGAGTTCACCCGCTCGCCCGAGATGGCGGGCTGCCTGGTGCTGGAGAGCGGCTCGGAAGCCTTCGGCCCAACCAGCCCGATGGTGCCGGTGGTCGAGCTGGCGCGGGCCTATCTGAATGTCGAGCGCGACGACGATCTGGCCGCCATCAGCGCCAAGCTGGAGAGCAGGCTGGCCGGGATCGAGGGCGAGGATCGCGACGAGATCTCCGCCGCCTTCCTCGCGCTGTTCGCCCCGGACCGCGAACTGCCGGTGCGGCGCATCGGCAGCCCGGCGGAGCGGCAGTACCGCATCCTGAACGGCATCGCCAAGGCCCTGCTGCGCGAAAGCCGCCGCCAGCCGCTGGTGATCGTCGTCGAGGATCTGCACTGGATCGACGCCGCCAGCCGGTCGTTTATCGATTCGATCCTCGACCAGCTGCGCGATGCCAGCATCGTGACGCTGGTGTCGTACCGGCCGGACTACCAACCGGACTGGGGCCACCGCAGCTATGCGCAGATCCGCCTGGAGCGCTTCTCGCCCGAGGAAGTCGACATCTTCCTGGACGCGCTGCTTGGCCCGCATGCAAGCCTGGCCGAGCTGAAGCGCGACCTCGAGCAGCATACCGACGGCAACGCGCTATTCCTGGAGGAAAGCGTGCATGCGCTGGTCGAGGCACAGATCCTTGTGGGTGAGCCCGGCGCCTATCGCCTCGCGGAGCGCCCGCAGGAGATCCGCGTACCGGCCTCGGTCCAGGCCGTCCTCGCCGCCCGCATCGACCGCCTGCCGCCGGACGAGAAACGCATCCTGCAATGCGCCGCGGTGATCGGCCGGCGGGTGCCGTACGAGCTGCTGGCGGCGATCGCCGAGGCGCAGCCGCAGGTGCTGGATCGCGCCACCGACCGCCTGCGTGCCGCCGAGTTCCTGTACGAGGCGCGCCGCTATCCGACGCGGGAGTACGTGTTCAAGCACGCGCTGACGCATGAGGTCGCCTACACCACCCTGACGCAGGAGCGCCGCCGGCGCCTGCATGCACAGATCTTGAGCGCCCTCCAGGCAACGGTACCGCCGGACAGCTTCGACCGGGCCGAGCAGCTGGCCTATCACGCGTTCCGCGCCGAGGTGTGGGACAAGGCGCTGGCCTATCTGCGCCGCGCCGCCGCCAACGCCGTCGCGCGCTCGGTCGACGCCGACGCCATCCAGTATCTCGACCAGGCAGTGACGGCGCTGTCGCACCTGCCGGACGACGACCCGGCGACACTGGAACAGGCGGTCGATGTGCGCCTGGAGCTGCGCAACGCGCTCATGCCCTTGGGCGACCGGGCGCGCATCTTCCGCACCCTGATCGAAGGCGAGGCGCTGGCCCGGCGTCTCGGCGACCGCGGCCGCGGCCGCCTCGGCTGGGTCTGCGGCTACCTGACGCCGTATCTGTGGGGCCTGGGCGAGTATGGCCGGGCGCTGGAAACCGGCCGGCAGGCGCTCGATACCGCCGAGGCGCAGGGCGACACCGCGCTCGAGGTCATCGCCAACCGCTATCTCGGCCATGTGCATTTCGCCGTGGGCGACTATGGTCAAGCGGTGCAGCGGCTTCAGGCCAGCCTGAGCTCGCTGCAGGACGAGGTCATCCAGCAGCATTTCCATCTGCCGTACAAATCGTCGATCGCCACCGGCGCCTGGCTGTCCTCGTCGCTGGCCGAGCTCGGCCGATTCGAGGAGGCGATCGACCATGCCCGCCACGGCATCGCCGAGGCCGAGACCGCCGGACATGCCTACAGCATCACCGCCGCGTCGTGCGGGCTGGGCCTCGCCTTTCTGCGCCGGGGCGACCTGGCGCAGGCGATCCCGGTGGTGGAGCGGGCGGCCGAGCTGACCCGCAGCGGCGATTTCGCGGCACTCAGCGCCTGGATCACCGCCATGCTCGGTTCCGCCTATGCGCTGGCGGGCAAGCTCGACGAGGCGCTCTTCCTGCTCGAGGAAGGTGCCGCGCGGATGTCGGCCATGCAGGTCAAGATCAGCGAAGCCTCGGTGATCGCAGCACTAGGCGAGACCTGCCTGCTGGCAGGGCGACGCGCCGAGGCGGTGACGCATGCCGAGCGCGCGCTCAAGATCGCACGCGACCGGAAGGAACGCGGCTACGAAGGCTGGGCGCTGCGCCTCACCGGCGAGATCGCCGCCGCCGGCGGAGCCGCGGAGACTGCCGCCGCCGCCTCTGCTTTCGGCGCCGCGATCGGCATTGCCGACGAGCTCGGCATGCGGCCGCTGCTGGCCCATTGCAGCTTCGGCCTCGGCCAGGTGCAGCGACGGGCCGGCGAGCGAGAGGCGGCGCGCACGCATCTGGCCACGGCGCTCCGCCTCTACCGAGACATGGACATGCGCCACTGGCTGCCGCAAGCCGAGGCCGCCGCGCAGGAGTAGCGATCGATTCAAGAGGTCAGACCGAGAATCACCGCCGGTTGCGGCGCAGATCCTCCTCGTCCTTCCACATCAAAAACTGCGGGCCCAAGTCGGCGATCTTGGTAGCGCCGATCTGGGCCATGGTGAGGTCGATCTCGCGGCGGAAGATGCCGAGCGCCTTGGACGCACCGGGCACGCCGCCGGCCGTCACGCCATAGAGCGTCGGCCGACCCTGGAAGACGAACTTGGCGCCGGTGCAGAGCGCGATGACGGCGTCGATGCCGCGGCGGATGCCGCCGTCGAACATCACCGTCATCTTGTCGCCGACGGCCTCGCGGATCGCCGGCAGGACGGAGAGCGGCGACGGCGCGTTGTCGAGCTGCCGCGCGCCGTGGTTGGAGACCATGATGCCGTCGACGCCGAGCGAGTGGGCGCGAATCGCGTCGTCGGGATGCATGATGCCCTTCAGCACGAAGTTGCCCTTGAACAGCTCGCGGTAGCGCTCGACGTGCTTCCACGTCATCGGCGCGCGGTTCTGGTGAGCGACGAGATCGGCCACCACCTCGGCGCTCGCACCCGACGGGGCGTACTTCGCCCAGTTGTTGAAGTAGGGCGTGCCGTGGCGAATCCATTCCAGCATCCAGGCCGGATGGCCAAGCGCCTCGAGTTTGGTCGCCCAGCTGAGCTTCAGCGGACGGCCCCAGCCGTTGCGCAGGTTACGCTCGCGGTTGGAGCCCTCGGGCACGTCGACGGTGAAGACGAGAGTCCTGAGCCCCGCGTCGCCCACGCGCTTGATCATGTCCTCGGAGATCGACTGGTCCTTGGACGAATAGAGCTGGTACCAGCCATGGTCGGGCGCCAGCTTGGCGAGATCCTCGATCGAGCCGGTGCTCGATCCCGACATGATAAAGGGCACGTTGGCCTCGCGCGCCGCCTCGGCCAGCATCAGGTCGGCGCCGCGGCGGAACAGGCCGGCGAGGCCGGTCGGGGCGATGCCGATCGGGCTCGAATAGGTCCGCCCGAAGATGGTCGTCGACTGGTCGCGCTTCGTCACGTCGACCAGGTAGCGCGGCACGATGCGCGCCTGGCGGAAGGCCTGCTCGTTGGTGCCGAGCGCCACCTCGTCGTCGGTGCCGCCCTCGATGAAGTCGTAGGCGATCTTGGGCAGCCGCTTCTTGGCCAGTTTTTTCAGATCCTCGATATTCACCACGCCGTTCATTGCTCGTCGCTCCTATTCGGATTTCATCGCTTTGCGTTTCCACAATTCCCACGGCCGCATCACCAGGGCCGCATTCGTCTTGGCCGCCGCGGCGGCTTCCTGAGGCGTCAGGTAGGTGATGCTGTCGCCCAGCCGGATCGCGTCACCCTGCAGGCGCGCGTTCATCTCGGTGTAGTAGGCGCGAAAGACCACTTCCGGGATCGATGAGCCGACCGCCACCGAGCCGTGGCCGCGCATCAGCACGACCGTCTTGTCGCCCAGCGCCTTGGCGAGTGCGGTGCCAAGCTCGGGCGTACCGACCAGCAGGTTGGAGCCAGCGCCGGCGACATTGCGAATCTCGAACACCGGAGCGCCCTCACCCAGGAACGAGCTCATGTGATAGATCGGCCGCAACTTGGTCTGCGACACGCTGAAGGGAATCACCGACGGCGAGTGGCTATGGACGATCGCCTTCACATCGGGCCGCGCCTTGTAGATCTCGCCATGGATGAAGCGCTCGAGAAACAGCGCCCGCCCCTTGGCGTCGACGGCGACGCTGTCGAGGTCGTATTCCAGGATGTCGTCGGCCTTGACCAGCGCCGGCGCCATGCTGCGCGACATCAGATAGCGGTTGGTGTCCTTGTCGTGCCGCACCGAGACATGGCCGAAGCCGTCGACCACGCCCTGATCGGAGAGCACGCGGTTGGCCACGACCAGGTCCTCGATCAGCTTCGGATCGGGCGTACCGGCTGACTTGGGCTGAGCGACGGCGGGCAGGCCCGCTAGGCAGAGGCCCATCGCCAGCAAAGTGAAGAAGCGCGTTTCCATCCCGCCCGGATTTTGACCGGCTTTCCCGCCCCCTGCCAGCGGTGTTAGACCAGCCGCCATGCAAACCAGGCAGGCATGACCCTCATTCTGCACCACTACGACTTCTCCAACTTCGCCGAGAAGGCGCGGCTGATGCTGGGCTACAAGGGGCTGGCCTGGCGCGGCGTCGAGCAGCCGCCTATCGAACCCAAGCCCAAGCTGGTGCCGCTGACCGGCGGCTATCGCCGCATCCCGGTGCTGCAGGACGGTGCCGACCTGTGGTGCGACACGCGGCTGATCGCGCGCGAACTGGAACGGAGGATGCCGACACCGACGTTCTTTCCGCCCGAGTCAGCCGGCGCCGCCCAGGCCATCGCCTGGTGGGCCGAGCATCAGTTCATGCGGCCCATGGCGCTGTTCGTCTCAGGCATCAACGCCGACCATATGCCGAAGGGTCTGCACGAGGACCGTGCGCGCCTNNTGGTTCCTGCGCGGCCGCAAGATCGACTGCCGCGCCGAGCTCGATCCCTACCCCAAACTGATCGCCTGGCGCGACCGCATGGCCGCGATCGGGCACGGCGCGCGGACCGACATCGCGCCCGACGTTGCGCTCGCCAAAGCACGTGCCGCGACGGCCGCCGAGCCGCGTCCGTCCGATCCGCAGGACGGCGATCCGCGGCCGGGCGAACGCGCCCGCGTGCGCGCCGCCGACAATGCCCGGGACTGGATCGAGGGCGAGGTGCTGTTCATCGACGCGCATGAGATCGCGCTGCTGCGGTCGGATCCACAGGTTGGCGACGTCGCCGTCCACTTCCCGCGGCTCGGTTACGACTGGCGGCGGCAGCGCTAGCGGCGAAACCGCTCGATTCCCAAGCCATCGATCGGCGTGTTGGTCGCGCCGGTGGCCACGAGTTCGGCCATCACCGCGCCGGTGCCCGGTCCGAGCTGGAAGCCGTGGGTGGAAAAGCCGAACTGGTGGAAGACGCCCTCCGACGTCGAACTTGGCCCGACCACGGGAATGCCGTCGGGCATGTAGGCCTCGATACCGGCCCAGGCGCGCACGATCGTGGCTTGGCGCATGAGCGGGAACAGCTCCCACACCGTGGCCGCACTCAGCGCCAGCTTGCTCCAGTCGATCACGGTCTCGTTGCGATCGCGGTCGGAGGCCGCGAGATGGCCACCGCCGATCACCACGGTGCCGTTGTCGAGCTGCTTGAAGGAGAGCTTGCGGCCGCGCAGGATCACGACGGGCTGGATGAAGGCGGNNGCAGCGATCCGGTCGGCCCAGGCACCGGCGGCGTTCACAACCTTGGGCGCTTCAATGGGTCCGGCGGTGGTTTCGACGCGCCAGTTGGCGCCGACGCGCGCCAGACCGGTCACGGTCACGCCCTCGAGCACTTCGGCCCCCTTCTCGATCGCGCGCTTGCGGAAGGCCTGCGTGGTGCGGAACGGATCGGCCGCACCGTCGCGGCGAGAGACGACTCCGCCCGGACAGTGGTCGGCAACGGCGGGCACCAGGCGTTTCAACTCGTCGCGTCCGATCAGTTCCTCATGGGTGAAGCCGCGCAGCCTGAGATCGTCGACCCGGGCGCGAAACGAGGCGAGCTCGGTTTCGGTCTCGGCCACCAGTACAGTGCCGTAGCTGGTAAAGCCGCAATCGTCGCCGACCAGCTCCTCGATGTGCTCCCACAGCTCCATCGACGAGATCGAGAGGGGAATTTCCGCGAGATCGCGCGCGAGCTGGCGCACGCCGCCGGCATTCACGCCCGNNAGCGCTCCACGGCCTTGCGCTCGGCTTCGCCGATCGGCAGCGAGGCGAGTTCGGCCAAGGTGATCGGCTTGGCCGGCGGGCGCAGCCGGTAGTAGCCGACGTCGGCCGGCCGCGTGCCGCGCTCGGCCGCGATCAGTTCGGTCACAGTCAGACCGCACAGCCTGCCCTGGCACGGCCCCATGCCGCAGCGCAGGAAGGCCTTCATCTGGTTCGGTCCCTCGCAGCCCATCCGGGCCGTGTCGCGCACCTGCTTGGCCGTCACCTCCTCGCAGCGGCAGATCAAGGTGTCGCCGGTGGGTTGGCGGAACTGCTCGGCCGGCCGATACAGGCAATCGAGGAAGGCGCGGCCCATCTCCTCGCGCTGGAGCTGTTGGCGGATGGGCTGGGGGTCGGGCGTCGTCGCCTCGGGCGTGAGCGCGCGCACCGCGGCGATGGCCGCGATTCGGCCGCGCTCGACGGCAGCCGTGCCGCCGGCGATGCCCGCGCCGTCGCCTGCCACGGCAATGCCTGGCACCGAACTCTGGAAGTCGTCACCGAGCACCGGCTCAAAGCAGAGCTGGCGGTCGTTCCAGCGATGCTCCACGCCCGCTGCCACGGCGAGGTTGACGTTGGGCACGACGCCCTGGTGCAGAAGCAGAAGATCGGCCGGCAGGCGGCGGCCATCGAACGCGACCTCGCGGAATTTACCGTCGCCCACGGCTTCCAGGCGATCGACGACCCGGATCACCGGCACGCGGGCCTTCACTTCGCGCAGAAGCGCCAGGCCCTTGGACCAATAGGGTGAGAGAACGAAGTCAGGCAAATGTGGGAGCGCACGCAGCCAATTCACGCGCGGCGCAGTGTCGATCATCGCCTCGAGCCGCGTTCCGGCACGCAGCAGCTGCGCCGCCAGCAGCCAGAGCAGCGGGCCGCTGCCGGCGAGCACCGTGCGGCCCGCCGGCACCAGGCCCTGGGCTTTCAAGAGCGTCTGCGCGCCGCCCGCGCTCATCACGCCGGACAAGGTCCAGCCAGGAATAGGGAACGGCCGTTCGAGCGAGCCCGTGGCGATGATGGCGCGGCGCGCCTGGATCAGGCGCGCCTGGCGCGCGATAGAGACGCCGACCAACAACGTGGGATCGAGGCTCCACACCGTGGCGCCGTTCACGACCAGCGCACCGCTCGCCTTGGCCTCGGCCGCCAGCGCCTTGCCTGCCCAATAATCTTCGCCGAGGATCGACCGGTTGCTTAGCGGCGTCGAGGTGATGGCGCGATAGATCTGGCCGCCGACGCCGGGATTCTCGTCGAACAGGACAGTCGCGAGACCGGCGCGGGCCGCGAGCGACGCCGCGGCCAGTCCCGCCGGGCCGCCGCCGATCACGACGAGGTCGTAGGACGATGCAAGGTCGGAAGCCTCGGTCATCGCCCGGCCTCCCGCTTGCCGAGTTGAGTCTCGATCGTCATGCCCTCGCGCACCGGCACGAGGCAGCCCTGACGGTTGCCGACGCCGTCGACCGTGACCAGACAGTCGAAGCACGCGCCCATCAGGCAATAGGGCGCGCGCGGCGCACCGCTCACCGGCGTGGTGCGGCAATGATCGATGCCGGCGGCGAGCATTGCCGCCGCGACGGTGTCGCCGATGCGCGCCCGGATCGACCGGCCGTCGACGCTCAGCGTCAGGGTGGCACCTGAGTCACCCAGCCTCTTGAACATGAAACCTCCGCGCGCTGAAGGGAGCGACCAGCGTCTGATCGAGGGCGCCGCGCGCGATCATCGGCGCCACCGTGAGCGCATGATTGGCCGCGAGCGTAACGCCCGAATGGCAGCACAGCACGAAGGCGCCGGGATGCGTCTCCGATTCGTCGTAGATCGGGAAGCCGTCCTGGGTCATGACCCGAATGGCGCTCCAGGTGCGCACCACGTTGACGTTGGCGAGCAGCGGGAACAGGCGCACCGCGCGCTCGGCCTCGGTGGCGCTGACACCCAGCGTCAGTCCGCTGGGATCGGTGCTGTCTTCCTTGGAATCGCCGATCATCACCGTGCCCTCGTCGGTCTGGCGCACGGTGACCACGGGATGGTTGAGGAACGGCCGCAGCCGCTCGGTGACGACGATCTGGCCGCGCTCGGGCTTCATTGGTGCCTCGAGTCCGACCATCGGCGCCAGCCGCATGTTGGCGTTGCCGGCGGCCAGCGCCACGCGACCGGCGCGGATCGTGCCGCCGCTGGTAGTCAGGCGGAACTCGCCATCGTCTTTCGTGATGTTCTCGACCCGGTGGCTCGGCAGATATTTCACGCCGCGGGCGTTGATCGCGGTGTGCAGGGTGCGGAACAGGCGGAGCGAATTCACATGGCCGTCGAGCGGACAGTAACTGCCGCCCACTACCTCGGGCCCGATGTCGGGCAGCATCTTGGCCACCTGCGAGCGGTCGAGGATCTCGGTCTTGTAGTCGACGATGCCCGGCTGGTTGTGCAGGCGCCTGAGGACATTGGCGCGCGCCTCCAGCTCCTTCTCCGACAGAGCGAGATGAAAACCGCCGGGTCGCTGGAAGCAGACATCGAGGCCGGTCTCCTCCTTCAGCGCCTGCGCAAAGGCCGCCCAGGCGTTGGACGAGCGGACGGTCCAGCCGGCGTAGGGTGCCAGCCCCAGCCCTTTGCTCTGGACCCAGATCAGCGCGAAGTTGCCGCGGCTCGCACGCACGGCGCGGTCGCCCTCGTCGAGCAGCGCGACGCGGCAGCCCTCGCGCGCCAGGCCCCAGGCGGTCGCGGCCCCCACCAGTCCGCCACCGACAACGGCGACGTCATAGTCGCTAGCGGCCATCCCCGCTCCTTCCGACCAGAAGTTTCTCCAATCCGTAGGCGCGATCGAGCACGACCAGCGCCGCCACCGTGACGCCAATGACGCAGGCCGAGACCGAAGTCACCAACGGATCTATGTTGTCCTGGATATAGAGGAACATGCGTACGGGCAGAGTTTCCGTTCCGGGCGCTGCAATGAACACCGTCATCGTCACTTCGTCGAACGAATTGATGAAGGCGAGTGCCCAGCCGCTGACGAGGCCCGGCAGCACCAGCGGCAGGGTGATGCGCTTCAGCACCACCCACTCCGAGGCGCCTAAAGAGACGGCGGCATGTTCGATGGCGCGATCCAGCCCGACCGCGGAGGCCAGCGTCAGACGCAGCGCGAAGGGCAGCACGATCACGATATGGGCCAGCACCAGACCGGCGAAGGTGCCACCCAGCCCGATCTCGGTGAAGAACCGCAGGAAGGCGATACCCAGCACGACGTGCGGGATCATGAGCGGCGACATGAAGAGCGCCGTCATGGCCTCGCGGCCGGGAAAGCGATAGCGCGCAATGGCAAGTGCGGCGGGCACCGAGAAGGCGACGGCAATGGCCGACGACAAAGCGCCCAATCCCAGGCTACGCCAGAAAGCCGAGACGAACTCCGGATAGCGCGCGATGGCGTAGAACCAGCGCAGCGACCAGCGGTCAGTCGGAAACGACAGGAAACCTTCGGGCGTGAAGGCTACCCAGCAGACGACCAGGATCGGCGCCAGCATGAAGCCGACGAACAGGGCGTGATAGGCAAGCGCAAGAGGCCCATTCTTGCTCATGAGGTGCGGCTCATCCGAACACCTGCGCGTAGCGGCGTTCGACCAGCCGGCTGGCGCTGACGACGATCAGCACGAGAGCGACCAGCAGCAGCACCGCGATCACCGCGCCCAACGGCCAGTTGAGAGTGTTCAGGAATTCATCATAGGCCAAGGTGGAGGCAACCTTGAGCCGCCGGCCGCCGATGATGGCGGGCGTGGCGAAGGCCGAGGCCGCCAGCACGAAGACGATGATCGAACCGGACAGGATGCCGGGCATGACCTGCGGGAGCACGATGCGGCGGACCACGGTGAAAGGCCCCGCCCCCAGCGCGACGGCCGCGTTCTCGATCTGCGGGTCGAGCCGCTGCAGCGCCGCCCACACGGCCAGCACCATGTAGGGCATCAGTACATGGGCCAGCGCCACCACCATGCCCGCCTCGGTGAACATGAAAGGCAGCGGCGAAGAGATGAGTCCCGTCGACATCAGCGCCTTGTTGACCAGGCCTGAGTTGCCTCCGAACAGCAGCGCCCAGCCTAAGGTGCGGGCGACGACCGAGATCAGCAGCGGCCCCAGGATCACCAGCAGGAAGACGCCGCGCCACGGGCTTTTCATGCGATTCAGGATATAGGCTTCCGGCGCGCCGAATAGCGCTGCCAGCAAGGTCACAAAGAAGGCGATACGGAAGGTCCGCGCGAACATCTCGCCGTAGTAAGAGTCGGTGAAGACCTCGCGCCAGTTCTTGAGGATGAAGACCGGCTCGATGCCCTTGTACTGGCCCCAGTCATGAAAGGAGAGCGCTACGGTCATCACCAGCGGCACGACCACGACGACGGCGAACAGCAGCAGCGCCGGCAGGCTCAAGAGATAGGGCGTGCTCTTCACGACGCAGCCTGCCACGCGAGATGGACATCCGCGCCTTCGGCCGGCATCGCCTCGCCGGTGTTCTGGCGGATCACGGTGACCAGGCCGGCTGCGGTGTCGACCTGATAGAGCCAGTGATTGCCCTGGAAGATGCGTGTGCGCACCTTGCCAGCGAGGCCTGACACGCCGAAGGAAATCTTCTCCGGCCGCACCGTGGCGCCATTCACCAGGTTGGTCTTGCCCAGGAAGTTGGCGACGAAGGGCGTGGCCGGCCGCTCATAGGCCTCGTGCGGCGGGCCGATTTGCTCCGCCCTGCCCTGGTTCATCACCACGATGCGGTCGGAAAGCGCCATCGCCTCGGCCTGATCGTGGGTCACCAGGATGGTCGTGGTGCCGACAGTGCGCTGGATCTGGCGCAGCTCGATCTGCATCTCCTCGCGCAGCTTGGCGTCGAGATTGGAGAGCGGCTCGTCAAGCAGCAGGATTTGCGGGCGGATGACCAGGGCACGCGCCAGCGCCACCCGCTGCTGCTGGCCGCCCGACATCTGGCGCGGAAAACGCGCAGCGAAGGCTGCGAGCCCCACCAGCTCCAGCGTTTCGGCGACGCGCTTGGTGCGTTCGGCAGCGGCAACGCCCTGCATCTCCAGTCCGAACACCACGTTCTCCGCCACCGTCATGTGCGGGAAGAGCGCATAGCTCTGGAAGACGATGCCGAGCCCGCGCTCGGCGGGCTTCACCGCCAGGAGATCGCGGCCTTCCAGCCGGATCGCGCCGGAGGTCGGCTCGACGAAACCGGCGATCATCTGCAGGGTCGTCGTCTTGCCGCAGCCCGACGGCCCCAGCAGGGCCACGAACTCGCCCTTCTCGACGCTGACACTCAGACCGTCGACGGCCTTGTGCGTGCCGAAGGTCTTGCTGAGGTTCTCGAGGACGAGGAAAGCCATTTACGCCATGGGCGCGTCGATGCGCGCCGCCGTGCTCCGGTGCAGGCGATAGAAGGCGTCCTGCGGCTGATCCATGCCGAGGATCTCACTCTGAGGTGCCGCGAGAAAAAGCCCGCGCAGCACGCGGCCGATGCCGCCATGCGCGAACACCACCACCGGCCGCTCGGCGGCAATGGCGGCAATCTCCTCGAGCGCCGATCGCGCACGCTCGGCGGCCATCAGGTAGTTCTCGCCGTTCGGCGGCTGGTAGTGCCAGCGGTCGAGCCGGCGCGCCGCCATGGCGCCCGGCCAGCGCGCCTCGATCTCGACGCCGGTCAGCCCGTCCCAGTCGCCCCAGCTCATCTCGCGCAGCCGGTGATCGAAGCAGTCGTCGTCATGCGACAGACCGGCGGCCGCCGCGGCGATCGCCAGCGTCTCTCGGACACGACCCAGGGGACTTGCCCGCACGATCACGCCTGCGGGCTCATAGCCGGCCAGCCGCAACTCCTCGGCCAGCGCGCGTCCCATGGCATGCGCCTGCGCCCGGCCTGCCGGCGTCAGCGGCGAGTCGAGATGGCCCTGGGCGCGTTTTTCGGCATTCCAGTGCGTCTCGCCGTGGCGAAAGAGATAGATGGGGTGGTGCATCTCGATCGGGCGATCAACGCTCCACTTCGCGGTTCCAGCGCTTGGTCCAGTCCTCGCGCTGGGCGTTGATGGCGTCCCAGTCGGGCTGAATCACCAGCTTGGCGCGCTCGCCGACCGGCGCCATGCGCAGCTCGGGCATGTTGACGTCGACCTTGGTGTTGACCGGGCCGTTGCCCATCTCCTTGGCCATGCCGGTCTGGATCGGCGCCGAGACCAGGAGCTTGATCATCTCGTGCGCCAGCGGGTTGACCGAGGCCTTGGCGACCGGGCAGGCCGAGGCGAGCAGGATCGGCGCACCTTCCTTGGGGTAAATAAAATCGACAGGAAAGCCGGTGTTGGCGAAAGCCTGGACGCGGCCGGTACCCCACACCGCGACATTGGCCTGCGCGGACTGGAACAGCTCCGTCATCTTGCCCGGCGAGGGTTCGTAGACCAGCACGTTGGGATTGATGTCGGCCTTCATCACTTTGAAACCCGGTTCGATATTCTTTTCACCGCCGCCGTTGATGCGCGCGTACATCATCAGCGTATAGAGGCCGTATGTGTTGTTGATCGGCGGAATGACAAGCTGGTTCTTGAACTTGGGATCCTTCAGATCGTTCCACGAAGTCGGCGTGGGCCAGCCCTTTTCCTTGAAGACCTTGGTGTTGATCATGAAGCCCGTGCCGGTCTGGCCAACGGCCACGGCCTTGCCGTCCTTGAACAGCGCGGCGGGATAGAGTTCGCTCTTGTCGAGGCCCTGGATAGGCGCGCAGAAACCGAGCTGGAGCGCCTGGTACATCACGCCGTCATCCATGATGGCGACGTCGATCACCTGATTGGCCTTCTGCGCCTGCAGCTTGGCCAGCGTGTCCGTGGAATTGCCGGCGACGTACTCCACCTTCACGCCGTACTTCTTCTCGAACTCGGGAAAGACTTCCTTGCGCAGATGGCTGTCCCACACGCCGCCATAGGCCGCCACGGTGAGCGTCTTGGGCTGCGCTAGCGCAGGCCCGGCCAGCAGCGCGAGTGCTACGGCAAAGCGAATGNNGGAAGGGCGGCAAATGCTGCAGCGGACCCATGGTCGGTCTCGCCCTGGAACTTGAGCGTACAGACGAAGTTCTTCACCAGGCCCGTGGCACGCCAGCGCTCGACCAGCTTCAAGAGCCGCGCCGGATAGCAGACGATGTCGGAGAACAGCCAGTCGACGGGCCCGACGCTGGCGGGATCGAGCGCGAAGGCGCTCTCACCGCGCCATTCGACGGTGGGCATCGCCGCCACCTTGGGATCAAGTGGCGCCTTGTCGATCGCCACGACGTTTGCGCCGAGTTTCGCCAGTACGTAAGTCCAACCACCTGGCGAGGCACCGAGATCGAGGCACCGTTCACCCGGACGCGGCCAGCGGCCAATTCGCACCAGCGCCTCCCACAGTTTCAGGTAGGCACGGTTGGGCGGGCCCTCTTTGTCCTCGACGAACGCCACCTCGCCGTTGGCGAAGGGCGAGCTGCAGCGGGCCGCCGCCAGCAGCCGATCCGGCGCCAGCAAGGTCCACGAGCCCAGAGGTGCTGCCGGCGCTGCGACGGGAAACACCAGAGGCTTGGCCGAGACATGCGGCAGTCGTTCCTGGATCAGCGCGGCGCGGCGGTGATGCAGTGGCGCATACATCGCCCAATTGCGCTGAATATCGCGTAGCGCCTTAGCAGCGCTGCCAATCGACGGCACCGGCAATTCGAGGCAGTCATGCCAGATATTCGCCGCCCAGGCCGAAGGCACCGCAGGCCCCTCACATATAAGGAGTCGTTCGTGTCGCACGCGCACCTCGATGCAGCCACGCCGCAACTCCTCGTCCAGTTGGCGCTCTACTCCCTCGGCAGCCAGGTAGGCGGTCGTCATTGCCGCGAATATGAGTCGAGTGCCGCGAGATGCCGTTGCTTGGTGGCATCGTCGCAAAAGGCGGAGCGGAAGCTGTTGCCGGCAAGCGTGACGATTTCCTCCCGGCTGAGAGCGAGCGCCTGCTGCACGGCCTGGAAATTCTCGTTCATGTAGCCGCCGAAGTAGGCCGGATCGTCGGAGTTCACTGTGGCAATCACGCCGGCCTCGAGCATGCGCTTCAGCGGATGGGACGCCATGTCGGGAACGACGCGGAGCCGCAGGTTGGACAGCGGACAGACAGTGAGTGGGACTCGCTCTCGCACCAGACGGGCCGTGAGGTCGGGGTCTTCAAGCGCCCGGATGCCGTGATCGATGCGCCGGACCTGCAGGAGATCGAGCGCTTGGCGAACATAGTCGGGCGGCCCCTCCTCTCCGGCATGAGCGACGGCCAGCAGTCCCAGGCCGCGGGCCCTCTCGAACACGCGCTGGAACTTCGACGGCGGATGGCCTTTCTCCGACGAATCGAGGCCGACGCCGATGAAACGCTCGCGCCACGGCAGGGCCTCATCGAGCGTGCGCTCAGCGCTCGCCTCGTCGAGATGACGCAGGAAGCACAGGATGAGCGCCGACGTAATGCCGAACTTCTGCTCGGCGTCCCGCGATGCCCGCCACAAGCCGTCTATCACCGTCTTGAACGCCACGCCGCGCTCGGTGTGGCCCTGCGGGTCGAAGAAGACTTCCGCGTGACGGACGTTCTGCCCGGCCGCCCGGCTAAAATAGGCCATGGCCAAGTCATGGAAATCCTGTTCCGTCTGCAGCACGGCCATGCCCTGGTAATAAAGGTCGAGGAAGTCCTGCAGATTGCCGAAACGATAGGCGGCCCGCAGCGCGTCGACCGTGGCGTAACGCACGGCCATCTTGTTGCGTTGGGCCAGCGCCAGCATCAGTTCGGGCTCGAGGCTGCCTTCGATATGGATGTGCAGCTCCGCCTTGGGCAGGCCGGCGATGAAGGCATCGAGATCGGGCATGGCGAGGGTCACCCGCAACTTAATCGCCGGCTAAGCGTTCGCTGACAAGAGGCGACAACAGAGGTCCAGCATGGCCAAGGAAACGCCGGCACAGCGCAAGACCACGGGACGGGTCATGCACGAATTCGCCCACGGCGAACTGAAGAGCGGCAAAGGTGGCAAAGGCGGCAAGGTGAAGAGCCGCAAGCAGGCCATCGCCATCGCACTGCACGAGGCCGGAGCCTCGAAATACGAGAGCAAGGCGAAGAACGCCAAGGATCTCGCCAGGACCAAACGCAAGGAAGCCGCCAGCAAGACCGCCCAGCAGGAAGCCGAAGGCAAGAGCCATGTCGGCGCCCGCGGCAAGCGTGAGAGTTCACGGGCGATGGGCGGCAAGAATGCCACGACGCCAGCGCGCCGCAGCCCTCGCCGGCGGCGCGCCGCTTAACAGTCGAACCACAGCCATCTGCTTCCACAGAAGCAAAATCGCCTCTCCCGGAGCGACCGTCTTGGCGGTCGCTCCGGGAGAGGTTTTGCCGGTTGGACTTCCGCCTTGGCTTTCCAGCGCCGGGCCGTCTAACCTCCGTTCCAACACGGAGGATTGCATGGCGAAGTTCGGTATTGGTGATTCGGTTCGCAGAGTTGAGGATCCGCGCCTGCTGACCGGCGGCGGGCGCTATACCGACGACACCAAGCTGGCTGGACCTGCGTTGCGCGCCTATGTGCTGCGCTCGCCGCACGCCCATGCCGACATCAAGAGCATCGACACGTCGGCTGCCCGCAAGGCGCCGGGCGTGCACCTCATCTTTACCGGCGAGGACGTGAAAAAGGCGGGCTTCGGCGACGTGCCCTGCCTGGTGCCTTTAGAGAACCGCGACGGCAGCCCGCGTGGCGAGACCCCGCGGCCGATGCTGGCCCAGGGCCGCGTGCGCCATGTCGGCGACCCGGTGGCCCTGGTGGTGGCCGAGACGCTGGAGCAGGCCAAGGATGCCGCCGAGCTAATCGAGATCGACTACGCGGCCCGCCCGCATGTCACCGGGACCTACGAGGCGGCCCAGCCCGGCGCGCCTCTCGTGCACGACAACATCAAGAACAACATCGTCTTCGACTGGCACATGGGCGACGCAGCCGCGACTGATGCCGCCTTCGCCAAGGCCGCCAAGGTGGTGAAGCTCAGGCTCGTCAATCAACGGCTGATCGTGAACTCGATGGAGCCGCGCGGCGCCATCTGCGANNGGCGACGTGGGCGGCGGCTTCGGCATGAAGATCTTCGTCCATCCGGAATATCCCATGGTCGTGTGGGCCTCCCGCACGCTCAAGAAAACGGTGAAGTGGATCCCCGACCGCCAGGAGGCGTTCCAGTCCGACACCCAGGGCCGCGATCATGTCTCGTTCGCCGAAATGGCCTTGGACAACGACGGTCGCTTCATCGGCGAGCGCATCACGACTTATGCCGCGTTGGGCGCCTACCTCAACCACTTCAGCGCCTTCATCCCGACGCTGGCCGGCAGCTCGATGTTGAACGGCCTCTACACGACGCCGGCGATCTACGTGAACGTCAAGGGCGTGATGACCAACACCGTGCCGACCGACGCCTATCGCGGCGCAGGACGGCCGGAAGCGGCCTACCTCATGGAACGCTTCGTCGATCACGTCGCACGCGAGATGGGCATGACGCCCGATGAGATCCGCGCCAAGAACTTCATCAAGCCGGGCCAGATCCCGTACACGACGGCGTTGGGCGACATCTACGACTCGGGCGACTTCGAGACACTGATGCGCAAGGGCATGGACAAGGCCGACTGGAAGGGCTTCCCGGCGCGGCGCGCGCAGTCGGCCGCCAAGGGCAAGTGGCGCGGCATCGGCATGGCGACCTATGTCGAGAAGTGCGGCGGCGGCGGCACTCCCGAGACCGCCATCGCCAAGTTCAACGACGATGCCTCGATCACGCTCTATCTCGGCAACCAGACCAACGGCCAGGGCCACGAGACGGCGATCCGGCAGATCGCCTCGGCGCGGCTCGGCATCGACGCCGAGCGCATCGCTATCGTGCAGGGCGATTCGGACGTCACGCCCGAGGGCATGACCGGCGGCAGCCGCATGGTGTCGGTGGCGGGCGTGGCCACGCTGGGGTTGGCCGACAAGATCATCGCCCGGGGCAAGCTGGTGGCAGCCAGCGTGATGGAGGCCGCGGCCAGCGACATCTACTACAAGGACGGCGCCTTCCGCATCGTCGGCACCGACCGCACCTTGAGCCTGTTCGACGCAGCGAAGGCCGCCAGGGATCCCAAACACGCGCCGAAAGACGGCAAGCCGGGCGCCGGCCTCGACGACGATTTCATGCGCATGCCCGAGGCCGACACCTTCCCCAACGGCTGCCACATCTGCGAACTCGAGATCGACCCCGACACCGGCACGCTGGAGATCGTGAACTACAGCGTGATGGACGACTTCGGCATGGCACTCAATCCGCTGCTGCTGCAGGGCCAGATCCATGGCGGGGTCGGCCAGGGCATCGGCCAGGCACTGGCCGAGCAAGCGGTCTACGACAAGGCTTCAGGCCAGCTCGTGAGCGGCTCGTTCATGGACTACGCCCTGCCGCGTGCCGACATCGTGCCGCCGGTGAAGTTCGACATGCACAACAGCCTGTGCACGACCAATCCGCTGGGCGTGAAGGGCGCGGGCGAAGCCGGCGCCATCGGTGCGCCGCCGGCGGTGGTGAATGCCATCGTCGACGCGATTTATGCGCATACGGGCGTGAAGCATGTGGATATGCCGGTCACGGCGGCGTCACTTTGGGCGGTGATTGAGCAAAATCGCGGGAAGAAGGCGGCCTAGCTTATGCCCAACCACGACCTCGTCACGCTCTGGGAAGCGCATTGCCGCTACGAATTCGAAACCCGCGACGTCGACGCCACCATGGCCAGCATGGCGGCGCAGCCCTACGTCAACCACGTGCCGACGATGACCGGCGGCGTCGGCCATGACCAGCTGAAGCGCTTCTACAAGTACCACTTCATCGGTGGCAATCCGCCGGACACGACGCTGACGCCAGTGAGCCGCACGGTCGGCGCCGACCAGATCGTCGACGAGTTGCTGTTCAGCTTCACCCACACCAGCGAGATCGACTGGATGCTGCCGGGCATCGCGCCGACCGGCCGCAAGGTCGAGATTCCCCTGGTCGCCATCGTGCGCTTCGAGGGCGACAAGATCGCGCACGAGCACATCTACTGGGATCAGGCGTCGGTGTTGGTACAGATCGGGCGGCTCGATCCCAAAGGCCTGCCGGTCGCCGGTGTCGAGACCGCGCACAAGGTCGTCGACAAGACGCGCCCCAGCAACGCGCTCATGACGCGCTGGGCTGCCACTGCCGGCAAGCCGATCTAGCTTCTAACGGCCGCTCTTCCACAGCCGTGTCAGCGGCCCGTCACGCCCATAGACCGGGTCCTGGTCCGGCGACGCCGTGCGCGCGATCGCCGTGACGGCCTCTTGGTGATCGATGCGCTTGGGCCGCACATGGTCGTAGTTGCCGCCCTTGGGATACGCGCCGACCACCAGCAGATCGGCGCTGCTGGAGATGCGGCGATGGCCGGTGCCGGCGGGCAGGACCGCGACGTCGCCTGCCCGGAGATCGACCTGTTTGCCCTGCGCACCGCCGAACTCGACCTTGGCGTGGCCGCGGGCGATGCCCAGCACTTCGTGCGCACCGGTATGGAAATGCAGGAAGTCGAAGATGCCGTTGCGCCAGCCGTCGCGCCAACCGTGGCGGGCGAAAGTCTTCTCGAACACCGAGGCGGGATCGGCCGCGCCGGCGAGCGACACCGCCCCGCGGTAGAGCACCAGCGGCAGGCGCGGATTGTTCGGCGTCTCGCCGTCATCCGCAAAGAGGAAGGTCTCATAGCCAAGCGACGACACCCGTCCAGTCTAGCCTGAGTTCCAGAAAAGCAAAGGCCCCGCCACCTGGTGAGGTGCGGGGCCACCGAGCGCGCTGCCGAAGCACCGCGCCCGTCGGGCGGGATCGCGCTCTCCCTATGCTTCCGGTCGCCAGTACATCCGTGGTCG
Organism: Rhodospirillales bacterium; assembly: GCA_003153415.1. Lineage (GTDB taxonomy): Bacteria > Pseudomonadota > Alphaproteobacteria > Reyranellales > Reyranellaceae > Reyranella. The sequence continues at coordinate 34,202 of PLYQ01000147.1, read as the reverse complement.
ACCGGAGCGAAAGGGCGCGATCAGCCGTTGAGGCCAGCGGTTGTAATCAACCGGCCAGCCGGTCTAGATCAGCCGGCGGCCTTGAGATTGTCGGCCGACATCTTGCCGCTCCGGTGATCGGAGACGAGGTCGAAGCTGACCTTCTGGCCTTCGACGAGATTGCCGAGGCCGGAACGCTCGACGGCGCTGATGTGCACGAAAGCATCCTTGCCGCCGTCATCCGGCGCAATGAAGCCAAAACCCTTTTGAACGTTAAACCACTTCACGGTTCCCGTAGTCATGGGAGAACCCTTTCTCAGAACGTAAGTATGCTAGCCCGCAAATATGCGCAGACCGTCGAAATCGCACTTTATTTCGGGAGCAAGGTGGGGTGGCGCGGGCGCCGACCGGTGGTCGGGGCATGGCCATGTCATCTGTCCGTCTATCGACGGGGCTCATATGGGCGCTCGGGCGACGCTTTGCAAGGACGATTGCGGGCACCCCGGGAAGACCCATCTATACGGCGCCTCTCTGGCCTCCGAGGACACCATGGACAGCGAAAGGCATATTCCCTCGTCGCAGGACGAGGTGCGGCGGGCCGCAGCCTGCTTCGCGGAGCCGCGCACCTGGCGGAGCTGTCTCCAGTTGGTGACGTCGTTCGGGCCCTTCCTGGCCGGCTGTGCCGCGATGTACCTCGTCTATCCGGTCTCGCCGTGGCTCACCCTTGCGCTCAGCCTGCCGACCGGCGCGCTCCTGGTCCGTGTCTTCATCATCCAGCACGATTGCGGCCACGGCGCATTCTTTGCCTCACGCGGCGCCAACACCCTGGTCGGCCGGCTGTGCAGCCTGGTCACGCTCACGCCCTACGCCAACTGGGGCCGCCAGCATGGCGCCCATCACGCCAACTGGAACAATCTCGACCGGCGCACCACCGGCAGCGACATCTATTCGGCCTGCCTGACGGTGCGCGAATACCAAGCGCTGACGCCGTGGCAGCGCCTGCTCTACCGCCTGCCGCGCCATCCGCTGATCGCCCACATCCTGCTGCCGCCGCTGGTCTTCGTGCTGCTCTATCGCCTGCCCTTCGACACGCCGCGCGCCTGGGCGCGCGAGCGTCTTTCCGTGTACCTCACCGACGCCGCCTTGGTGGCGACGTTCGGCACGCTGGTCGTGCTGCTGGGCTGGCGCGAGGTGCTGCTTGTGCATTTGCCGATCATGGTCGTGGCGTCGATCCTGGGCGTCTGGCTGTTCTCGCTGCAGCATCGTTTCGACACGGCGCGCTGGCTGGCCGAAGGCGAGTGGAGTTTCGTCGCGGCCTCGCTCGACGGCTCGTCCTATTTTCGCCTGCCGCGTATTTTACACTGGCTCACCGGTAGTATCGGTTTCCATCACGTCCACCACCTCAATCCGCGCGTGCCTAACTACCGGCTAAGTGCCTGCCACGATGCGGTGAATGCCCTGCATCCGGTGCGTGGTCTCAGTCTGCTGAATGGACTGCGCGCGCCGCGGCTCACCCTGTGGGACGAGGCACGCGGCAGGCTTGTCCGCTTCGCCGACGCCCGGCGATGTGAGTCGACGCGCCTGCAGTAGGGGTGTACGTTTCCGTACCATCGGCAAGGAGTGCCCTCCGGCTGCGGTGGCTGAGAGACGAGTGCGCTCCCGCCCAAGACGTGAAAGGCACGTCTGCGAGACGGGGTCATAGCGCCCGTCGAGTGTCCCGCTTTTCCTGATCCTGTCGATCGTCGGCGACGCTCTAGCGTTTGGCCGCCTCGGCGGCCAAAGCGCCCCATGCGCGCGCGAAAGGACTTCACATGAATATGCCAACCAACACCAAGCCTTGGATTCAGGGCGCCGTTGTCGGCGCCATCGCTCTTGCCATCGTCGGCTTCAGCTGGGGCGGCTGGGTGACCGGCGGCGGCGCCGACAAGCGCTCGGCCGCGGCGGCCCACGACGCCGTCGTAATTGCCCTCGCGCCGATCTGCGTCGAGCGCTTCAAGGCCCAGGGCGATGTCGGCGCCAAGCTCGGCGAACTCAGCAAGGCCAGCAGCTGGGATCGCGGCGGCTTCATCGAGCGCAGTGGCTTTGCCACCATGCCCGGCAGCAAGACCTCGGACTCCGACGTCGCGCGCGCTTGCGCCGAAATTCTGAGCAACCCGGCCACGCCCAAGACCTGACAGATACCGCGATCGTCGGCGGTGGCGCCTGCCGCCGCCGGCGCAAGATCCAAGCATTTCGAGGAGCAACCGATGAAGGCAATCGTTGTTGGCGCTATCGCCTGTTTGTTGTGCTGGAGTGCTCACGCCCAGCAGGCGAACTGCGTCTCGCAGTATGCCGATGCCCCGGGCATGACGCCCGCCAAGCTGATTGCCTCGGGCCACGATATCAAGGCCGGCTGGGCCGGCGGCCTGTGGCTGCAGAAGGGCGTCGACGTCTACTTCTGCAATTCCGGCATCGCCCGCGAGGACGCAGCAATCTGCTGGAAACTGCGCGAGCCCCTCAAGGGCCAGCCGTGCCAGTAGGCGTGGCGGGCTGACCGCCGCCGACTGGAGCTACATCGGCTTGCTGTCGCGCTCGCGATCGAGAAGATCGCGCGCCACCTGACGCCTGAAACGTTCGAGATCGGGCCCGCGCAGTTGGGCGCGCCTCGTCGCGAGATGACCTACCGGATTGCCCGGCCGGCCGTTGGCAAGGATCTCGAAATGCAGGTGCGGGCCGGTGGTGCGGCCGGTGGTGCCGGTGAACCCGATCAGGTCGCCTTGCAAGACGTGGACGCCGGCGGCGATGCCCGGTGCGAAGGCCGAGAGATGGCCGTAAACCGTCGCCAATCTGAGGCCGCCGTAGGTCCCATCGTGATCGATCTCGATCCAGTTGCCGTAACGGCCGCGAGGCTCGGCGCCCCGCACCACACCGTCGCCTGCCGCGAGGATCGGCGTGCCGGGTGCGGCGACCAGATCGACGCCTTCATGCATGGCCCAAGCTCCGGAGGATCGAGGCCCGGACAAGGACAACGACGGCGATGGAGCAGCAGGTGTCGTGGTCGGACGCCACGCGCTGGGCCCAAGACCGAATGCCTGCCCGAACGGAGACGCAGCACTTGGTCCCTCGCCGAGTGGACTGGCTTTCAAAACCGATGACGAGCGGTTCGGCATGACAGGCGCCGGCCCAATCGGCCCCATGGGGATCCTGCGCATGGCGGGCTGATCCATCGGATCGGCGCGCAGGCCAAAGCCAGAAGTGACCGAAATGGTCCTGAGCGGCATCTCGAGCATGGGCGCTGCCGTCGCCTGCCCAATGACCTGCCCGTTGACCAGCCAGAACGAGTCGGTATTGGTCTTGGCGGCGCGGAAGCGATGGATGGAGATTGTGCCCTTGGCCGCGGTCCGCAGTTCGGCCCACAGCACACGGCCGATGCCGATCGGTTGGCCCTCGACAGTATAGGTCTGCTCGTAGCGGACGTAGAAGTGATCGCCATCGTGCAGATCACGATCGAGGTCCAGCGCCGCGCCGAGCGCCTTCAGCGCCTCGACCATCGCCGCCGCCGGAACTCCCGCCGCGGCGGTCGAAACGGCAAGCGATCCGCTGACCGCACCAGCGGCGCCGATCTGACGCGTGAAAGGCAGGTAGCTCTGCACCTGCGCCGCCTCGTTGTCGCAACCCAGCAGGCGCTCGGCAGCGACGCGTCCTTCCACGAGATCGACGGCCCACCCCGCCGACGTCAGTCCGCCGGCGAACAGGACAGCGAGCGCCGTCACAGGCAGCGTCCTGTTCATCCGTCCTCGAAGGGATCGCGGGGGCTTGGTTGGCATCATGCTTGGATGGTGCATCCAGTGCGGTGACAAGGGCGTGACGAGCTTACGGTGTCGGCTTCCATTGGCGTACCAGCCGCTCCGCATTGGCGATCTGCGCCGGGCTCATGCGGTTGGCCAGGGTCGCCCGGTCCTTGACCGCCTGGTCGAGGCGATCCTGATTCTTTGCGGTATAGCGCTCTATCGCGAGGGTCAACCACTTATAGGCCAGCACGTCGTCGCGCGGCGGCACGCCCTCGCCAAAACCGTACATGAAGCCGATGTCATTCTGCGCCCGGGCATAGCCTTTTTCGGCCGCCCGCAGATACCATTTGGCGGCCTCGGCGTGGTCGCGCGGCACGCCCTCGCCGCTCCAATACAGGGCGCCCAGGAGAGTCTGGGCCTCGGCATTGCCCGCCGCCGCGAGCGGGCGCCAGATGCCGACTGCCGCTGCGAAATCCTTCTGTTCATAGGCCCCCGCCGCCGCGCGCATCTGCTCCTCCAGCGATTGCGCCGCCGCTGCCCCTACCTGCATTGCGGCAAAGAGCAGCATGATCGCTATCTGGAACGGGCACTTCATGCCGCTATCGTATGGTCCGCAGATGGCAGTGTCACCGGAGCATAAGAATCGGGAAATTGCCGACATGCTGCTATTATTTTGGCAATGCCTCAGGATCGAATGAGCAGGTCCCGTCTTGCGCGTCGGACGTTGCTGGCGACGGCAGTAGCAGCGCCGTTCGTGCCGGTCCGCGGCCGCGCCCAGGCGGCCACCTTAGAGCATGTCGACCTTTTGATCGACTGGAAGCCCGCCCCGACCTACGCCGGCTTCTACGTGGCGCTGGAGACCGGCGCCTTCGAGCGGCGCGGAATCGACGTGAAGATCCACGAGGGTCACGGCGCGTCTGTGTCGGCCGAGATGATCGCCACCGGAAGGGAATACTGGATCGGCTCGTCGAGCGCCGCAGCCACCGCCATCGGGCGATCGCAGGGGCTGCCGATCCGCAGCCTCGCCGTCTACTACCGCCGCACGCCGACCGTCCTCTATTCACGCGCCGCCGACCGTATCGATAGCCCGCGCGATCTCTACGGCAAGAAGGTCGGCCTGGTGACGGGCAGCATCACGGTCGACGAATATCGCGGCCTGCTGGCTGCCAACAGGATCGACCGCTCGAAGATCATGGAAATGTCGGCCGACTGGGACGCTAAGGCGCTGCTCGACCGCCGCGTCGACGCGCTGCTCGACTACGAGGAGATCACGCCGGCCGAGCTGACCGCCCAGGGACACCGGATCGCGACGCTGCGCTTCTCCGACTTTGGCGTCCGTATCTACAGCCTCAATCTGATCGTCAGCGAGAAGGCCTGGAACACGCCGGCACGGCAGCAGACGGCGCGCAAGATCGTCGAGGCGCTGGCCGAAGGCTACCTGTTCGTCCGCGAGCACCCGGCCGAAGCGGCGCTCATCTTCAGCAAGATCTTCCCAGACCTCTCGCCGCGCTATGTCGAGCTCAGTATGGCGATCGTGGCGCGACAGCTCGCCCTGCCGATCGGCAGTCAGACGCGGCTGGGCTGGGAGGACACGCTCAAGGTCCTGTCGTCGCTCGGGTTGCTCGCGCGTGCCGTGGGCGCCGAGGAAGTNNCGGCGTTCTTTACACATTGGCGACCGGCCTCTCGCGCGGGTCGCGCGCCAGCGTCGTGGCGGCGTTCGGCTGCACGATCGGCATCGTGCCGCACATGGCGGCGGCGATCATGGGACTGGCAGCCCTCCTGCACACCAGCGCGCTGACTTTCCAGACCTTCAAATATCTGGGCGTCGCCTATCTTCTGTACATGGCGTGGAACACGCTCCGCGAGCACGGCGCGCTCAGCGTCGACAAGGAAGTCGGCGCCCGTTCGGCGGCCCAGGTGACCGTCGAGGCCATCCTGATCAACATTCTCAATCCCAAGCTGTCGATCTTCTTTCTGGCCTTCCTGCCGCAGTTTGTCAGCGCCGACGAAGCAAGCCCGCTGTCGAGCATGCTTAGTCTCAGCGCGGTCTTCATGTTGATGACGTTCGTGGTCTTCGTCGGCTACGGCCTGTTCGCCGCATCCATTCGCGACCACGTGATCTCGCGCCCGAAAGTATTGACATGGATGCGTCGTGCCTTTGCCGGTGCGTTCGCAGCGCTGGGCGCCAAGCTGGCGTTCGCCGACCGTTGACACAGAAAGTTTCGATGATGAGCAGGTTCATATCCATTCGCCGCACCCTTCTCGCTGCCTTGCTTGCGACGGCGTCACTGCTGGCGGCCCCTGCGGGCGCCCAGCCGCTCGAGAAGGTCGAGATCTTGCTCGACTGGAAGCCACTGCCGACGTTCGCAGGCTTCTTCATCGCCAAGGAACTTGGCGCCTTCGAGCGTCGCGGCCTCGATGTGACCTTTGCCGAGGTCCAGGGCGCCCCGGTCTCCGCCGAGGCGATCGGTGCAGGCAAGCAATACTGGATCGGCTCCTCGAGCGGCATGGCCACGGCGATCGGACGGTCGAAGGGCCTGCCGATCAAGAGCCTCGCCGTCTACTACCACAAGACACCGAGCGCGATTTACACGCGCGCCGAAGACCGCATCGCCCATCCGCGCGATCTCTACGGCAGGAAGCTCGGGCTGGTGAAGGGCAGCGTCACGAACGAGGAGTTTCGCGCCCTGGTCGCCGCCAACAAGCTCGATCGCGCCAAGATCACCGAAGTGGCGGTCGATTGGGATCCCTGGGCGCTGCTCGAGAAGAAGGTCGATGCGCTGATCGACTATGAGGAAATGACGCCGTCGGAGCTGCTGGCCGAGGGGCGCCGGATCCTGGTCATGCGTTTGAGCGACTTCGGCGTGCGCACCTACAGCCTCAATCTGATCGTCAACGACGAGGCCTGGGCGAACCCGGCGAAACGGGCCATCGCGGTCAAGATCGTCGAAGCGGTGCAGGAGGGCTATAGCCTGGTCAACGAGCGGCCGGCCGATGCCGCCGAGCACTACTCGAGGCTTTTCCCCCGGCTTGCTCCGCGCTTCGTCGATCGCAGCATGGTCTCGGTGGCGCAGCAGCTCGCCCCTCCGCCGGTCGGCGGCCAGACCCGCCAGGGCTGGGCGGACACGATCAAGACACTGTCGGAGATGGGCCTGCTCGCGCGGCCGATCACCGTCGACGAGGTGGCAATCCTCGACTAGCCAACGCCGTAGCCCGCCAGCAGGCGGCCGCCGTAGCCTGACGCAACGAGACGGCGCAGCGCCTCGACCACGGACGGGGGCACGTCCTGCTCGACCTGGAAGCCCAGGGTCGGGTAGACCATGATCCTGTGCAGGTCGCCGACCAGCGCCAGGAGCGCACGCTCCGGGTCGGATTCCCGGGTGAAGTAGTCCGCGACGTCGATGTCTTCGCATTGCATCAGAAGTTCGACGTCCGGCCACACCTTCCTGCCCGTCGCGAAGCCACGCCGCGTCATGTAGGGCTTGGCGACGACCAGAAATTTCCTGGCATGAAACCCTGCCCGCTCGGCAACGGCGCGCCCCAGGACGAAGTTGTCGCCGGTATTCTGCGCGCGATCCTCGAGCAGGATCGCTTGCGACGGGACGCCTTCGCGCAGCGCAATGTCGGCAAAGACTCGTGCTTCGGGCTGGTCCCACCCGGTGTCGAGCAGGCCGCCGCGATGCGCAATGCCTCCGGAAATGATGATGACCGGCGCGAGTCCGGCCCGCCAAAGAGCGGCGGCATGAATGGCAGCCCGCGGATCGAAGCTGCCGAGCACCAGGATCGCATCGACAGGCCGAGGGGAATGGACGAGGCGCATGTAGTCCCACGCGGTGCGCAACGCCGCGGCAACATCGGGATCGTTCCAGGCCACGTCTAGCCCGCGATGCGCGCCTGCAGGCGCCCGCCGCCCAGGCGATTGGCCGCCGCGATCGCGAGCGCGGTCAGGGCGATCATGGCAAGGCTCAGCACGGCGATGGCGCCGACGTCGCCGCTTTCCTTGAGATCGAAGATCAGCACCGACACAACCTTGGTCTCGGAGGTGAACAGCACCGCCGCAGCAGAGAGCTCGCGGATCACGGCCACGAAAATGAAGCACCAGGTGGCGATGGCGGCGGTGCTCAACAGCGGTGCCGTGATGGTCCACAGCGTTCTGAGCCGGGTCGCCCCCAGCATTCGCCCTGCCTCTTCCAGCTCGGGGTGCACCGCATGAAAGGCCGAGCCGAGTTGCTGATATGACGCCGGCAGCTCGATTGTGATGAAGGCGATGAGCAGGATCCACAAGGTGCCATAGAGGGTCTGGGCGTAGGCAAGGAACAGGCCGACGCCCAGCACGATGCCCGGAATGGCAAGCGGCGACGTGGCGAGAAAGGCGAGCACGCGATGGCCTGGGATCGCCCGACGCGCGACGATATAGGCGATCAGCATGGCGAGCAGTCCACCGAGAGTCGCCGACGAGACAGCGAGCACGAAGGTGTTCTTGAGCGCCGGCATGGTCGAGCTCAGGCCCCAGAAGGTAAACTTGATGTTCTGCAACGTGGCCGTCGCCGGAGTGACGAGCTGGGAAGCAACGGGCGATAGTGCGGTGTTCAACAACGCCGCATAGGGCAGGAACAACGGCAGGGCGAGTACCATCATGGCGATCGTCGCCGCGGGAATGCGCAGAACACCCAACCTGACGAGCCGCGGTGCGCCGTACTTGCCGCCCAGCACCGCATAGCCCCGCCGACCCAACACCGCCGACTGGAGGCGCAGCAAGGCCACGGTCAGCAGCAGCAGCGGCAGGGCGGCGGCCGAGGCAAGCTCGGACTTGGGCGGGAACTGAAACAAGCTCCAGATCTTGGTGGTGAGGGTGTGGAAGCCTGCGGGAATGGCGAGGATGGCCGGCGCGCCGAACTGGTTCAGCGCCTGCAGGAAGGCGACGAGCGCGCCCGCCAGGAGCACCGGCAATGCGAGCGGCACCGTGATGCGCCGCGCGGTTTGCCAGGTACTCGCGCCCAGCATGGACGACGCATCCTCGAGTTCCCCCGGCATGCGGTCCAGCGCGTTGGCCACCAGGATGAAAACATAGGGAAAGGTGTAGCAGGCGAGCACGAAGACCAGGCCTTCGAACGTATAGATGTCCAAAAGTGCTTCGTCGGCTGAAGCGCCTGTCAGGTAGCGCCAGAGTTGGTTGAGCAGCCCGGAATTCGGTGCGGCCAGCATCTCCCAGGCGATGGCGCCGACGAAGGGCGGTGTCACGAGCGATGCCATCACGAGCGTGCGCAGCGTCCGGGCCAGCGGCATGTCGGTTCGGGCTGCCAGCCAACCGAGCGGCGCGGCCACCAGGCAGCAGATAGCGCTCACCGATACGGACATGACCAGCGTCGTGATCAAGGGGTCGAGAAAGCTCGGATCGGTGAACAAGGTGACGAAGTTGTCGAGAGTGGGCTGCCCTTCCTTGTCGGCAAAGGCATAGACAAAGAGCCAGCCAACCGGCAGCGCAATCATCGCCGCCAGCAGGATCACCACACCGATCAGCACCGGCAGCGACAGATCGAACCGGCGCGGGGTCATACCTTGAAGTAGCGCGTATACCGCACCTTGATCTCGTCGGCCTGCTTTTCGACCGCAGCGGGATCCTCGCGGAAAGTCTTGATGTCGGCGAGCAGCGGCCGGCCGGGCTTGGGTTTGATATGACGATTGGCGGGATATTGGCCGCTCAGGGTCACGATGAACTGTTGGCCCTCCGCCGACATGATCCAGCTCACCAGCAGTCGCGCGGCATTGGGACTGGCCGCCGACTTGAAGATGCCCATCGGGTTGGTGATCAGCGGCGTGCCCTCTACCGCGTAAACAACCTCGATCGGTGCGCCACGTTCTTTGGCCATCCAGAACTGATAGTCGCTGCCGTCGACGGCGATGGCACGCTCGCCGGCCTCGAGTTTCTTGGGTGGCTCGGTAGCCGACTGGCCCTGCAGCACTTTCTGCTTGGCGAGCTTCTCGAGGTAGGGCCAGCCGATTTCACGAACGATCTGCTGGGTGGCCGTCATGATCGTGCCGGAATAGCCGGGATGGGCCTTCACCATCTTGCCGAGATACTTCGGATCGAGCAGGTCCTGATAGCCTTTGGGTACGTCGGCCGGCAACACCAGCTTGGTGTTGTAGGCGATCGGGCAAAGATGCGTGCGCTGATTGCAGAACATGCCGTCGGCATCGACCATCTCGGCCGGCACGTCCTTGGCCATTGCGTCCGACACGAACGGCGCCAGCCAGCCCTGGCGCTTCCACGGCAGGAAATGCGAGGCATCGGCGCTGTTGACGACATCGACCTTGTAGATCTTGCTCGCCCGCTCCTGCGCGATGCGATTGAACAGGCGTTCGCTGCCGGTCCGCTCGACCGAGACCTTGATGCCCGGGTACCTGGCCTCGAAGGCCTTGGCGACAGGTTCGGCGACGGAAAGATCCATCGCCGTGTAGTAGGTGACCTTGCCCTCCTTCGTTGCCGCCTCGATCAACGCGGGCGTGACGGGCTCGGCGGCCGGCGCGGCAGAGACCACGCGTGCGCCGATCGGCAGGAGGGCAGTAGCCTTGATGAGCGTGCGACGACGCATGGCTACACNNGCGCATCCCCGCGCGGTCCTTCACCTGTTTGTGGGCCGAGCGCAGCGCGCCGACATCGACATTGAGTTGCTGGGCTTCGGCGGTCATCGACCAGGCATAGAACAGACGCGCCGCGTTGGGATTGGCGGCGCGCACCATGACGGCCGACGGACCGGTAACCAACGGCGTGCCCTCGCTTGCATAGATCAGCTCGATCGGCTCGCCGCGCGATTTCAGGTCGAACGTCAAATACTCCGCACCGTCGGCCATGATCGAACGCTCGCCGAGTCCGAGCTTCTTTGGCGGATCGGCCGCCGACTGGACCTGCATGATCTTCTGCTTGGCAAGTTTCTCGAACCAACCCCAGCCGAGATCGCGGCTGAGCTGCTGGGTCGCCGTCATGATGGTACCGCTGTAGCCGGGGTGTGCCTTGACGATCTTGCCGAACCATTTCGGGTCCAGCAAGTCGGCGTAGCTCTTGGGCGCGTCTTCCGGCTTCACAAGCTTGATGTTGTAGGCCATTGGGCAGAGCGTGAAGCGCCATGAGGCGTACATGCCGTCGGGGTCCTTCTGGGTCTCAGGGAAATCCCGCGCCACGTCCTCGGGAACGTACGGCGCCAGCAGGCCGCCGCGCTTCCAGATGATCAAGTGCGCGGCATCCGAGCTGTTCACGACGTCGCAGACATAGATCTTGCTGGCATATTCCTGGCCGATGCGCTGGAAGTTGCGCTCCGCTCCCGATCGCTCGACCTTCATGGCGATGCCGGGATATTTGGCCTCGAACGCCTTGGCGACCTTCTCGCTGAGCGGCAGGTCGACGGAGGTGTACCAGGTCACCTTACCTTCCTTCTTGGCGGCCTCGATCAGCTCCGGCGTGATCTTCTGCGCCTCCGGCGGCGCGCCGCGCACCGGCGTTATGAACGAACCAGCCGCCACTGCCGCAGAAGCTGCCAGTACATTACGTCGCGTCACCTTCTTGGTCATGCGTCGTTTCCTCCCGTCAGAGCCCGGCAGCGTTCGGTTGGCAGATGCAGCCAGACCTCCTGGCCGGGCGCGATGTTCTGGTGGGGAGCCGCCGTCACCCTGAGTTCGGTCTTGTCGCCGAGCGCGATCGTATAGTCGCGCGCCGCGCCGAGAAAGACCTGGCGACTGACGACGGCGTGAAGCACGTTCTCGCGGCCTGCCGGAACAGCCGTCATGATTTCGATCTCATGTTGGCGCACCGACATCGACGCCGTCTCGCCTACCGTCAAATCACGGCCGCTCGTCCGCAGCGTGCCGCCGCTGACGGCGATGCGCGTCCTATCGATCGCCTTGCCCATCAGGATGTTGCTGCCGCCGATGAAGCGGGCAACGAACTCCGAGCGCGGACGCTCGTAGATCTCCTCCGGCGTTCCGAGCTGCTCGATGCGGCCGTGATTCATGACGGCGATCAGGTCGGAAGTTGTCATCGCCTCGGCCTGGTCGTGCGTGACATAGACCGTGGTGTAGCGGTAGCGGTCGTGCAGCCGGCGAATCTCGAAACGCATCTCCTCGCGCAGGTTGGCGTCGAGATTGCTGAGCGGCTCGTCGAGCAGCAAGGTCTCCGGCTCGACCACCAGGGCGCGCGCGAGCGACACGCGCTGCTGCTGGCCGCCCGACAGCTCACCGGGATAGCGGCCGCTCAGCGCCTCGAGCCGAGTCGTCGACAGGATCGCCTTGAGCTTGGCCTCGATCGTCGCCTTGTCGAGTTTGCGGATCTTCAGGCCATAGGCCACGTTCTCGGCCACCGTCATGTGCGGCCANNTTGCCGCAGCCCGACGGGCCGAGCAGGCAGACCAGCTGGCCATGCGCGATGTTCAAAGACACGTCCTCGACAGCAACGGCCTCGCCGTAGCGCTTGCCAAGGCCCTTCAGTTCTACTGAGGCCACTTTTCCTCCCTGCCTTCACACCTTATTCAAATCGCCGGACGCGCGCTATATTGCCGGCCTTAATCGGAGGGTCCGGGTCATGCAGGAACAGAAGATCTACGGGCGACGGGAGGGCAATGTCGGCCACGTCGTCTTCAACAACCCGGCCAAGCTCAACGCCGTCTCGCTCGACATGTGGGAGGCCTTTGTTGGCCACCTCAAGGACTACGAAAAGGACCCCGAAATCCGCTGTGTCATGGTGAGCGGTGCCGGCGGCAAGGCCTTCGTCTCGGGCGCCGACATCTCCAAGTTCGAAAGCGAGCGTGCCAACGCCGAGGCCCAGGTCCGCTACGAGTCGATCTCCAAACGGGGCTACGAAGCGCTCTACGACTTCCCCAAGCCCACCATCGCCAAGATCACCGGCTACTGCATCGGCGGCGGCATGAATCTCGCGGCCTGCTGCGACATGCGTTTCTGCAACGAAGGCGCGCGCTTCGGCGTGCCGGCCGCCAAACTCGGTCTGGGCTACGGCTTCATGCGCATCGAACGGATGTCGCGCATCGTCGGCTTGCCGCGCGCCATGGAGTTCCTGTTCACGGCCAAGCAGTATTCCTCCAAGGAGGCCTACGAGATGGGCCTGGTGAACGCCGTCGCCCCCGACGCCGAACTCGATGCGCTGGTCGCCAAGACGACCGATGCCATCGCCCAGAACGCGCCGCTCACCATCGCCCTCGCCAAGGCTGCCGCCCGCGAGATCGCCAAGCCCGAGAGCAAGCAGGACCACAAGAAACTCGAGAAGATGACGGAAGCCTGCTTCGACAGCGACGACTTCAAGGAAGGCCGCCGTGCCTTCATGGAAAAACGCAAACCGATGTTCAAGGGACGGTAATCGACATGGCCAAGCTTCCTCTTTCCCATCTCAAGGTCCTCGACCTCACGGCTCACCGCGCCGGCCCGACGGCGGTGCGCCAGCTCGCCGACTGGGGCGCCCACGTCATCAAGATCGAGCAGCCCTCCGATGCCAAGACCGATCAGATGGGCGGCTCCCGCCACGGCTTCGACTTCCAGAACCTGCATCGCAACAAGCAGGCGATGACGCTCAACCTCAAGAGCAAGGAGGGCCACGCGATCTTCATGAAGCTCGCCAAGAAGGCCGACGTCATCGTCGAAAACTACCGCTCGGACGTGAAGTATCGCCTGAAGGTCGACTACAAGTCGATGAAGAAGGTCAATCCCAAGATCATCTACGGCTCGATCGCGGGCTTCGGCCAGAGCGGGCCCGATGCGGCACGTCCGGGCGTCGACCAGATTGCCCAGGGCATGGGCGGGCTGATGTCGATCACCGGCGAACCCGGACGCGGCCCGATGCGGGTCGGCATTCCCATTGCCGATCTGACTTCGGGTCTGCTGCTCGCCCAGGCGATTATCCTGGCGCTGCTTCACCGCGAACGCACCGGCAAAGGCCAGTGGGTGCACACCTCGCTGATCGAAGCGCAGATCTTCATGCTCGACTTCCAGGCTTCGCGCTGGCTGATCAAGGGCGAGGTCGCCAAGCAGGCCGGCAACGACCATCCCACGGGCATCCCGACCGGCGTGTTCCCGACCAGCGACGGCCACATCAACATCGCAGCATCTGGCGACAACCTGTTCAAGCGCTGCGCCAAGGCGCTGGGCGCGCCCGAGCTGGTCGACCATCCCGAGCATGTAACGCCCAGCCTGCGCTCGCAGAACCGCAAGGCGGTGAACGAGCGCATCGCCGCGCTCACCAGGACCAACACCTCGGCGCACTGGATCGAAGCGCTTAACAAGGCGGGCGTGCCGTGCGGACCGATCAACACCATCGACAAGACCTTCGATGAGCCGCAGGTCAAGCATCTCGGCATCGCCCGCGCCGTGAAGCATCCCAAGCTTGGCACGATCAAGGTCGTCGGCCAGCCGATCAACCTTTCGGCCTCCCCTCAACCCAAACATCTGAAGCCGACACCCGAGCTCGGCCAGCACACCGACGCTGTGCTGAAGAGCCTGGGCCTCAACGCCAAGAAGATCAAGGCATTGCGCGCCGGCGGCGTGATCTGATGGCCGCAGCGAAAAAGACCGCTCTCATCACCGGCGCCGGCCGCAATATCGGCCGCGCCTGCGCGCTCGGCCTTGCCGCGGACGGCTACAACGTCGTGATCAACGGCTCGAGCAATAAAGCCGCCTGCGAGGCGGTCGCCAAGGAGGCCAAGAAGCTCGGTGCCAAGGCGATCGTCGTCATGGGCGATGTCGGCAATCCCCAGGAATGCAAGCGCATCGCCGACGAGGCAATCAAAGCATTCGGCTCGGTCGATGCGTTGCTGAACAACGCAGCGCTCCGGCCAAACAAGCCATTCCTGGAGATCAGCGAAGCCGAGTGGCGGCGCATCATCTCCGTCGACCTCGATGCCGCAGTGTGGCTCGCGCGCGCCTGCCTGCCAACCATGGTGAAGAAGGGTTGGGGTCGTATCGTCAATTTCACTGGCATGAATGCCATCCACGGACACGCCGGACGTACGCCGGTTTCGGTCGCCAAGCACGGCGTGTGGGGCCTGACCAAGGCGCTAGCCATGGAGTTCGGACCGAAGGGCATAACGACCAACGCCATCTCGCCCGGCCCGATCGCACCGGATGTCGCGGAGAACAACGCCTCGGCGCAAGCGCGCGCCCAGACGATCGGCCGGGTCCCGCTCGGCCGCATGGGCACGCCAGTCGAGGTCGCGGCTGCGGCGCGGCTGCTGGTCTCCGACGCGGGCGCTTACATCAACGGCCAGATGATCCAGGTGAACGGTGGAGCGGAGACCTAGGTCTTAACCTTCGTCCGTTGCCAGATCGTGACGCCGACGATGGCACCCGCCGCCGCGAGGCTGCCGAACACGATTGCGATGGCACCGAGGACCGTCTGGAACATCGCACCCAACATGCCGTGCTCGACAGCCAGCACCACTTTCGGTTCAGCGCGGCCACCGGGCAGCTCGCCGATGAGCCGGTAGCTGCCAGGCTGAGACATGGTGAAAGTGAATATCGACGTGCCTTCGCGATTGCCGACTGCGTACGTGCTGTTGCCCGCCGACTCCGACAGCGGCACGACTGCACCGGTCGCTTCGCCGACGAGCCGCAGACTGAGCCCGTCGGCCCGCTCCGAGGCGTAGTAGCGGCCGTCCACAACGCTCTTGCGCTCGTGATAAATGGTGTATCGGCCGGCTTCGCGGAGCGTCAGCACGGCGCTTCCGGGCACCACGACGCGCATCAACCGCGCCTCGATGCCGCCGAGCCGCGGTTGCACATAGAACACTGCGCCGGCGATCCCACCCAGCGCGATCGCACCGGCCACGATGAACCAGAGCGGGCTCCTCATGTCAGGCCTCCGCGATCGGCAATTCGAGGATGCTCGACTTGTCGCCACCGCTATGGACGGTCAGCAGCGGCGGACGGCCGTGCGGTGTCTGGGCGAAATGATCCGAGTCGGCGCCGGCGATCGACAGTTTGAGGCGGCTGCCCTTGGCGAAACGCCACGCCGTCGGTAACAACGCGAAACGCAGGAGCTGCGGCTCGCCGATCGGCATCGGCCGGGCATCCTTGCGGGCGAAACTCCGCCACGGCCAGGTCGTTCGGTAGTTGCGCGGGCAAGGAGCCTCGGCGCGGTGGATGGCGCGCAGCACGCCCTCGGTGACGTAGCGCGAGACGCCGTCAGGCTCGATCTCGGAGAGGTAGACGAAGACTGCGGCATCCGGTTCGCTGGCAGACAGCCACAGCGACACGACGGGGTGACCGGCGATCTCGAGCGGTGACTCGAGCGGCGGCGTGGTGAAGCCGAGCAGCTTCGGCTCGCGCTCCGACCAGTCGGCGTAATAAGACGTCGCCTCGATGCCGGCGATGCGCTCATAACGCGTCTGCGTTCCACTACCTGCCGTGAAGTCGGCGCGAGTGTTGTCCGATGTGTCGTCATTGGGCTGCGCCGCGGCCAATTGCCGGCCAGGTGCGGTGTAGAAGCGCTGGCTGCCCGTCACCGGCGGCCAGGATTTGGCGCCACGCCATTCCTCGGCATGGACGGCGAAATAGTGAATCGGGTCCTCCTGGTCGAGGCCGGTCGGGCGTCCGGCGAGATGCTGGTCAAAGAAGCGCAGCACCTCGCCCAGCACCGGGAATTCCGGTTCCTGACGTGCCCGCCACGGCGAGGCATTCACGCGCGCGCCATGGTCCCATGGCCCGAGCAGCACACGCTTGTGCTTGTTGGGCAGGGTGAGGAAACGCGACAGCGCGCCGTTGGCATAGCCCGCGCCGTCCATCCAGCCCGAGATGGCATAGACCGCCACGTCCTTCGGAATCTCGTCGAGATAGTTGTAGGGGCTGAACGACGCGCTGGTGAAACCGGGATCGTATGGCAGTGCATCGTCACGGCATTTGAACTCGGTGATGAAGTCGGGCATGCGAAAATTCGCAAGATGGCCCTTCATCGCCTCGCGCGCCAGGGAGCCGTCACGGTCGGCGTCGACCGGCATCGGACCCAGAAGCGCCGGATTGGCGAAGTAGCTGAACTTGCTGCGCAGATCGCGCCGGTCATGATCGAGCGCCAGCATCAGCTCGTCGTAAACAAGCGCCAGGCGCTTGATCAGCATGCCCCCGGGATAATAATTGTCGGTCCAGGTGTCCCAGACGGCAAACAGCGGCGCGATCGCCTTGACCGCCTTGTGGCCGGTGCTGGCCAGAAAATCGCAGGCCGCTCCCAGATAGGAGATGCCGGTGGCGCCGATCGCGCCGTCGCTCCACGGCTGGGCCACGATCCAGTCGGCGATGGTCCGATAGTCCTCACGCTCACGCGGCGAGCGGAAGGAATCGCGGGTGCCGAAGCTTGCCCCGGTGCCGCGGGCATCGACCACGACCAGCGCATAACCGCGCGGCACGAACATGTCGCGGTAGCGATAGCTGTTGGGCGACGGCTCGACGTCGTTCACCCCCGGCGCCAGCTGAAAGCGCCGTATATAAGGTGTCAGGATCAGCACCGTCGGCCAGCGCTTGCCGGCATCGCCATTGGGTAAAATGACATCGACAGCCAGCCGGCAGCCGTCCGGCATCGCGACGTAGCTCGACGTCGGGGCGCCGACGACGAATTCCGCCGGCCGTCCGGCAAGGTAGCGACTGGGCGGCACCCGCCATGCGCCCCCAAGATCGTCGCGATCCGGCATGCTCGACTCCCCCGCGATTCGTGTGTTTGCCCAGTCTCTCGATTCAACAGATGTACATCAACCCAGCCGTCCGTATAAAATGACTCTCAATAAATGAAGTAAACGGGAGGCGTTGATATGATCAGGGTAGTTATGCCCCGTCGGAGGGCGCTTGCTGTCGTGGGTGGCGCGTTGGCCACTCCGTACCTCGCGTCGGGTATTGCGCGTGCCGCGGATGATTGGCCGAACAAGCCGGTCCGCTACATCAACCTCTTTCCGGCAGGCGGCGCGACGGACGTGCTGTCGCGCGTCGTCTGTCAGCAGTTGAGCGAACTGACGGGCCAGCAGTTTATCGTCGAGAACAAGGGTGGCTCCGGCGGCAATGTCGGCGCCGACGCGATCGCCAAGTCGACGCCCGACGGCTACACGCTGGGGCTGATGAGCATCGCGAGCCACGCGATCTCGCCTACGCTCTACTCGAAGCTGCCGTTCGATGCGGAGAAGGACTTCACGCCGATCAGCATGCTGTGGCAGGTACCGAACATCTTCGTCGTGAGGCCTGACATCCCGGCGAAGTCGGTGCCGGAGCTGGTTGCGCTGGTGAAGGCAAGCCCAGGCAAATACACCTTCGCCTCGGGCGGAGCGGGAACCAGCCCGCACATCTGTGGTGAGATGTTGAAACAGTATGCAGGCCTCAACATGGTCCATGTGCCCTATCGCGGCGGCGCGCCGGCCCTGCAGGATCTGCTGGCAGGCCAGGTCGACATGGAGTTCGACAACATCCCGGGACCGCTGCCGCAGTACAAGGCGGGCAAGCTCAGAGGGCTTGCGGTGACGTCGCTCGAGCGCAGCCCGGTCGCACCGGAATTGCCGCCGATGAACGACTTCTATCCAGGCTTTCAGATCACCTCCTGGGGCGGTTTGTGCGGCCCCGCAGGCCTGCCGCCGGTCGTGGTCGCCAAGGCCTCGGCACTGGCCAAGAAGGCATTGGCGAGCGACGTGCTGAAGACCGCCTTTCTCGCCCAGGGTGCAACGCCGCTGTGGCTGAGCCCGGCCGACGCTGCCGCGTTCCGACTCGCCGACGAAAAGAAATTGGCGCCGGTGATCATAGCCTCCGGCGCCAAAGTGAATTGATGGAGGCGCTCCGCTAGCGGAGCGCCTGGCGGCGTGTAGCGCTGCAGAAAGCGAAGCGACCGAAGCGCGGGCGCCGCGCCGAGAAAGATCCTTCGCTTCGCTCAGGATGACAGGCAGCTGCACTGCCTGTCACATGCCGAGCTGGCTCACGAACTTGGTGTTGAGGTAGGCCTCGAGCGCCTCGAGGCCGCCTTCCGAGCCGTAGCCAGAATCCTTGATGCCGCCGAACGGCACTTCGGGCAGGGCGAGGCCATGGTGGTTGATCGACACCATGCCGCTTTCGAGCGCGGCGCCCACCGCCGCCGCGGTCTTGGTGTTCTTGGTGTAGGCGTATGCCGCCAAGCCCCAGGCGAGACGGTTGGCTTCCTTCATCACGCCGTCGAAATCCTTGAACGGCATGATCGGCGCCAACGGGCCGAACGGCTCTTCGTTCATGATCTTCGAGTCGGGCGCCACATTGGTGAGCACGGTGGGCTCGTAGAAGTAGCCCTTATTGCCCAGGCGCTTGCCACCGGTCTGGACCTTGGCGCCCTTGGCGAGCGCATCGTTCATGAAAGTGTCCATGGCGTGGAGTCGCCGCTCGGCGACCAGCGGGCCCATCTTGGTGTCGGCGTCGAGCCCGTTGCCGACCTTCATGTTCTTGGCATAGGCGGTGAAGCGCTCGACGAACTCGGGATAGACCTTCTCGTGGACGAGAAAACGCGTCGGCGCAACGCAGACCTGGCCGGCGTTCCTGAACTTGTTGGCGCCCAGGACATTGACTGCCTGCTCGAGCTCGGCGTCCTCGAACACGATGGCCGGTGCGTGACCGCCCAGTTCCATGGTGACGCGCTTCATGTGCTTGCCGGCCAGAGCCGCCAGTTGCTTGCCGACCGGCGTCGAGCCCGTGAAAGTCACCTTCTTGATGATCGGATGGGGAATCAGATACTCGCTGATCTCCGACGGCACGCCGTAGACGAGCTGGATGACGCCTGCCGGAACGCCGGCATCGACGAAAGCCTTGATGAGCTGGGCACACGAGCCTGGCGCGTCTTCCGGTCCCTTGATGATGATCGAGCAGCCCGTCGCCAGCGCCGCCGAGGCCTTGCGCACGACCTGGTTGATCGGGAAGTTCCACGGCGTGAAGGCAGCGACCGGGCCGACCGGCTCCTTGATCACCATCTGATAGACGTTCTCGGCGCGCGCCGGGACCAGGCGACCGTAGGTGCGGCGGCCTTCCTCGGCCATCCAGTCGATGATATCGGCGGCGAGGTTCGTCTCGACCTTGGCCTCATAGAGCGGCTTGCCCTGCTCCATGGTCATGATCGTGCAGATCTCATCGAGTCGCTGGCGCATCAGGTCGGCTGCCTTGCGCATGATCTTGTAGCGCTCGAAGGCTGAGACTTTCTTCCACTGCCTGAAGCCCTTGTCGGCAGCGGCGAGCGCGCGGTCGAGGTCGGCGATCTCGGCATGGGCGACCTGGCCGATCACTTCTTCGGTGGCCGGATTGATCACGGGAATCGTCCGACCCTTGGCGCCCTTGGTCCAGGCGCCGTCGATCATCAAGGAGACATCGTTGTAGGTCATGGCATCCTCCGTTTTCTTTCAGCTTCCGCGATAGGTCGAATAGCTCCAGGGCGTGCAGAGCAGCGGGACATGATAATGCCCCTCCGGCTCGGCGATCGAAAAGCGCAAAGGCACGATATCGAGGAACGGCGGATCGCCGCCATCGATACCCCTGCTGCGGAAATGGTCGCCGACGGCAAATCGCAGCTCGTACCGACCTATGGGAAGCGGGCGGTCGCCGATCAAGGGCTTGTCGGTACGGCCGTCGGCATTCGTGACCGCTGTAGCTATACGGATATAGCGATCGCCGACCTGCTCGTAAAGCTCGATTGCAAGACCGGCAGCGGGACGTCCAGCGTGGGTGTCGAGCACGTGGGTGCTGAGCCGGCCGTCGACCTTGGGCATGCCCTCGCCCTTCACCTTAGCCGCCATGCGCAAACGCGTGATGTAGAAAACCTCCTGAAGGGCGGCGGCGAATTCTGTCGCAACATCGTTCGGTAATCGGCGCTCGAATTGCGCCAGGATCGAATCGCGGGTGTGGCGACGCACGCAGACGATGAAGGGGAACCCGAATTTTGCCTTGTAGGCATCGTTCAAGTGATGAAAACGCGCGAACTCCTCCTCCGACAGCGTGTCGAGCCCGACACTTGCCTGTTCGCTTCTGGAATCGTCGGTGATCGCGCCGGCGCGGGCCGCCTTACCAGCCAGGTCAGGGTGTTGGCGCAGGAAGGAAAGCTGCGTCTCGCGCGGCGCGGCGCGGACGGCTCCCATCATCGCTGCGTGCAGGTCGGTTACCGTCGAGAAAGGCCGCCTGGCTTGGCACGCCTCGGCAACCCAGGGCGCCAGCTCGAAGGTCTCGCCGACCGCTGCCGCGAAGGCCGCAGGGGCCATCTGATTGAGGTCGGCCAACGTCACTGTCATACCCGTCGAACTAGCACGCCCCACGCGCCGCCTCTATAGTCCGACCTGCCAAAGCACAGGGAGGGTCACGTGACCAACAAAAAAAGCTTCACCCGCCGTAACCTCGGCCGCGCCACCGTCGCCGGCGCCGCCCTGATCGGTGCGCCGCTACCGCTGCGTTACGGTTTCGCCCAGTCGCCGGCCAACCTCAAAGTGGCGCTGCTGCTGCCGACGTCAGGCGGCCAGGCGCTGATCGGCCAGGCCTGCAAGCGCGGCGCCGACGTCGCCAACGACGTGCTGGCCGACATGAAGATCGCAGCCAAGCTCGAGATCGTGAACTACGACACCGAGTCCAAGCCTGATGTCTCGCGCACCCAGGCCGAGAAGGCGATCGAAGCCGGCGCGCACGTGCTGGTCGGCGCTTTCGATTCCGGCCAGACCATCGCCATCGCCCAGGTAGCCGAGCAGCGCGGCGTTCCCTTGATCGTCAACATTGCTGCGGCACCGCCCATCACCGAGTCGGGCTACAAGTTCATCGTCCGCAATTTCCCGACGGCGCCGATGCTGATCGGCGGCGCGTTCAACCTGCACAAGGAAACCTTCAAGGCCTCGGGCACGACGCCCAAGACCGCCGTGCTGCTCAGCCTCAACGACACGTTCGGCACGGCGATGATCGGCGGCATCAAGGCGATGTTCCCCAAGTTCGATATGCCCTACGAGCTGGTCGACATAATCACCTATGACGCCGCGGCCAAGGATCTCTCGGTCGAGGTCGCCAAGGCCAAGGCCACCAAGGCCGACATGCTGATGCCGGTGTGCCGGCTGAACGACGCCAAGCTGATGATCCAGGAGCTGGTCAAGCAGCGCTGGGAGCCGATGGCGGTGATGAACCCCGGCTCGCCCGGCCTCTACGAGCAGGACTTCCTCAAGACCATGGGCAAGTATGGCGAGTTCCACATCTCCAACGTGCCGTGGCTCGATCCGAAGTCGGCGATGACCACGTCACTCGAGGCACGGCACGCCGCCAAATTCCCCAACGACCAGCTCGACATCAACGGCGGCTTCACCTTCGAGGCGATGCTGATCGCGGCCCACGCCTGGCTGGCCGCCAAGTCGACCAAGCCTGAGGCGCTGATGGAGGCGCTGCGCAAGGTCAAGATCGACCAACACGTCATCATCGGCGGGCCGATCCAGTTCGACGCCAAGGGGCAGAATGTCGGCATCAAGGCGGCAGCCGTGCAGAACCTCAAGCGCAAGCCGACGGTCGTGATGCCGCTCGAATCGGCGGCCGCGCCGCTGGTCTTCCCGGAGCCGGGCTGGAACGACAAGCGCCGGGTCTGACGCGCTGGCCCATTGACCCAGGACTTCCTTCTTTCGCTCGCCCANNGAGATGATGGTCGTCGGCATGTACCTAGCCTGGGTGGCGTTCGACTATGCCGAGCTCACCCCGCTCTTCAGTCTGCCGCTGATCGCGCTGCTGTTCTTCGGCCTGGGATACGGCCTGCAGCGCGGTCTGATCTCACCGTTCATCAACCGGCCCGAGCACCAGCAGTTCCTATTGCTGCTCGCCATAGCGACCCTGCTGGTCAACGGCTGCCTGGCGATCGCCGGGCCCGACTCGCGTGGCATCCAGCTCGAGTCGCAGTTCGACTCCTATGAGCTGGGTCCGCTGGTGTTCGACGCCGTCCGCGTGCACGCCGCGTTCGCCGCCATGGCGATCGCGGGCCTGTTGTGGCTGTTCTTCACGCGAACGCGGATCGGCAAGGCGATCCGCGCCGCCGCCGACAATCACATGGGGGCACTGGTCGTCGGCCTCGACGTGCGCCGCCTCTACGCCGTCACCTTCGGCATTGGTGCGGCCTGCGTCGGCGCTGCCGGCGCGTTGATGATCACCATCATACCGGTGACGCCGTTTCTTGCTGCCGAATACACCCTGCTCGCCTTCGTGATCGTGATCGTGGGCGGACTCGGCAGCATGACCGGCGCCCTGTTGGGCGGCCTGTTGATCGGCGTCAGCGAGGCGGTCGCGGGCCTGCTGCTGCAGCCGTCGCTCAAGAGCATGTTCAGCTTCGGCCTGCTGATCCTGGTTCTTCTGCTGCGGCCACAGGGTCTGCTCGGCCGCAAGGACGCCCGATGACCTGGCTGCGCGGCCTGATCGCCGGCGTTTCGTCCCGTATCCTGTGGGCGCTGGCAATCCTGCTTGCCCTGCTGATTGCGGCTCCGGCGCTGCTCGGCAACTACGCACTGTCGGTCCTGATCCTCATGCTCTACTTCGCCTGTGTCGGCCAGGCGTGGAACATCATGATGGGCTTCGCCGGTCAGCTCTCGCTCGGTCACGCGCTCTACGCCGGCTTGGGCGGCTACGCGGCGGCCGGATTGTACTTTCACTATGGCCTGGGGCCGTGGCTCGGCGTGTTCATCGCCATTGCAGCAGCCGTCGCCGCCGGCGCCGTTGTCGGCTATCTCGGCTTTCGATTCTCCCTGGCCGGCGTCTATTTCGCCCTGCTCACCATCGCCTTCGCCGAGTTCACACGGATCGGCTTCGACAACTGGCCGTGGGCCGGCGGCTCGGGTGGCCTCTTCCTCAAGGTCGAGCGCAACGTCACCGATATCGCCAACCTGCGCGGCGGACCGCTCCTCTTCTATTACGCGATTCTCATTCTCGCGGCCGGCACGTTCGTGCTCTGCCGCGCGCTGCTCGAAAGCCGGCTCGGCCGCTATTGGCTCGCCATCCGCGAGGATGCCGAGGCCGCACAAGCGGTCGGCGTGCCGGTGCTGCGCTGCAAGATGCTGGCGGTGATGATTTCCGCCGCCCTTACCGCGGTCGCCGGCGTGTGGAACGCCTTCTACTACAACAACCTCTTCCCCGAGACCGCGTTCTCCGTCGGCCGCTCGATCGAGATGACCCTGGCGCCGATCATCGGCGGCTTGGGCACCTTGTTCGGCCCGATCGTCGGCGCCGTCGTGCTGACCGGGCTGGGCGAGATTTTCACCGACGCCAGCGAGATCTTCCACATCGCCGGTCTCAAGCAGATCTTCTATGGGCTGGCGCTCTTGATCATCGTGATGTACCGCCCGGCCGGACTGTGGCCGTGGTTCGCCGCCAGGCTCGGGATCGCGGAGCGGCGGCCATGAGCGGCGCGCGGCTCGAGATCGACAGTATCGGCAAAAGCTTCCGTGGCCTGCGTGCCGTGCACGATGTCAGCTTCGCCGTGCCGGCCGGCGCCATTCACGCCCTGATCGGCCCGAACGGAGCGGGGAAGACAACGATCTTCAACATGATCGCCGGTGTCTTCGCGCCCGATGCCGGCACCGTCGCCCTGGACGGCAAACGCATTTCCGGCCTCAGGCCGGATCGCGCCTGCGACGCGGGCGTCGGCCGGACCTTTCAGATCGTGCGGCCCTTCAAGGGGCTGAGCGTGGTGGAAAACGTCACGATCGGCGCGCTGCATCGCCGGCCGAGAGTGGCCGAGGCGCGCGCCAGCGCCGAGGCCATCCTGTCACGCCTTGGTCTGCACGACCGCCGCCACCAGATGGCCGAGAACCTCACCCTGCCCGACCGCAAACGGCTGGAAGTGGCGCGGGCGCTGGCGACCGAGCCCAAACTGCTGTTGCTCGACGAGGTGATGGCGGGGCTGCGTCCCACCGAGATCGACGTCATGGTGGCCTTCCTGCGCGAGCTCAACGGGCAAAGCGGCATCACCATCCTGCTGATCGAGCATGTCATGCGCGCCGTCATGGCGCTGGCGGCGCAAGTCGTGGTGGTGAGCTATGGCGAGAAGATCGCCGAGGGAACGCCGCAGGAGATCGCGCGCCACCAGGGCGTGCTCGACGTCTATCTCGGCGAGGAGGACGCGTCGTGAACGGGCCGTTGCTGCAGGTCGAGGATCTCGATCTTTACTATGGCGATGCCCAGGCGCTGGCGGGCGTCTCACTCGACATCGCCGCCGGCGAGATCGTGGCCATCGTCGGCGCCAATGGCGCGGGCAAGAGCTCGCTGATTCGCGCCATCCACGGCATCGAGAAGCCGGCGCGAGGCAAAGTGCGCTTCGACGGTATCGATATCGCCGGCTGGCCGAGCCATCGCCTCTGCGAGGCTGGCATCGGCCATGTCGCCGAAGGCCGCCAGGTGTTTCCCAACCTAACGGTGCTCGAAAACCTGGAGATGGGCGCCGCCCCCAAACGCGCCCGCGCTGCCGAGAAGGCCACACTCGACCGCGTCTTCGCGATGTTTCCGCGGCTCGCCGAACGGGCCAAGCAAGCGGCCGGCACCTTGTCCGGCGGCGAGCAGCAGATGCTGGCGATCGGCCGCTGCCTGATGGGCCAGCCGCGGCTGATCATGTTCGACGAGCCCTCGCTTGGCCTCGCACCCACCATCGTGCAGGAAGTCTTCCGCATCGTGCGGCGACTGAACGAGGAAGGCCTCACCATCCTGCTGGTCGAGCAGAACGTGATGGCGTCGCTCAAGATCGCCCATCGCGGCTATGTCCTGGAAAACGGCCGCATCGAGCTTTCCGGCCGCGGCTCGGAACTCCTGACCAACGACCGCGTGCGCCAGGCCTATCTCGGGCTATGACCGACTGTTGACGCCGGGCCCACCGCCCTGCAATTCTGCCCTCTTCCGGTACAGACCGCTGTCGCGTGCGGCGCGGGTTGATGCGGGATGGTCCTGGTGGTTCCCGACGACGGGAGCGCCCGCCCCTCCCCGGCGTGAACAGCTATGGGGAGAAAGTCCAAGATGAATCGCCGCAACATTCTGAAGACCGGTCTTGCCGCCGGTGCCGTTGGCCTCGTGCCACGCCTGGCTTCGGCCGAAACAATCTTCAATCCGATGCCCAAGGGATGGCGCACCTTCGCGTTGACGACACGTGTCGAGCCGATGATCGGCGTCACCAAGGCATGGATTCCGTTGCCGACTTTCGAGGGCGCCGACTGGCAGCGCCCCGGCAACGTGAGCTGGACGGGCAACGCCAAACTCGCCGAACGGGTGCGCGAGCCCAAGTACGGCGCCGAGATGCTCCGGGTCGAATGGGCCGCTGACCAGCAGAGCCCGATTGTCGAGGTGACGGCGCAAGTGCAGACGCAGAATCGGTCGGCTTTCGCCGCCATGCCCATGTCGATAACCCCGCTCAGCGACGAGGAGCGCAAGCTGAGCCTTGCCGCCACCGAGTTCATCCCGACCAGCGGCCTGATCAAGGAGACCGCCGAGGAAATCGTGCATGGCAAGACGAGCGACGTGACCAAGGCGCGGGCGCTCTACGAGTGGGTGGTCGAGAACACCTTCCGCAATGCCAAGACCATAGGTTGCGGCATCGGCGACGTTTCCTTCATGATCAAGACCGGCAATCTCAATGGCAAGTGTGCCGACCTCAACGCGTTATTCGTCGGGTTGGCCCGTTCGGTCGGACTGCCGGCACGCGACGTCTACGGCATCCGCGTCGTGCCGTCGGAATTCGGCTTCAAGGCGTTGGGTGCCGGCTCCGAGATCGTCAGCAAGGCGCAGCACTGCCGAGCCGAAGTCTGGCTGTCGGCCACCGGCTGGACGCCGGTCGATCCTGCCGACGTGCGCAAGGTCGTGCTGGAAGAGCCGCCGACCAATCTCGGCATGACCGACCCCAAGGTCGTGGCGGCGCACAAGGCGCTGTTCGGCGCCTGGGAGGGCAACTGGGTCGCCTTCAATCGGGCAGCCGACGTGAAGCTGCNNCCTAGGGTTGCGGATCGGGGCGTTTCGCTCCGACCCGATCCGCTCTATACCCGCCGTCATGACGGCATTGTCCGACGCAGCGCCCGACCGGGCGTCCCGCACCATCGTGCGTCGCTATTACTTGGCGATGTCGGTGCCGTTTCTGATCGATCTGGTCACCTCCGCCGTCTACGTCGCGATCGAAAACGATCCGTTCGCCCTGCTGCCGATGGCGACGGTATCGGCAGGTTTCCTGCTGGGCGGCGTCGGGCTGGGCGCCTATCTGCTGATCCGCCCGGTGCAGCGCTTCCTCGCCGGCGAGATTGGCTTCGGCGAGATCGAGCAAAGGTTGGCGAGCCTGCCGCGCCATTCGGCGCTGGTCGTCGCCTGCCTTTATGCGCCGATGATGGCGCTACGCCTGCTCTCGCCGCGCATCGGTGTCACCTTCGGCGCCACCATCGAGGTCGCGGCCTGGATCGACACGATCACCACCTTCTTCGTGGTGACCAGCTTCAACGTCGTGCTCACATTTTTCGTGGTCAGCGCCTATCTCGACCAACTCTGCGAGCATCTTTTTCAATACAAGAAGGTCAACATCGGCACGTTCCACGGCGCGTTTCGCCGCAAGGTCGGCGTCGCCGTGCTGTTCGTATCCTTTGCCGCCATCGCCCTGCTGGCGGGCGACATCGCAAGCTACGACGGCGCCCGACTGTTGCGTGAAGCCACGGTCGACGTGACGGCATCGTTCGTCGGCGCCATCACGATCTACTACTGGATCTCGCGGGCATTGACCCGGCCGATCACCCGACTGGACCACGGCATGCGTCGGGTCGCCGACAACGATCTTACCATCCGCCTGCCCGTCACCTCGGACGACGAGGTCGGCCGCGCGACCGGCGGCTTCAACCAGATGGTCGAAGGCCTGTCGGAACGCCAATATCTGCGCGACACGTTCGGCAAGTATGTCAGTGAGAGCGTTGCATCGGCGATCCTTGACGACAAGCGACGCACCGGTCGCGCCGTCGCTACCGTGGCCGACGCGACCCTGATGTTCACCGACATCGAGGGCTTCACCGGCGTGTCGGAGCGGCTGACACCGGCAGACACCGCCAGCATCCTCAACACCTATCTCGGCACCGTGGTGCCGGCGATCCAGCGCCACGGCGGAGAGGTGAACAGCTTCATCGGCGACGGCCTGTTCGCGAGCTTCAACCTGCCGCTGCCGCTGGAAGGTCATGCGGCCGCCGCTCTTCGGGCGGCGCTGGACATCCAGCGCGCCCTGGCAACCGTCAAGTTCGCCGGCGGCGTGCAGTTGCGCACCCGTGTCGGCATCAACACCGGGCCGGTGATCGGTGTCACGGTCGGCGCCGCCGACCGGCTGAGCTACACTCTGCTGGGCGACGCCGTGAACATCGCGTCGCGGGTCGAACAGCTCAACAAGCACTTCGGGACACTGATTCTCGCGACCGAAAGCACGGTGAGAGCGGGCGGCGCCGGCCTCGCCTGCGTGCGGCTGGGCGAAACCGACGTGCGCGGCCACCAGGGCAACGTCGTCGTCTATCGGATCGATCCCGCCGCATGAGTTCGCCCGCCGCGGCGGCCGACATCGCGGCAATCCGCCGGCGCTATCTCTGGATGGCGACGTCGGTCGCCGTCCTCAGCCTCACCATCAACGTGATCTTTGCGGCGACTACCGATTCCTGGTCGAGCCTGTGGCGGCCAGCCTCCAGCACCATCCTGCTGTTGGGGGGCGCCAACTGGCTGATCGCTCGGCAGTTGTTCGACCCTATCCGGCGCTTTCTTGTAGGCGAGATCGCGTTCGACGACGTCCAGCGGCGGTTGACACAGCTGCCGCTGCTCAGTGCGCGATATGTCGGCCTGCTCGCGATCGCCGTTGTCGCCTTTCAAACGTCGACGCCCTGGTGGATAGCCTCGGACAAGCCCGCGCTGCAATCACCGACCATCACCGACTTCATCACGATCTGTGTCGTCCTTTCGGCCTTTTACTTCACCTATACCTATTTCGTCGTCAGCGACTATCTCGCCAGCCTGTGCGGCTTCATCTTCACCCACTACGGCCACAATCTTGGACTGTTCTTCGGCAGTTACACGCTGAAGCTTCTGGTGGCGCTGCTGGTCATTTCCGTCGCGCCGCTTGCAGCGATCATGGTCCACCTCTTCTCCTACTCTGGCGAGCGTCTACAGGCCAACATCTTGGTAGACGTCGCCTCGGCCGTATTCGGCGTGACGATCTCAGCCTATTTCATCGGCCGCTCCCTGCTGCGGCCGCTCAGCGTCCTTTCACGCGCCATGACCAAGGTCACCGGCGGCGATCTCGACATCCGGGCGCCGGTGACATCGAACGACGAGGTCGGAGAGCTGACCGGACAGTTCAACGACATGATCGAGGGCCTGCGCGAGCGCGAGCGGATCCGCGAGACCTTCGGCCGCTATGTCGACGAGAGCGTCGCCGCCACCATCCTGCGCCGCCAGGGCGAAGGCACGCTCGCCGGCGAGATGGGCGAGGCCACGATCCTGTTCACCGACATCGCGGGCTTCACCACCATCGCCGAGTATCTCGCGCCGCACGAGCTGGTGGCGGCGCTCAATCAATATCTCGAGACCGTGCTGGAGCCGATCCGCGCCCATGGCGGTGTGGTCAACACCTTCATCGGTGACGGCCTGTTCGCCTCCTTCAACATGCCATTGGCCTGCGAGGACCATGCAGTGGCAGCGGTGCGCGCCGCGATCGACATTCAGCTCGCGGTCGGCAGTCGCACTTTCGGCGACCAGGGCGTGGCGCTCGCCACCCGCATCGGCATCAGCACCGGGCACGTGATCGGCGGTTCGGTCGGCGCAGGTCAGCGCATGAGCTACACGCTGCTGGGCGATACGGTGAACCTCGCGGCGCGGCTGGAGGCGTTGAATAAGGAACACGGCACGCGCATTCTGGTCTCGGCGAGCACGCGCGCGGCCTGCGGCGATCGATTTGTTTTCGAAAGCCTCGGCAGCGTCGCCGTGCGCGGCCGCGGCGAGCAGGTTGCCATCTTCAGTGTCGATCCCAACGGCCAGGGAAACCCGTCATGAACTTTTCCGGATTGTCGTCCGACCAGGTGAAGCTGCAGGCCCGCGCCCGAGAACTGGCGGCAGGACCCGTCGCCAAGCGCGCCGCCGAGGTCGACCTCACCGAGCAGTATCCTTGGGACAATGTCGAGCTGCTGAAGGACGCCAAGCTGATCGGCATGACCATCCCCACGCAGTACGGCGGCCAGGGCAAGGGCTGGCTCGACGCCGTCTTGGTGATCGAGGCGCTGTCGGCCGCCTGCGCCGTCACCGGCCGCATCGCCGTCGAGACCAACATGGGCGCCATCAGCGCTGTCATGGCCTATGGCTCCGACGAGCAGAAGAAGATGGCAGCCGACATGGTGCTGTCGGGCGACAAACCGGCCATCTGCATCACCGAGCCCGACGCCGGATCGGACGCCAACGGCATGACCACGCGCGCCGACAAGAAGGGCAACCGCTACGTCATCAACGGCCGCAAGCACTGGATCACCGGCGGCGGCGTGTCGCGCCTGCACCTGATCTTCGCCCAGGTCTATGACGAGAAGGGCAACCACGAGGGCATCGGCGGCTTCCTCGCCATCCGCGACGAGACCAAGGGCCTCAAGATCACCAAGCGCGAGCCGACCATGGGCCTGCGTGGCATTCCCGAGGCCGTGATCGACTTCGAGGATATGGACGTGCCGCCGTCGTCGCTGGTGATCCCGCCGCGCGGCCTCAAGAAGGGTTTTGCCGACCTGATGACGGCCTACAATAGCCAGCGGGTCGGCGCCGCCACGGTGGCGCTCGGCATCGCCCAGGGCGCTTACCAGCTGGCGCTCGACTGGTCGGAGAAGCGCACGCAGTTCGGCCGGCCGATCAACGAGTTCCAGGGCCTGCAATGGAAGCTGGCCGACATGTCGATCAAACTGTCGGCCGCCCAGGCGCTGGTCTACAACGCCGCGCGCTCCGGCGAAGGCGGCTTCCCCGACATGCTGCTGGCCGCGCAAGCCAAGGTCTTCACCTCGGAGAGCGCCATCCAGGTGGTGAACGACGCCCTGCAGTTCTTCGGCGCCCGCGGCTACTCGCGTGAGCTGCCGCTC
This sequence comes from Rhodospirillales bacterium, assembly GCA_003153415.1. Taxonomy (GTDB): domain Bacteria; phylum Pseudomonadota; class Alphaproteobacteria; order Reyranellales; family Reyranellaceae; genus Reyranella. The sequence goes on along the minus strand of PLYQ01000147.1, from coordinate 3,394 downwards.
GAACGCATGGCGCGCGACGTGCGCATGTTCACCATCGGCGGCGGCACGGCCGAGGTGCTGCGCAACGTGGTGGCAGGCGCCCTGCTCAAGAAAAAGCTGCCGCAGACTCGCGACGGCTGGGGCAAAGCCTGACCACAACATATAGTGGTGGTTACGTCTGGTAACCGTTAGAGTACAGAAAATTAGCGGGATTTTAGTGGCGGGTGGTGCTCGCACCACGCTCGATCCGGCCCGCTGTCCGGCGTCTCCTGTGGCCCCCGCGCTTCGGTGAAATGCCAGGGTCCGGGTCCCCAACGACGAGCATTGTTGCGGAAATTGCAATAAAAGTCAAGAGAAGATCTAAAGGTTCCTCGCTACGCTCAAGGCGGAGGTTACTCCGCCGCGGATGACACCGGGAGTGTGGCGCACGTCTCGACCCACACCGAAATTGTCATCCCGAGCGTAGCGAGGGACCTTTGCTCTTCAACATCGTTTCCAATGAAATCGACCGCAGGGTCGCCTCGGCGATCTCGTCGATCTCGATCAGGACCCGCTGCAGCGCGGAGCCGATATCCGTGTCCTCGCCGGGCTCCTTGGCGCGGCTGCCCGGTGCGGGCTCGAACAGGGCCACGATGTCCATCAGAGTCGTGCGGCGGCGATTGCCGGTGAAGCGATAGCCGCCGGACGCGCCGCGCCCGCCGCGCACCAGTCCGGCGTTGGAGAGCGTGCCCAACACCTTCGCCAGATGATGGCTCGACACGCCAAAGCGCTCGGCAAGATCGGCGGAGGAGAGCGTCTTGTCGGGATCGCGCGCGAGTTCGAGCACGGCGTAAAGACCGAGACGCGTCGCCGTCTGCAGCTTCACGACAGGTCCCTCATGAGAGATCTTTGTCGAGCTGCAGCGATGGTCCCGCGACCATGCCCTGCGCGCGGAAGAACGAGAGAATGAGATGATCCTTGCGATCGACCAGTGTGCGCACCCTCGTCACGCCTGCGGCCTTGAAGCGCGCAACGAGCGCGTCGAACAACTGGCTGCCGACTCCCTTGAGGCGAAGCCTGGGATCGATCTGGATGGCGAACACCCAGCCGGCGGGTGGCTGGCCGAACTCCCAGGCACGCACCTCGCCCGCGATGAAACCCGCTAAGCCCTTGTCGCTCTCGGCCACGAGGAAATGCAGCCCGGGCGCCAGCCGTTCGCGCCAGTAATCGGGCTTCGATGTCCCGGTCAGCCGCGCGTCCAGGGCGGAAATCGCCAGTATATCAGAGGCTTGGGCGGGGCGGATCGCGACCATCGGAATGAGCATAAGATGCGCTTGCAGCTCGGAAAGTAAATAGGTATTTCAGTACCGAATTACAGATATAGGAAACGCCATGGCCGAAGCCGCGCCGATCGACTTCCGCACCCAGCCGGACCGCTACCGGCACTGGAAGCTCGCCCTCGAAGGCGGCGTCGCCTACCTCACAATGGACGTGAACGAGGATGCCGGCCTGCAGCCCGGCTACAAGCTCAAGCTCAATTCCTACGATCTCGGCGTCGACATCGAGCTAGCCGACGTCGTGCAGCGCCTGCGCTTCGAGCATCCCGAAATCGGCGCCGTGGTGATCCGTTCGCAGCGCGACCGCGTCTTCTGTTCGGGCGCCAACATCAACATGCTGGGTCTCTCGACACATGATCACAAAGTGAATTTCTGCAAATTCACCAACGAGACACGTTTGGCCATCGAGGATGCGTCGGAGCATTCCGGCCAGCGCTACATCTGCTCGATCAACGGCATCGCCGCCGGCGGTGGTTACGAGCTGGCGCTGGCCTGCGACCAGATCCTTTTGGCCGACGACGGATCGAGTGCGGTGTCGCTGCCCGAGCTGCCCCTGCTCGCCGTGCTGCCCGGCACCGGCGGGCTGACGCGGCTGGTCGACAAGCGGATGGTGCGGCGCGACCACGCCGATTTCTTCTGCACCACCGCCGAAGGCGTGCGCGGCAAACGGGCGCGTGACTGGCGCCTGGTCGACACGCTCATCCCGCCGAGCAAGCTTGCCGACGAGACGAAAAAGATCGCCGAGGAGGTCGCGGCCCGGTCGTCGCGTCCGAAGAATGCCAAGGGTATCGCCCTACCGACCGTCGAGCGCACCATCGACGGCGATACGATCCGCTACCCGCATCTCGGCGTCGAGATCGACCGCGAGCAGCGCGCCGCGCGGTTCCGCATCGCCGGCCCCTCTTCTGCTCCACCGACTGACGCAGCCGCCGTCCATGCCCAGGGCGCCGCCTTCTGGCCGCTGGCGCTCGCCCGCTCGCTCGACGATGCCATGATGCATCTCCGCCTCAACGAGACCGAGATCGGTACCTGGGTGCTGACAAGCCAAGGCGACGGCGAGCTGGTTGAGGCCTATGACGCGCTGCTGGCGAAAGAGGCTGCGAACTGGCTGGTGCGCGAGATCGTGCTCTTCTGGAAGCGCACCCTGAAGCGCCTCGACGTCAGCTCACGCAGCCTGATCGCGCTCGTCGAGCCCGGTTCGTGCTTCGCCGGCACGCTGTTCGAGCTGGTGCTGGCCGCCGACCGGTCCTACATGCTGGATGGCGCCTTCGAAGGCTCCAACCTGCCGGCGGCAACGGTGTGGCTGAGCCCGATGAATTTCGGTCCCTACCCGATGGGCAACGGTCTGACGCGACTCGGCACCCGCTTCCTGTCCGATCCCAAGCATGTCGACGAACTCAAGGACGAGATCGGCAAGGCGATCGATGCCGAGGCCGCCGACGAACTCGGCCTCGTCACCTTCACGCCCGATGACATCGACTGGGAAGACGAGGTGCGTCTCGTCCTTGAGGAACGCGCCGGCTTCTCGCCCGACGGGCTTATAGGTATGGAAGCCAACCTGCGCTTCGCCGGACCCGAGACCATCGAGACCAAGATCTTCGCCCGCCTCTCGGCCTGGCAGAACTGGATCTTCNNACCGGCCCCGAGGGCGCGCTGAAACTCTACGGCACGGGCAAGCAATCCAAGTACGACCGCAAGCGGGCTTAAGGAGGCAACCATGGCCATCGACTACAGCCAGCGCATCCCCAACAACGTCGATCTCGCGAGCGACCGCCGCCTGCAGCGCGCACTGGAGAACTGGCAGCCGCGCTTCCTCGACTGGTGGAAGGACATGGGCCCCGACGGCACATCGGGCTTCGACGTCTATCTGCGCACCGCCATCTCGGCCGAGGCCAACGGCTGGGCCAATTTCGGCTATGTGAAGATGCCGGACTACCGCTGGGGCATTTTCCTCGCGGGCCGAGATCCCAATCGCGTGATCGCCTATGGCGACAACAAGGGCAAGCCGGTCTGGCAGGAGGTTCCGGGCGAACTGCGCTCGACCTTGCGCCGTCTGATCGTCACGCAAGGCGACACCGAGCCTGCGTCGGTCGAGCAGC
>PLYQ01000285.1 GCA_003153415.1 Rhodospirillales bacterium | reverse complement strand
AGCCGCAGGCGGACATCGCGCTCGAAGCGGTCGACCTGGTCCAGTTTCACCTTCATGCGCCCTGCTCCAGAAGTCTCGCGACGTAGCCGATCCTCCGCGCAGCACAAGTCGGGCCGTCGGGCTCGTAGACGAAAGGCTCCATCGCGACCCAGCCTGTGTAGCCGGTCTCCTTCAGCGCCTTCACGACGGGCGCGAAACTGTCATCCCCCTGCCCCGGTCCACGCTTGCTGCGGTCGTTGAACTGGATGTGCGCCATGAGTCCCGTCGGCATCCAGCGCCGAATGGCATCGGCGACGGGCTCGCTCTCTTCCAGGCTGGCCGCCAGCGTGTCGATCATGAGGCAAAGCGCGGGATTGCCGTTGCGCCGCACGACCTCGGCCGCCTCGGCAAGCGTGTTGACGAAATTGCAGTCGGGCCGGGCGAGCGGCTCCAGGCAATACGCGACGCCGGCCTGACCGGCCTCCGATGCCACGATGCGCCACGCCTCCTCCGCCCGCTGCCCGTCGCCCGCGTCCGCGACACGACGTTGTGCCGGCGAGCCATGCACGAGGTAGTCGCCGCTGAGATCGGCACAGAGTTCGACCGATCCGCGCAACACCTCGACGCTCTTCTGCCAGACCGTGCGGTTTGATGTGGTGATGGAGAGCCCCGCCGGCACAGCCAGCAGGCAATGCAGGCCGCTCACCGCGATCCCGGCATCGGCGCAGGCGCGGCGAATCTCCGCCCGCCGCGACGCTGGCATGCGCCATGCTTCATCGCCCAGAGTGAAAGGCGCGACCTCGAGGCCATGACAGCCGAGGCCCGCCGCCAACACGCATTGGCGCTCGAAGGAGAGCTCGCGGATCACCTCATTGCACAGGGACAGTTTCACCGATGATCCTCGCCTTGACGGGCAAATGCGCGTTCGCCAGTCTGAACGAATGCGCGCACATGATATCAGCGGGACGAAAGCGATGAACAGGTTCATCGTTCCTCGCGCATGAGGAAATTCTCCGATCTCAGCCGCCAGTACTGGCCGACCCTCGTGCTGTTCGCGATCCTGCTGGCCAGCTGGCAGGCCGCCGTCAGCTTCGGCGGAATCCGCGAATACCTCCTGCCGGCGCCGCTTTCGGTGTGGAACGCGCTCTGGCACGGCGACACCTCATGGAACCAGCATATCTGGGCGACGACGTTCGAGATCATCGGCGCCTTCCTGCTCGCCGCCGGCGTGGGTGTGGCCCTGGGCGTCGCCATCGCCTGGTCGCCGCTGCTCGCCAACGCGCTCGTGCCCTTCCTGGTTTTCGTCAACACCCTGCCCAAGGTCGCGATCGCGCCGCTGTTCCTGATCTGGATGGGCTACGGCATCTTCCCCAACATGCTGATGGGGGCGCTGATCGGCTTCTTTCCCGTGGTCATCAACACCGCAGTCGGCCTCAGCCAGGTCGAGGCCGACATGCTCGACCTCGGTCGCGTGTTCAGCGCGCCGAAATGGAAGATCTTCCTAAAGATCCGCATCCCCAACGCGTTGCCCTACATCCTGAGCGCGCTCAAGATTACTGCGACCGCTGCCGTCGTCGGCGCCATCGTGGGCGAGTTCGTTGCCTCGCAACGGGGGCTGGGCTACGTCATCGTCACCACCCAGAGCAGCATGAACACCTCGGTGGCGTTCGCCGCGCTGATCTGGATCTCGGCTGTCGGCCTCGCGCTCTATGGCGCCGTCGTGCTCGCCGCGCACCTGTGGGCGCCGTGGGCCGAAGGCGTCGACTGACCCGAACACACCCGACAGGGAGGATCGTCATGTCCCGTAGAACGTCCATCGTACTCGCAGTGGCCTTCGCCGCCGCCGCGACGCCCGTCACGGCCCAGGAGAAATTCACCTTCGCGCTCAACTGGTTCGCCGTCGGCGACCACGCCGCCTACTGGGTGGCGCTCGACAAGGGCTACTACAAGGCCAAGGGCCTCGACGTGACGTTGGAGAACTCGAAGGGCTCCGGCGATTCGATCGCCAAGGTCGATACCGGCCGCGCCGACGCAGGCCTCGCCGACGCCGCCGTGGTCATTGCCTCGGTTGCACGCGGCACCACGGTCAAGGTCGTGGGCATGGTGTTCGACAAGACGCCGCTCAACATCTTCAGCCTCAAGAGCAAGCCCCTTACCAAGCCCAAGGATCTCGAGGGCGCGACCTTGGGCGCCCCTCCGGGCGACAGCCAGCGACAGATCTTTCCAGCCTTCGCCAAGATGAACGGCATCGATGCGTCGAAGGTCACCTGGGTCAATATCGAGCCTGCCGCCAAGATCGCCGCAGTCGCCGAGAAGCGCATGGACGGCGTCGGCGACTACTCGACCGGCCTGCCGCTCTACGAGAAAGCCGCCGGCAAGAGCAACGTCGTGATGATGCAGTGGGCCGACTTCGGCTTCGACATGTACTCGATGTCGATCATCGCTAGCGCCAAAACGATGAAGGAGCGGCCACAGGTGCTGAAGGCCTTTCTCGAGGCCTCCTATATGGGCTGGCGCGACGTCATGGCCGACCCGAAGGCCGCGATGGAGCTCTTCAAGAAGCGCGTGCCCGAGGTCGACGTCGAGCTGATGACCCCAAACATGCTGCTGGGTCTTGGCCTGATGAAGACTGACCGCTACGCCAAGAACGGCATCGGCTGGATCGACGACAAGAAGATGTGCGACTCGGTCGAACTGGTGAACACCTACATGGGACTGCCGAAGAAGGTCGAGTGCAAGGACGTCTACTCAAAGGACTTCTACACCCTGGTGCAGATGCCCAAGAACTAACATCCGGCATCCACGTATCCGTCGTGACCAACAGGCTGATCGACCTCGACAAGGTCGGCATGACGTACCGGGCGGCGAGCGGCCCCGTGGAGGCCCTCGCCGGCATATCCTTGTCGGTTGGCGCCGGCGAGTTCGTCTCGCTGGTGGGTCCGAGTGGCTGCGGCAAGTCCACCCTGCTGCGCATCGTAGCCGGGCTTCGGCCCGCCACCGTCGGCACGGTGACGGTCGCCAGCCGCACCGTTACCCAACCGATCCCAGACATCGGCATGGTGTTCCAGGCGCCGATCCTGCTGAAATGGCGGACCATCCTGGAGAACGTGCTGCTGCCGGCCGAACTGGCCGCCAAGGATGCCGGCGCGCTGCGTGGCCGTGCGATCGAACTGCTGGAAATGGCCGGACTGCACGGCTTTGCCGGCAAGCTGCCGCACGAGCTCTCCGGCGGCATGCAGCAGCGTGCCTCGCTCTGCCGCGCCCTGCTGCTCGACCCGCCGCTGCTGCTGATGGACGAGCCGTTCGGCGCGCTCGACGCCATGACCCGCGACGACATGGCCCTCGAGCTGCTGCGCATCTGGGGCGAGCGCGACCTTGCCCGGGAAGCGCGCAAGACAGTGCTGTTCGTCACCCATTCCATCACCGAGGCGATCTTCCTGTCCGACCGCGTGGTGGTGATGTCGCCCCGCCCCGGCCGCATCGCCGCAGATCTGCGGGTCGACCTGCCCAGACCCCGGACCGTGGAATTGCGCGCCTCCGAGGCCTTCGGCCGGCTCAACCTGGAGATTTTCCGCACTTTGACCGGGCGGACAGCCGGCACGACTGCCCAATAGCGCGTTCTAGAAGTCGCGCCGCATGAGATGCGACTTGACCGAAAGGCCGTTGTCCTTACCGAATACTCCATCTCGGTGGCATGAGGGATGAGATCGGGTAATCGTCGCGCTCGGCCGCCGTTTAACCTCGAGTTAGTTGGAGCCCAGAGCAACTCAGTACAAAAACTACATCTCGTGCTGAGTAGCGAAATATGGTCGCTTCCATAATCAGCGTTATGCGCGATCATCCGCGCGGAGCGTCGACAATCAGCGGTGCCACCTCGGCGTTCTGGGCGCGAAACCAGAGCCGTAATTGACGACGTTCGGAATGTCGACCGTCCTCGGTGCGCGCCTCGAGCTGTCCGACGTGGACCTGCATACCGTCAAAGCGATATGTGCCATGTGCATCGGTCATGGTGCGCTGCTTCTCCTGATAGTAGACGAAGTTGCGCTCGAAGAAGACGACCGTGGCCCCCGAGACCGGAGCGCCCGTGCGATCGCGCACCTCGCCCTCGATGAGTCCGTCGTCATTGAAACGGATATAGATATTCCAGCCCGCGGCCAGTAGCGCGACCGCCAGCGGCACCACGACAAAGCGATGCGTTAGGATGCGCCGCCAGCTCATCCCTTGGTCGCTCCCGAAGTGAGGCCGCGGATGAACTCTTTCTGCGCCATCAGGAAGATGGTGAGACCGGGCACCAGCACCATGACGACGAAGGCGAAAAGCGCGCCGGTCGTGTCTTCCATGACGGAGAGGAAGCGCGCTAGGCCGAGTGGCAAGGTCTGCATTTCCGACGTGCGGATTACGATCAAAGGCCAGAGAAATGCGTTCCACGACCAGATGAAGGTGAGGACGACGTTGGTGGCAATGGCAGCCTTCGACAGCGGCAGCATGATGCGCACGACGATCCGCCACTCGCTCAAGCCATCGACGCGCGCCGCGTCGATCAGCGATTTCGGTACGGCCTCGAAGCTCGCCTTGAATATGAAGATGCAGATGATCGTCGAAAGCAACGGAAGCGCGACCCCAAGATAGGTATTGAGCACGCCGAGCCACGAGGTGATCAGATAGGCAGGAATGATCGTCGCCTGGAACGGGATCAGCATGCATGAAAGGAAGAGAAGCACGACCCAGCGTCGGCCGGGAAACTGCTTGGTGAGCGCATAGCCCGCGACGGTGTTGAACAGCAGGTTGCCGCAGATCGCCATAGTCGTGACGATCACGCTGTTCAGCAGATAGCGCGGAAACGGGATCAGGTACCAGACGTCGACGTAGTGGAAGAGATGCGGATCGACCGGAACGATATGCGGGGGATAGGCATAGATGTTCTCGCCCGTGAGCGATGTCTTTAGCACCCAGTAGAACGGGACCAACATCAGGCACGAGACGACGACCATGATCGCGTGGCGCGGCCAGGACGGGGCGCGGCGCACCGCCTAGCGCTCCAGGCTGCCGGCGTTGCCGCCGGATAGCTTGTTGGCCAGCATGGTCAGCACCACCAGCAGGAGAAACTGCACCACGGTCAGTGCCGCCGCATAGTCGAAGCGCGACTGCCCGAAGCCGGCCTTGTAGATGTAGGTGATCAGCAGCTCGGTGGCGTGGCCCGGCCCGCCATTGGTCATGACGTAGACCAGGTCGAAACTGGTGAACGAGTTCAGGATACCGACGACGATGCAGAGGAAGATCGAGGGCCGGAGCAGCGGCAGGGTGATGCGCCAGAAACGCGCGCCGGCCGGTACGCCATCGACGCGGGCGGCCTCGTAGAGGTGCTGCGGTATGCTCTGCAGCCCCGTCAGCAGGATGATCATGTAGAAGCCCAGCACCTGCCAGAAGTCGGCGGCGATGACGCAGGGCAGAGCCCAGTCGAAGCTTTGAAGGAACTTGACCGGCTGGTCGATGACACCACTCGAGCGCATCACGTAGTTGAAGAAGCCGCCACGCTCGTCATAGAGCCAGCGCCAGATGATGCCGACCGCCACCGTCATCAGCGGGTAGGAGAGAAAGACGATGGTGCGATAGATGGCGGCGCCCCGGAGGTCGCTGTTGACCAGCAGGGCGATCGCCAGCGCGAGCGCGATGGCGATCGGCGAGCAGCCGATGAAAATCAGCGTGTTAGTCAGCGCATCCCAGAACACGTCGTCGTCGAGCAGCATCTCCTCGTAGTGATCGACGCCGATCCAGGTCGCCGCCTTGAGCGGCGACCACGACTGGAATGACAGCAGCACATTCCAGCCGAGCGGCAGGAGACGGTAGAGAAAGAAAATCGACAACGCCGGCGCGAGGAAGCAGGCGACGAGCGCCAGCTCCCTCGTCCGCTTGCGCTGGTACCAGCTGGTCACGCTCGCTTCAGCTCGCGCAGCACGCGCCGTTCGGCGTCAGCCAGCGCGGTCTTGGCGTCCTTGCGACCAAGCATGGCGCTCTGGAACTCCGGCCAGAACGCATCCTTGACCCGGCTGTCGTTGCCCAGCCGCCAGTTGCCGCACATCTTGTCGGTATGCTCGACCTGGGTCTTCAGCACCTGGAAGGCGAGCGGATCATCCTTTTCGAATTTCGCCAGAATCGCCTGATCGACCGCCTTGTTGCCGGTGAGCACGCTGGCGACGCGCGAGAACTGCATGGCGACGTCGCTGTCGGTCAGGTACTTCACGAAATCCCAGGCGAGGTCGGGCTGCTTGCTGCCCTTGGAGATGCCGAGGCCGTGGCTGTTGGGGGTCGCCCAGTCGCCCGGCATCTGCGCCGCCCCCAGCGTCTCGCCGTTTATCCACGGTCCGTTGCCCTTGATCCAGAAGAAAGCCGGTGCGTGAGCCTGCAGCATGCCGACATTGCCGGTGGCGAACGCCTCGTTGGGCTCGACCCAGCGGCCGGTCCACGAGATCGAATTGATGGCGCCGCTCTTGGTCGCGGCGGCGAGCTTGGCAACCACCTCCTCCGCCTTCGCTGTCTTGAAGGTCGGCGTCTTGAGGTCCTTCGACAGGAGATCGACGCCATTCATCATCATGAGCGGCCAATAGAGCCAGTCGAAGTTGAGCGTCAGCATGCCGGTCTTGTCGCCGCCCTTGATCTTGTCGGCGGCGGCGAGAATCTCATCGAAGTTCGCCGGCGGCTTGTCGAGGTCGGCCTCCTTGAAGCGCGTCTTGTTCCAGAACAGCAGCGTCTTGGAGACGTAGTAGGGCACCATGTAGCTCTTGCCCTCGAACACCCAGTTCGAGAGATAGTCCGGGTCATAGCGACCCTTGATCGCCGCTTCGGCCGCAAAGCGCGGTGTCAGATCGACCAGCGCGCCCTGTGCGGCATATTCGAGCCCGAGCGCGCCCTGGATGTCGACGATGTCGGGCGGCGTGCCAGCGGCGAGCTGGGTGGCGTAGTAGACCGGCACCTCAGGGCCCTTCTTGTCGATCCATTCGACCTCGACGCCGGGACGCGTGGAAGTGAAGCCTTGGATCCAGCCTTTGATCTGGGCTTCGAGATGCACAAGGTTCCAGGTCAGGAAGGAAATCTTCTTCGGCGTCTGGGCGATGGCTGGTGCCGATAGAACGGTCGCGGCGGAAAACGCCACGGTCGACTTCAGAAGCTGTCTGCGTTGCATGGTCGTTCCCCCTTCGTAAGCGGTCACAGCCGGGCGCCCGTCGCCCGGTCGAAGAAATGGATGTTGGCCGGATCGGCCGACAGCGCGACCTCCTCGCCGGCCTTGCGCACCTGCCGTGGCGCCAGGCGCGCAATGACGGCTGTGCCGGCGACGTCGAGCGACACCAGCGTATCGGAGCCGAGCGGCTCGACCACCGTCGCCCTTCCGCTGAGGAACGGCGCGCCCGTAGTGGATGATGGGCCGCTGTGCCAGATGAGATGCTCGGGCCGCACGCCCACCAGCACGCCGTGCCGGGTGCTGTGGTCCGCCAGCACCTCGGACGGTAACAGGTTCATCGGCGGCGCGCCGATGAAGCCGGCAACGAACACCGTGGCCGGTGTGTCATAGACCTCCTCCGGCGTGCCGATCTGCTCGATGCGACCATGGTTCAGGATCACGATGCGATCGGCCAAGGTCATCGCCTCGACCTGGTCGTGCGTCACATAGA
>PLYQ01000327.1:17762-17884 GCA_003153415.1 Rhodospirillales bacterium | reverse complement strand
GTGACTACGTGGCGTCGTTCATCGGCTTCGTTGGGCTCGCCGTGCCGAACTTCCTGCTGGCGCTGGTGCTGCTCTACGTCGGCAAGGTCTATTTCGGCCTGTCGATCGGCGGCCTGATGGAT
>PLYQ01000327.1:0-17624 GCA_003153415.1 Rhodospirillales bacterium | reverse complement strand
CTGCCGACCACCGGGCCGATGCTGCTGGGCGCGCTCAAGACCCAGGATGTGAACCTCGCCGCGACCTTCCTGCTGTTCGTGGCGGTGCTGACGGTGATCGGCATGCTGGTGTCGGATCTGCTGCTGGCCGCACTCGACCCGCGTATCCGCTTCGGCGCTCAGGCTGAGAAGTGAGCCAGTCATGACCGACACGACGCCCACCGGCTCCGGCGCCACTGCCTCCGGTCGACGCACGCCGCACTTCGTCAGCAAGGAGCCGTGGGACCCCTACGTTGCCGAGCGCCTGACCGCCGACCAGGAAAAATACTACATGGCCGGCCAATGGAAGCTGATGTGGTGGCGCTTCCGCCGCCACCGGCCGGCCGTGGTCTCGGCTGTTGTACTCGGCCTGATCTATTTCTCGACCATCATCAGCGAGTGGATCGCGCCCTACGACCTGCATACGCGCCACGCCAAGTACATCTTCGCCCCGCCGCAGGGCATCCACTTCTTCCATGACGGCAGCTTCCTCGGACCGTTCGTCTACGGCCTGAAGATGGAGCGCGACCTCGATACCCTGCAGCGCGTCTACACCAAGGATCTCACCAAGCCGCAACCGCTGCGCTTCTTGTGCAGCGGCGCACCCTACGAGTTCTGGGGCGTGGTCGGCGGCGCCTTCCATCTGGTGTGTCCGGCCAACGACGGCACGCTCTTCCTGCTCGGCACCGACCGGTTGGGCCGCGACATGTTCAGCCGCATCGTTTATGCCGCGCGCGTCTCGCTCACCATCGGCATCATCGGCATTTCGCTCTCCTTCACGCTGGCGCTGATCCTCGGCGGATTGGCAGGCTATTACGGCGGCTGGGTCGACATGGTCGTCCAGCGCATCACCGAAATCCTCAAAAGCTTCCCGCATCTGCCGCTGTGGCTGGCGCTATCGGCGGCGCTGCCCGTCACCTGGTCGCCGCTGCTGGTCTATTTCGGCATCACCTTGATCCTGGCGTTGCTCGACTGGCCGAGCCTGGGGCGCGCCGTGCGGTCGAAACTGTTGTCGCTGCGCGAGGAGGATTATGCCGCGGCCGCCCAGATGATGGGCGCCACGCCGGCTCGCATCATCGGCCGCCACCTGCTGCCCGGCTTCATGAGCCATCTCATCGCCTCGGCGACGCTCAGCATCCCCTCGATGATCTTGGCCGAGACGGCGCTCAGCTTCCTCGGCCTCGGCCTGCGGCCTCCCATCACCTCGTGGGGCGTGCTCCTGAACGAGGCGACCGACATCAACGTCGTGGCGGTGAACTGGTGGCTGATGCTGCCCGTCGTGCCGGTGATCCTGGTGATTCTGGCCTACCAGTTCTTGGGCGACGGAATGCGGGATGCTGCCGATCCATACGCTTAGGGCTTCGCCCTAAGCGTATGGATCGGACGGCGGGGTGAGCGCTTCCGTCTTCGGAAGCGCGGCCCCGCACGGTTCAGAACAGACAAGAAAGAGCTAACCGGCCGCCCTACGCCCGGCAGCAGTCGTCGCTCTTGCCCTCCTGGATCGGCGGGCACGGCACCGTCCCGTAGGAGCAAAACACGCAACAGTCGCCGGCCTTGGGCTTGAGCAGCGTCTTGCAGGCGGTGCACTCGTAAAAATACTGGCAGGCGTCGGTCGGCATGGTCTCGAGCTTCACCGCGCCGCACGCCGGACAGGTCAGTATTGATTGCAGCACGATGGTCATGTCCGGATACGGGTACGACGGCGATCTGGATGAGCGCCTAGGCGTCGGCGGGCGGCAGCGCCTCGCGATTTTCGGCCGTAGGCCGAAAACGCTGAGGCGCGGGAGCCCGCACGGTTCAGAACGGACAAGAACGCCGTGACGCAAGCACCTGATTCTTATCTTTTTTGCGCCGTGCGGGCTCTCGCGCTTGATTACAAGCGCTGCCGCCCGCCGGTGATTTTTGCGCCAAAGCCGCTTCGCGGCTGTGACGCAAAAATCACACTTATGCCCCATTTGGGTCTAGCGACGGACACCGGGGGTTTCCATCTTCGCTTTGTATCTCCCCCGAACGTGGTCTCCCCAAAGCCACGTTCTAGCCTCTTCGGAGGCGCTTCGGCCGTCCTCTCATTCTCCCCCGAGAGGGCGGCCTTTTTCTTTTCCGCTGGCGTCTGCGCTGCATGGTACGACGGCGGCGCATGGCGCCCCCTCACACGCCCCCTCGGCTCGAGGCCCCTCTGCTCGAGGTTTTGGATCTTGCCTGCCAGCGCGGCGGCCGGCGGGTGTTCGAGGGCCTGTCGCTGGTCCTGGAAGCGGGTGTGCTGCTGGCCCTCACCGGGGCCAACGGCAGCGGCAAGACCACGCTGCTGCGCGCTTTGGCCCTTCTTGTGCCGCTCGAGGCGGGCGTGGTCCGCTGGCAGGGCAAGGACGTCGCGGCCGATCGAGAGTTCTGGCGCGGCCAGATCGCTTGGCTTGGCCATCTCGACGGGCTGAAGGGCGATCTCATGGTGCGCGAGAACCTCCTGATCGCCGAGCGCTTGCGTGGCGGAGATGGGAGCCGCGTCGACGCGGCCTTGGCGACGTTCGATCTCACCAATCTTGCTTCACGCGCCGTGCGCACTTTGTCGGCCGGTCAACGCCGCCGCACGGCGCTGGCGCGCGTCGTGGCGAGCGGTGCTGTGCTGTGGCTGCTCGACGAGCCGCTCAATGCCCTCGATGCCCCGGCGCAGACCGCCTTGCGCACGGCACTCGCGACGCATCTCGCGTCGGGTGGACTTGCGATCGCCGCCACGCATACGGCACTCGAGATTCCGGGCGCACGCACGCTCGAACTGGGCGTTGCATGACCGGCTTCGCTGTCCTGGTGTTGCGCGATCTGCGGCTGGTGTGGCGCCGGCCGGGCGACGTCGCCGTCGTGCTCGCCTTCTTCGTGGTCGCGACCACGCTCTTTCCCTTGGGCATCGGACCGGAGACCAACCTGCTCGCCCGCCTCGCCGCTGGCGTCTTGTGGTGTGCCGCCCTTTTTGCTTCGCTTCTCTCGCTCGATCGCCTGTTCGCGTCCGATTACGACGACGGCGTGCTCGATCTGCTGCTGCTGGCGCCCTGGCCGCTCGAGTTGGCGGCACTCGCCAAATGCGCCGCTCACTGGATTGTGACCGGCTTACCGCTCGCCGTTCTGGCGCCGCTCTTGGGCGTGGCCTTCGGCCTCGACGCCAAAAGCCTGTTGGTGCTGGCCGCCACTTTAGCCGTCGGCACGCCCACTTTGTCGCTGATCGGCGGGCTGGCCGCGTCGCTCACCCTGGGGGCCCGCCGGGGCGGGGCTTTGCTCGCTCTGCTCGCCCTGCCGCTTTGCATCCCGACCCTGATTTTCGGTGCGTCGGCGGTCGAAACCAGCGTCTCGGGCGAGGGTTTCGGCGTCCATCTCGCCATCCTGACGGCGCTGGCGCTTGTGTCGCTGGCCACCCTGCCGTGGGCGATGGCGGCGGCCTTGCGCCAAGGCGGCGAGTGACGGAATAGAAGGGCGCCCCAGAGGACCTCGATGCCCGACCTGCATTTCCTCGCCAACCCGGCGCGTTTCCGGCGCTTCAGCCAGCGCGTGCTGCCGGCGTTGTCCTTCGCCACGGTGCTGGCGCTGGCCGTCGGGCTCTACATGGCGCTGGTCCAGGCGCCGCCCGACTACCAGCAGGGCCAGACGGTGCGCATCATGTTCATCCACGTGCCCTCGGCGTGGCTCGCCATGGCGGGCTACGGCCTGTTGGCGGTGCTGGGCGCCTCGCTGCTGGTGTGGCGCCATCCGCTGGCTGCCCTAATGGCGCGCGCGACCGCTCCCGTCGGTGCGGTGTTCGCCGCGGTCTGCCTGCTCACCGGTTCGCTGTGGGGCCGGCCGATGTGGGGCACCTACTGGGTGTGGGACGCGCGGCTCACCTCGATGCTGCTGCTGTTCTTCCTCTATCTCGGCCACATCGCCTTGAGCCGCGCCTATGACAATTCCGACCGCGGCGACCGCGCCGCTGCCATCCTCGCCTTGGTCGGCGTGATCAACCTGCCGATCATCAAGTTCTCGGTCGATTGGTGGAACACGCTGCATCAGCCGGCGTCGGTGATGAAGCTGGGCGGACCTTCCATCCATCCCACCATCCTGGTGCCGCTGCTCTGGATGGCGGCGTCGCTCACGCTCTTGTTCGTGCTGCTGGTGCTGCTGCGCACTGACACCGAGATCGATCGGCGCCGGCTCGAGCTCGCGGATCTGCAGGCATGAGTGCGCATACGACCTTCATCGTCGCGGCCTATATCGTTGCCATCGTGGCGCTGGGCGGGCTTCTCGTCGCTTCGGTGGTCGACCGCCGCAGGGTGCGCCGCGAGATCGCCGCGCGCGGCCTGGAGCGCAAGAGATGACTGCTAAGCGCGTGGCAGCCAAGCGCATGGCACCCAAGCGCAAGCGGCTGTGGCTGCTGGTGGGCTCACTCGCCGTGCTGGGGGTGGCCGCGACGCTGGTGCTGACGGCGCTGAACGACAACATCGTCTTCTTCTATTCGCCGACCCAGGTGGCCGAGAAAAAGTCCGCGCCCGAGCGGCGCTTTCGCCTCGGCGGCCTGGTCGAGCAAGGCAGCGTGAAGAAGTCCAGTGACGGCCAGGTGATCAGCTTCAAGGTCACCGACCTCGCGCGCACCATCGACGTCACCTATCGCGGCCAGCTGCCGGATCTGTTCCGCGAGGGCCAGGGCGTGATCGCCGAGGGCTCGCTCGGCGCCGACGGCGTCTTCATCGCTCGCGAGGTGCTGGCCAAGCACGACGAGAACTACATGCCGCCCGAAGTCGCCAAGGCGCTGAAGGAGTCCGGCCGCTGGCAGGAGGGGAGCGGCAAGAAATGATCCCGGAAGTCGGTCACTTCGCGCTGATCCTCGCCCTGGCGGTGGCGCTAGTGCAGGGGACCTTGCCGCTGGTTGGCGCGTCGCGCGGCGACGGCCGGCTGATGGCGCTGGGGCGCACGGCGGCGCTCACGCAGGCGTTCCTGGTGATCTTGGCTTTCGGCGCGCTCACGCAAGCTTATGTGACGTCGGATTTCTCGGTGACCAATGTCGTGGCCAACTCGCATTCGGCCAAGCCGCTGATCTACAAAATCTCGGGCGTGTGGGGCAACCACGAGGGCTCGATGCTTTTGTGGGCGCTGATCCTGGCGCTGTTCGGCGCCGCGGTCGCGATCTTCGGTGGCAATTTGCCTGACTCTTTGCGCGCGCGCGTGCTCGCCGTGCAGGCCTGGATCGGTGTCGGCTTCCTCGCCTTCCTGCTGTTCACCTCGAACCCCTTCGAGCGCGTCTCGCCGGCGCCATTCGACGGCAACGGCCTCAATCCGCTGCTGCAGGATCCCGGCTTGGCCTTCCATCCGCCGCTGCTCTACCTCGGCTATGTCGGCATGTCGGTGACCTATGCGTTTGCCATCGCCGCTCTCATCGAAGGCCGCGTCGATGTCGCCTGGGCGCGCTGGGTGCGGCCGTGGACGCTGGCGGCCTGGTGTTTTCTGACACTCGGTATCGCGTTGGGCAGCTGGTGGGCCTATTACATCCTGGGCTGGGGCGGCTTCTGGTTCTNNGAACGCCTCGCTGATGCCGTGGCTCGCTGGCACCGCACTTCTGCACTCCGCCATCGTCGTGGAAAAGCGCGATGCGCTGAAGAGCTGGACCGTCCTTTTAGCCATCCTCGCGTTTTCCTTGTCATTGTTGGGGACCTTCCTGGTGCGCTCGGGTGTGCTCACCTCGGTGCATGCCTTTGCCCAGGATCCGGCGCGCGGCATGTTCATCCTGGCCTTCCTGCTCATCGTCACCGGTGGCGGCCTGGCGCTCTACGCCTGGCGGGCGCCACAGCTCCAAGGTGGCGGGCTGTTCCAGGCGGTGAGTCGCGAGGGCGCGCTGATCCTGAACAACCTGCTGCTCTGCACGCTCGCTGCCACGGTGCTGCTGGGCACGCTCTACCCGCTGTTCCTCGACCTGATTACCGGCAACAAGGTCTCCGTCGGCCCGCCCTTCTTCAATGCCACCTTCGTGCCGATCTGCGCGCCCTTGTTCGCAGCCCTCTGCGTCGGCCCGTTCCTCGGCTGGAAGCGCGCCGAGCTTTGGCCCGCACTGGTTCGCTTGCGCGTCGCGTTCGTCGTCTCCGTTATGGCAGCGATCGTCGCAGCGGTCGCTGTCGATGGTCGCGCGACCTTGGCGGCGGTGGCCTTCGGCTTCGGCGTCTGGCTGATCCTGGGCAGCCTGACTGAGTTTCTCGGGCGCGTGCGCCGCGGGCGTCTGCGCACCATGCCGCGATCGGCGATCGGCATGACCATCGCCCATGCCTCGCTGGGGGTCATCGTGCTGGGCGCGGTCGCAACGGCGGCGTGGCACCTCGAATTCATTCAGACCATGAAGCCGGGCGAGCGGGCGTCCTTCGCGGGCTTCGAGGTCACGCTGAAGAGCGTCGACGCGGTGCAGGGCCCCAACTACATCGCCGAGCGCGCCACGCTTGCGGTGACGTCCGACGGCAAACCCTACACGACCATGACGCCCGAGCGCCGTCTGTTCCTGGTGCAGAAGCGTCAGGTCGCCGAGACGGCGATCCATTCGAACGGCTTGCGCGACTTCTACGTCACCCTGGGCGAGGGCGACGCCGCCAAGGGCTGGGTGATCCGCATGTATTACAATCCGCTGGCGCCGTGGATCTGGTTGGGCGCGGCGATGTGCGCCCTGGGCGGCTTCGTCTCCCTGTCCGACCGCCGCCTGCGCATCGGCGCGCCACGCCGATCTCAGGGGCGCTCGCGCGCGACAGCGCAGCCGGCCGAATGAGATCGAACCGCCTCCTCTTCCTGCTGCCACTGCTGACGCTCCTGGTCATGGCGGGTTTCTTCGGCTGGTCGCTGCTGAGCGGCCGCGATCCGGCATCGATCGGCTCGGTGATGGTCGGCCGTCCCGCGCCCGCGCTCGCGGCGCCGGCTTTGCGTGCCGGCGATCCGGCGCTTACCGACTCGCTGATCCGCAGTGGCAAGCCGGTGCTGCTCAATTTCTTCGCTAGCTGGTGCGCGCCGTGCCTTAGCGAGCATCCGCTGCTGACGCGGCTGGCCGAACGCGACGGCGTGACGGTGATCGGCATCGCCTGGAAGGACAAGCCCGATGCCGCGCGCGCCTGGCTCAAGAAGCTGGGCGATCCGTTCAAGTACGCGGGCTTCGACCTCGAGGGAAAGATCGCGCTCGACTGGGGCCTGTCGGGTGTGCCCGAGACGTACCTGATCGACGCCCAGGGCGTCGTGCGACTGCACTTCCGCGGGCCGCTCACCGAGCGCGATGTGAGCGACCGCATCTTGCCGCTCCTGAAGGCCGGCTCATGAGAGCGTTGCTCGCGCTCCTGCTGGTGCTCGTCGCGCTGCCGGCGTTGGCCCCCGCTGCGCAAGCTGTCGAGCCGTCGGAGATGCTGGCCGACCCGGCGCTGGAAGCCCGCGCGCGCGACATCGGGCGGGGGTTGCGCTGCGTCGTTTGCCAGAACCAGTCGATCGACGATTCGGCGGCCGAGGTGGCGCACGACATGCGCCGCGCCGTGCGCGAGCGGCTGGTGGCGGGCGACAGCAACGACAGGGTCTTCGCCTACATGGTCGCGCGCTACGGCGACTATGTGCTGCTCCAGCCGCCGTTCAAGGGCACCACCCTGGCGCTGTGGCTGGGCGCGCCGATACTGTTGCTGGTCGCGTTGGCGGCGATCCTGCTCGGTGTGCGTAAACGCGTTGTCCGGCCGCCGCCGCCGCTGTCGGCCGAAGAACGCGAGCGCCTGGCCGAGCTGTTGAAACGCTGATGCTGGAATTCCTCCTGGCACTTCTCACCACCGCGACGGTCGGCGTGCTGCTGATCCCGCTGCTGCGCAGCAGCGCGCATAGCACTGAGCGGATCGACCACGATCTCGCCATCTATCGCGACCAGCTCAGCGAGATCGAGCACGAGCGCGCCGCGGGCACTCTGCCTGACGCCGAGGCGAGTGCAGCCCGTATCGAGATCGAGCGCCGCATCCTCGTGGCCGCCGACCATGCCGAGAAGAAGATCGCCTCGGAACCGTCGTCGGCCGTGCAGCGCTTCCTGCCGCCCGCTTTGTCGCTCTTGATTCCGCTGTTCGCCTTGGGCCTTTATCTGCAGGTCGGGCGGCCCGGCCTGCCGGCCTCGCCCTTCCAGGCGCGCATCGCGCCCGTCGAGCAGGATCAGCAACCGACTGTGGCGCAAGTGCTGGCCGCGGTCCGGGCGCGTCTCGCCGAAAAGCCCGACGATCCAGAGGCTTTGTCGGCGCTGGGCGAGGCGCTGACGGTCGAGGCCGACGGCACGGTGACACTGCCCGCCGTCGATGCCTTCAGGAAGGCGCTCGCCCTGCAGCCCGGCGACGCCCGCGCGCTTTATTATCTCGGCCTGCACGAGGCGCAGAGCGGCGACTCGAAGGCGGCGCTCGAGCGCTGGCGCGAACTGGAAGCGCGCTCGCCGCCCAATGCGCCTTATCTCGGCATGCTGCGCGCCGAGATCGCGCGGGTCGGCGGCGCGCCAGCGCCCTCCAAGGAGGCCATCGAGGCAATGGCCAAGGCGACGCCCGAGCAACGCCAGGCCGCGATCCGCGGCATGGTCGAGGGGCTCGATGCCAAGCTGCGCGAAAATCCCGCCGGCCGCCCAGAGGACAGAGCAGCCTGGTTGCGCCTGGCCAACGCCCGCAAGGTGCTGGGCGAAAACGACAAGGCAGCCGAGGCGTTCGCCAAGGCCGATGCGCTCAGCCCACTCGATACCAAAACGCTGGCCGACTGGGCCGAGGCCCACGTCCGCCAGACCGCGCCCGGCGCCGCGCCGTCGCTCGAAGCCGTGGCGGTGCTCGAGCGGCTGGAGAAGGCCGAGCCGCGCAACGCGTTGGCGCTGTTCTATCTCGGGCTGGCGGCCGACGCGGCCGGCAACAAGGGCGAGGCGGTGCGGCGCTGGAAAACGCTGCTCGCGCTGCTGCCCGCCGATGCGCCGATCCGCGGCATGCTGGAACAGAAGATCAAGGACGCCGGCGGTTGAAGCGTCTCTTCATCTTCGGGCTGGGCTATGCCGGCGTGGCGATCGCTCGCGCCGCCATCGCCAAGGGCTATGACATCGCCGGCACGGTGACGACGGCGGCCAAGGCGGACGAGCTCAAGCGCGGCGGCATCGCGGCCGAGCTGTTCGGTCAGCCGGGTCCTGCCCTCGCCGCGGCGACGCACATCCTGGCCACCATCCCGCCCACCGAGACAGGCGATCCGGCCGTGCCGCTGTGCACGGCCGGCCGTCCCGCCTGGATCGGCTACCTGTCGACCACCGGCGTCTACGGCGATGCGCAGGGCGGCTGGGTCGACGAGACGACGCCGCCCGCGCCCACCCAACCGCGCAGCCAGCGCCGCCTCGCGGCGGAGCAGGCCTGGCAGGCGCTCGGCATAAAATTCGGCGCGCCGGTTCATCTTTTCCGGCTGCCGGCGATCTACGGGCCCGGCCGCAGCGCGCTCGATCAGGTGCGGGCGGGCACGGCGCGGCGGGTCGACAAGCCGGGCCAGGTCTTTTCGCGAATTCACGTCGCGGATATCGCGGCTGCGGTGCTGGCCTCGATGGAACGGCCGGCGCCCACCGGCGCGATCTACAACGTGGCCGACGACGAGCCCGCATCCCAGGCCGACGTGATCGCGCTCGCGGCCACGTTGCTCGGCCTGCCGGTGCCGCCGCTCATCGCCTGGGACGAAGCGGCATCGGCGCTGGGCGACATGGCGCGCTCGTTCTATGCCGAAAGCCGCCGCGTGCGCGCCGAGCNNTCGAGGCCGAGCGCCATGCCGAAGTACTCATCCTTCGTGTGGTCGGCGATGCGGATCTCGGCGATCGGGTTGGTCTGACGCAGAAACACCGTCTCGCCGGGGAACGGCTTGCCCCCTTCTTCGAATGAGGCCGCCTCGCGCAGCAGCTCGAAGCCCCGCATCGCCCCGCCATTGGCGATGTAGCGATCGTACGGCAGCCGCGGGATCGCGAGATAGACCTGGAAATCCTTGAGCGGCAAAGCGTGCTGCAGGCTGAGCCCGTTCACGCCGGCGCCGGCCTGGGCGACGATGAAGTTCTTCCACATCGCCTTCTTCATCTTCATCTGCAGCGGATCGAAATGCGCCAGGTTGCGCTGCGCGATGTGGCGGTCCTTGGGCGGGGTGCTGTTCTTGATGTCGGGCACGGCGCCCCACGGCGTGTAATTGTTCACCGCCTCGCCGGCCATGATGCGGATCTTGACGCAGGGATGGCCGTCCCTGACCCACTTCTCCGGCAGCTCGTTGAAGATCATCGCCGGCGGCAGCTTGGCCACCTCGGTGACCAGCCGCGTGAAGACGTCATCGACGTCGAAGCGGAAGCCGACCACGTCGTAGCTCCAGATCGGCAGGTAAAACTGCTCGTAGCTCGGGTTGGTGCTGGCCGCGTTGAGCTCGCCCAACGAATAGAGCGGCACGTTCGGCCCCATGAAGCTGTTGAAGGCGAGCGCGTCGCCCTGCACCAGGAGGGTCTGGCCGGAGAAACTCATGCTGCCGGCAAAGGTCGTGCTCGAATTGCCGATCACCGCCATCACGTAATAGTTCGCGTGGGGCGCCAGATGCGTGAGGTTGGCCGGGAACGCGCCGGTCGTGTCGGTGATGAAGATCTGCGAGCTGTTCCAGAACTGCGGCGGAAACGGGACCGCCGGCGGATTGGGCAGCGCGTTGTCGTCGGCCCGCCGCCCGTCGTCGCCCTTGAAGCTGGCGACGAACAGGATGGGCCCGTTGTCGCTGTTCTTGAGCGGAAACTTCGGCTTGGCCAGGCCGTCGAGCGTCGCCGAGTCGATCGGCGCGCTCTTGGGCACGTCGTTCAGCTTGCCGTTGGCGATCCAGGTTTTGAGCGCATCGATCACCGTCAGGCCGCCCTGCGGGTTGACGGCGATCCACTCCGGATACTCCGTCGCGACGGTCTCACCGGCGGACGGAAACGGCATGCTCGGCCACACCTGGTTGTCGGGCGGCACCGGGACCGAGACTGGCGGATTCATCATGTCTTTCGTCTGGAGCGAGGCGTTGAGCATCGCCCAAAGCGGATTGTCGGCCGGCGTGGTGTCGTTGTCCCTGAGCGACTTGTTGCCCTGCACGAAGCCCCAGGTCGGCGCCGCGGACGACAGGCCGCCGAAGATGCCGAATTGGCTATCGGCGCGTCGCAGCGTGAAGCCGCCGTAGAACTGGCCTGCGTTGGGGTCGTTGTCGGCGTTCTGGTGCGCCCCATGCGCCGCCGCCACGCCCTGCAGGCGCTTGAAGATCGCATGGAAGAAACTTGGATCGGTCACGGGCTGTCTCCTTGCTGGGAGCGCGCCACTCCAGTGGCGCATCTTCTCGTGAGTCTTGAGCGCCACTGGAGTGGCGCGCTCCCAGCAGTGCTACGTCACCGCCTGCGGCCGCAGCGTAAATCCGCCGACGACCTCGCCGTCATGCGCCGTGTGCACCATCACGACGTCGCTGAAGCGATGCTCCTTGATGTGGGCCGGGTCGTATTCGATGCCGAGCGACATGCCGAGGAAGCGCTCGTCGATGTGGCTCGCCACTTCGATGCGCGCCTCGGGGTGTGTCTGGCGCAGGATCACCGCGTCGGGAAACGGCTTGGACGGCGGCTCGCGCACAACCTCGAAGCCGCGGTGGCTGCGACCTTTGGCGAAATAGCGCCCGTAGGTCTGCGTCGGGATCGCCACGTAGAAGCGGAACGCATCGGCCGGCAGTTTTTGCTGCAGCGCCAGCCCGTTCAACCCGGCACCGGCCTGGGCCACGATGAAATTCGTCCAGCCGAATTTCTTGGCGCCCTTCAGGTTCAGGGCGAACGGGCCGAGGTTGCGCTGGGCGATGTGGCGGTCGGTGGGCGGAATGGAGGTGGCGAGGTCCGGCACGGGGCCGGCCGGCGGCGTGAAGCTGTTGGTGTACTCGCCCGACATGATGCGCACCTTCACGCAGGCATGGCCGCCCTTCAGCCAGCCGTCGATGTCGGACCCGCCGAGCTGCTGCTGGGTGAAGGCGGCGTCGATCATCGCCGCCGTCAGCCCCTTGAACACCGCATCGACGTCGAAGCGGAAACCGGCGATCTCCCAGCTGAGCGGCTCGATGAAGAACTGTTCGTAGACCATGTTGGCGCTGGCCGGATCGAGATTGGAAAGCGGCGGCAGCTGCACGCTGGGGCTGAGGAAGGTGTTGAAGCAGAAGGCATCGCACTGGACCCACATCAAGGGGCCGCCGGACAGGCGTCCGGCCTGGTTGCTGCCGCCATTGCCGACGACGGCCGCGACGTTATAGACGGCGTCGAGCGGCAGGGTGTCGATCGGCACGATGTTGCCCATCTGGTCGGTCAGGAAGATCGACGACGTGTCCCAAAAGGTGGCCGGCACGTGGCCGAACGGCACCGGGGGGTTGCGTGATCGAGGGCCCTACGCCCGTCGTCGCCGGGGAAGCTCGGGACGAACAGGATGGACGTCTTGGCGCCGGGGAACGGCACCGGCGCGACCGCGCTCAGCGCCGGGTAGAGGAGCGGCCCCTTCGGCGAATCGTCCTGCTTGCCGTTCTTGATCCAGGTGGCGAACGCATCGACCAGCGGCGGCGGGCTGCCGGCATTGAACTGGTTCCAGAGCGTGTTGAACTGGCTGCCGCCCTCGGGCGGCGGCATGACCGGCCACTTCTGGCCGGCGACCGTCACGAAATCCTTTATCGTGCCGTCCGGCCCCAGCGAGGCGGCCAGCATGCGGTAGAGCGGATTGTTGTCCGGGGTGTTGTCGCCCACGACGAGCGGCTTCAGGCCGGCCATGAGATAGTTGGCCGCCGCGACGTTGGGCGCCGCCGCCGACAGGCCTCCGAAGAGCCCGTAGGGATCGCCCGGCCATTTCAGGCTGAAGCCGCCGTAGAGGTTGCCCGAATTGTCGTCGGCGCTGAGATGGCCGTCGAAGGCGCCGCCGCCATTCCACCGGTAGGCCGCCTGCAGCCGCTTGAAGATCGCATGGTAGAAACTTGGGTCCGTCATCGGTCATCTCCTCCCGAAGAACCCGGCAAGCCTACGCGTGCGACGTGTGCAATTTGTTTCGCGAGCCCGTGTAGTTGGTTTCGTGTGTGACGGGAGTCACTGGAATGCATATCCCAGCCGCGCAATTTCTCTTTCCCGCCCCCGTCTACGGAGCCGGCGAGACCACCCGCGTTTTTCCTTCATGTCCCTCTCCCGCTCTAGCGGGAGAGGCTAGGTGAGGGTGTTGCGCACGATCATCGACGCTCACCTTCCCTCCCCCGTCTGCGGGGGAGGTGCCCCTGTAACCAGGGGCGGAGGGGGTCAGCGACCACGCGCTGCGGCCCATGACTCCGCTCGGCGTTTCCCACCGATTCCCACACCTGCAGAAACCGCAACATCTAGTAGGCGCTACCAGCCGGTAACGTTTAAAATAATGGCAAATCACTCCTGTTTTAGTGTCGGTACAGGCCTCCTCGGCGCTTGTTCCGACGTTCCCGCCGCAGCCCGCCGTCGGCAAAAAACTTCTCATGAGGATTGGCCTGAAAGCCCGACCCTGTAGCCTTTCAGGCGATTCCTCATGACTCTCATGAGCCTCATGAGGAATGCTGCCGGGCTCCGTTCCCATCGACCACAGCGTCGCAAATCCTCGCGAGCGCTGTAAAATACATGTCCTCGCGAGGAATCGCCGATAGTCGCAGCCCTGCTGGCTTAGAAGCGATTCCTCGCGAGGCTCGCGAGCCTCGCGAGGGAATTTGGCGAGGCCGAGCGGGTGGCGCGCGGGCACGATAAAGCCCTAATGGCCCCAAGGGAGGTTACGTGCGCTTCTCGTGGTCGCTCGGCCCCGCCGCGGGCCCGGCGATCGTCGAGGGCGTCGATTTCGGGACGCTGGCGCCCGACGGCAAGCTGGCGGCGATCGTGGGGTTTATTGACAAGATGCCGGGGTAAATGGCCCGCGGCCTCCGGTGTCAGAGGTCGTCGGGGGTAAGACCGGTGTGCTTGGAGAGTCGGGCCAGCATTCTTGGCCCGATCTCTTCGCCATCATGGAAGGCGAAGACGAAATCCGGCCTACCGGCCTTCGCCAAGATTCGGTGGGACCCTGTTTGACGCTTGATCGACCAGCCCAGGCGCAAAAGCGCCGCCAAGACCCGCCGGGCCCGGGTCGAGGGCCAATTCGTCACGCAGCGGCGAGCGATATCGAGATATCGAGCGGCCTTGCCTCGCCATGTTCGATGCGATCGGCGATCGCGCGCAGGGCGACGATCTCGGCCCGCGCCATGGCTTCCTCACGCGTTGCGCCATAGGCCATGGCGCCGGGAATCTGGGTGATTTCCGCAATCCACCGGCCATCCGTTTCCCGTTCGCATTCGATCGACAGGTTCATCTGTTGAGGCTCCTACCTCCGCAGCATAGCAGATGGCCGGGGCGCCTTGTACTTCGGTGGGCGGCTCTCAAGTTGCAACCGTTGATACGTTGCCGCCCGATCCCAAGCCGCTAAAATATCGCCCTACCCGCCGGCAGCGTGCTGTCGGCTCAAAGGCCGTATGAAGCGCTGAGCTTCTGCGGCCTTTGCTATGTAGGGACAGCAGGCTAGCGCTGTGCCGTTGCCGACGAGATCCGCTGGAAGGACGATCGCGGCTGTTCCATCTGGGCGATGGTGGCCACCTGGTCGAAGTGCCGGGCGAGCAGGCTGCCGCCGCCCCGCAACTCGCTGACGGCCAGGACGCCCATCGTGAGCGTCGCCCCGACCGCGAGGCAGGCGAAGACAAAGGCGATGTGGGCGGCCGCGCCGACGGAGTCGGACCGGGAGATGGTGTAGGGGATGGGGGGACGCATCCCATTCAAACGTCCCGGGCCGGCTGGAAGTTCCCCGCGGCGGGCTAGAACCTGCGGCCAACGCCGCGGATCAGGCGAACGGCCACCAGCAGGAGGATGGCGCCCACCGCCGAATAGACGATTTCCCGCACAATGCCGGTGCCGAGCTGGAGGCCGAAGCGCGGGAACAGCCAGGTCGCCACGAATGCGCCGGCAATGCCCACCACCAGGTCGCCGAGCAGGCCGAAGCCGGTGCCCTGGACGACCTTGCCGGCGAGCCAGCCGGCGACGATGCCGACCACCAGAATGACGATGATGCTTTCGTTCGACAGGACCATGACGTCATTCTCCCCCGGGCAACGGCAGGAAGCAAACGGGGCGGCCGGGCGGAGGTTCCGGGACGATGTGGAGGCGATAACACTGTCGCGGCGCGGGGAATTCAACTCTGTATGAAAGAGATTGACGTCCCGCCGTGTTTTCGTGTTAGACGCTGTCTCACACAAATAGGCCTGTGTGCCCGACCGCCGCCAAGGTGGCCGGGCTTTTTTTGGCCCGCATGCGCGTGGAGTAACCTCCGCGCTCTAGCGGGCCACTCCCGAACGAATGTGAGGGATCTTTCCCTACTGCTGGTGTATCGCCGTCGGCACGCGGGCGGTGTTGCCGCCGTCCTTCGGCGCGCCGTTGAAATACATCAGCCCGCCGATCACGCCGATCATGGCCAACAGGCCGAGCAGGAAGTACGGGCCCTTGCCGTTGTCGACGGCCAGCTCGTAGGGGGCGTTGCCATACTGGTCGTAGCCCTTGTTGGGGTCCTTGTCGGGTCCCTTGTTCGGCCCCTTGAAGGGATCGAAGCCGTTGGGATCGGGCATGTTGTCGCTCATGGCAGCTCCTGGGGTGTTCCTATCGGAGTCCCAACGCTGCCCTGCGCTAAGAGTTGCGGCTTTTGGCCTTGGCCGTGCTAGTTTTTAGGTCGGTTCTGGAGGCCACAATCATGCCCGATTCCGTATCTGCCCGTTCCCCTGCCGTGCTCGATGCGGCTGGCGCCGCCGGCCTGGTCGCGTCCTACGCCCCCGTCATGAAGGGCGCGGCGCTGAAAGACATCGGCCGGCTCGACGTCCATATGGCGCGCTTCGTCGGCCTGTCGCCGATCTGCCTGGTCGCCACGGCCGACCGGTCGGGCAAGGCGGATGTCACGCCGCGCGGCGATCCGCCGGGCTCGTTCAAGGTGATCGACGAGCACACGCTGGCGCTCGCCGACCGGCCGGGCAACAACCGGCTCGATACGCTCAAAAACATTCTCGAGAACCCGGAGATCGCGCTGATCTTCCTGCTGCCCGGCACCAACGAGACGGTGCGCGTGGCCGGCACGGCGCGCCTGTCGGTCGACCCCGAGCTGCTGGCCTCGATGGCGGTGCAGGACAAGCTGCCGAAATGCGCCATCGTGGTCAGCGTGCGCCAGGCCTACCTGCACTGCGCCAAGGCGCTGCTGCGGTCGAAGCTGTGGAGCGGCGAATACGCCCAGCCCAAGGGCACCTTCCCGGTGATCAGTCGCATGATCGGCGACCAGATCGGTCTCAGCGAAGAAGAGAAGAAGCTGGCCGAAGCGCGCACCGAGCGCGCCTACAGGGACGGTCTGTGGGCGCCTATCAGCTAACCGGCCAACGCGCCCGCCAGATGCGGGTCGTGCCGGCCGAGGTGCTGAAGCGTCTCTATGCCCGCTCCGACGCCAAGGGCTTCGTCCAGACCGGTGCGCATCTTGGGTTGCTGATCGCCGGCGGCTGGCTGGTGCTGGCGACGCGCGGGACGTGGTGGGTCGCCCCGGCGCTCATGCTGCAGGCGGTGTTCGTCAACACACTGTTCGGCGCCATGCATGAGTCGGTGCACTACGGCTCGTTCAAGACGCGCTGGATGGCCGACGTGCTGGCGTTCTTCTCCGGGGCGGCGATCCTGAACAACGCCGGCTTCTACCGGCACTATCATTACGCCCACCACCGCTACACCCAGGATCCCGCGCGCGATCCCGAGCTGATCACCTCGGGCACGCCCCGGACCTGGGGCAACTATCTGCTGCGCATGAGCGCGCTGCCGTTCCTTGCGATCCGCATGAGAGACATCTTCGTCTTCCCCTTCGGCGGCCACGGCGACGTCGACTACATCCATCCCTCGGCCTGGTCCGAGGTCGGGCGCTGGGGCCGCTGGCTGCTGGTGCTTTATGTGGCGCTCATCGCCGGCTCGCTGCTGTTCGAATCAGACGTCGTGCTGTGGGTCTGGTTCCTCCCGCTGCTGCTCGGCCTGCCGCTGCTGCGCCTCTATCTCGTGTGCGAGCACACGCTCTGCCCCAACTCCGACGACGGCTTCGCCAACACCCGCACGACGCTGTCGAACCCCATCGTGCGCTTCCTGATGTGGAATTTGCCCTACCACGCCGAGCATCACCTCTTCCCCAACATCGCCTTCCATCATCTGCCCGAAGCGCACCGCCACTTGCAGAAGCATCTCAAGTTCGTCGCCAAGAGCTACGTTGGCGTGCACCGCGAGATCATTGCCAGCTTTGGGCGGAGCTTTGCGTGAGAACATCAGAGGGCGTTTTCGAGTGCGGCGATCTTTCGCTGCAGCGTGGCGGCACGCTTAAGGCCGCGCGCATCGTCTACAAGACCTATGGCATGATCTCAGCCCGTCGCGACAACGTCATCGTCTATCCGACGAGCTACGGCGCCCAGCACACGGATATCGAATGGCTGGTCAATGTCGAGCACTGCCTCGACCCCAGCCGTTACTTCATCGTCATCCCCAACATGTTCGCCAACGGCCTCTCCTCCTCGCCGTC
>PLYQ01000048.1 GCA_003153415.1 Rhodospirillales bacterium | reverse complement strand
TCTAGGCAAGGCATAGATCGACCCTCGGCGGCGGCCTGGCGAGCAGCCTGGCGAGGACTGCAACAAACCGTCAGGTACGCCATAGGGGCTGTCGTGTTCCATACATCGCGCTGCGCCACAACCATTCCACCGGGCCATAGAGAAAACGCTGCAACCAGTAAGCGCTGAAGATGACCTGTAGGATGTAAACGCCGATGCCGATGGCAAGAGCGGTAGCTACACCAAGCTTGCCAAACAGCCCGAGCCCATACCCGTAGAATACCCAACCGAAGATCACGGATTGCATGAGGTAGTTGGTGAACGCCATTCGTCCGATTGGCGCGGCCCACTCCAACATTTTCCGCGCCCTTGCCTTGTTCGTTGCCCAAACAATCGTTGCACCGTAGCCGCACGCCAATAGGACTGTGCTCAACCGTTCGAGCGAAAGTTCCGCCCTCCATCCCAAGCGGAGCCATCCGTTCTCTTGCGACACGGCGAGGCCTCCACCAGCAAGAAGTCCGATGACTGCCACTAGGGGCAAGCACTGCTTCGCTCGCGATCCTGTCCGGAACAAGTCCGCGCGCCATGCCGCCGCACCAATCAGCATCAAGGCAACCGTTCGCGGAAACATGAACACATGCAGAGGCAGGAATGCGGGTAGCTCGTGGACGCGAAAGGCCAACACTTCTGCAAAGTCGCCGGAACCATAAATACGCGTGGCCTCGGCGACGTTCTGTGTCATCCAGGCTCTGCTCGGCATCGACGCTATCTCCGGCAAGAAGGACGCCACGAGAAACACCGCGAGCAACGCACTTCCCACAAAGGTCAGTATCCGTAATCGGCAGAACAGGAACGGCAGTACGACAAATCCCGCGATTGCGTACTCGAACAAAATGTCACCATTCCAGATGAGAACAAGATGGGCCGCGCCGATGAGCATAAGGAACGCCAGCCGCCGGACGAGCAATGCAGTCCGGCGAGAACCCGCCGACAGGTGATCGAATTGAATAGCAAGGCCTACTCCAAAGAGGAGCGAGAATAGCGCGAATGCTTTCAGATCAATGCCGACCATCAATATCGAATAAAGCGCGCGATCGAGCCAAGTCCCATCGAGCCCATCCGGTAGGAACCGCTCGAAAATCGAGACCCGGAATACGGTGGCGACGTTGATCGCCATGACCCCGAATAGGGCAATGCCTCGCACCATGTCGATCGCGGCAATGCGATCGGAAGGCGCTATCGGGCCAGTACTGGAGGCGGCGTCTAGTTGGAATTGGGCCCTTACCGACTGCACCACTACTATCTCATTTCTCGCGCCGACGTGCGGGGCCGCGCGCCGCATAATAGGCGACAAGGTGCCGGCGTCCAAAGTGAGCTATCTCCGCTTTCCGGCATGATAGACAGTCCCAATCGGATTGGCAGCTATTGCCACAAACCGGGCGTCATCTGCCGCCGAAGGTATGCCCGCTTTCAGGGACTTAGCAGGTATTGAAAAGCAATTTAGCAATCGCTTGCTGATGCTTAACCGGCGGAAACAGCGCCCGCGAGCGGGATCGAACCACCAGCGCTCCGAATTCAGTCACCCTTGATGTCGTTGTCCTTGATGACCTTGAACCAGCGCTCCTGCTCGCTCTTCTGGTAGGCGGCGAACGCCTCGGGTGAGGTGGTCAGGATTTCCATGTTGAACTGCTCGACGAATTTCTGCGTGACGTCGGGCGAGCGCACCGCCTTGGTGATCTCGGCATGCATGCGATCGACGATCGGCCGCGGCGTGCCGGTCGGTGCATAGACGCCCCACCAAGAATAGGACGGGAAGCTCTTGATGCCCTGCTCGATCAGCGTCGGCGTGTCGGGCAGTGCCGGCGTGCGCGTCTCGCCGGTGACGGCGAGCGGCCGGATCTTGTTGGCGCGAATGTGCGGGCTGAAGGACGCCAGACTTTGAATGCCGATGTCGGTGACGCCGGCCAGCAGATCCTGATTGAGCGGGCCGCCGCCCTTGTAGGGGATCAGGTTGAGGTCGACGTCATTCTCTTTCTTGATCAGCGTCATCAGCACCACCGCCTGGCTGGCGGCCAGCACGCCGATACTGACCTTGCCCGACCGTTTCTTGGCGTCGGCGACCACCTCGGTAAAGGTCTTGTAGGGCCGGTCGGGGTGCGCCCCGATGGCCTGCGGCGTGCGGCCGATTTCCATGACGTTGAACAGCTCGGAATCCTTGTAGGGCAGCGCGGGCGCAAAGGCGGGATTGAGGATGTGGCTGTCAAAGGTGATCATCCACGTCTGGCCGTCGGGCGCCGACTTGGCGACAATCGCGGCGCCGACGACGCCGGTGCCGCCCGGCTTGTTGTCGACGATGAAGTTCCAGCCCGTGGTGTCGATCAGCTTGGCCTGGATGATGCGCGCCACCGGGTCGGTCGAACCGCCGGGCGGGAAGGGGACAACGAATTTGACCTGTCCCTTGGGCCAGTCGCCCTGCGCGTTGACGACGGCGGGCGCAGCGAAAATTGCAGTGGCGCCGGCCAACACAGACCGGCGGCGAAGCGTTGTCATCAATGGTCTCCCAAACGAATTGCCTTGTTGGGGGACTATCTATCACTAGTGCGGATTCTGGCCGAATTGAACCGCGGAGCGGTTCGATTCGGCCGGAAACGCGTTGTACGAAGCGTTTCCTTCAATTGCACGGTCCGTCCGGCTGATCGCGGCGCGTTTACGCGCCTCAGCCGGACGGACCGTGCTCTAGCGATTGGAAATATTGCTTGACTTTCATTGCGACAAACGCAATAATATTACCGTGATCCGATAAACACAAAATGTAGGGCTCGCGTCGGGTCTTCGGAACAGCCGCCGTTTTTTTACCGTTTATTTAACGGTGGCGACCGGGCGAAGCAGGCTAGGGCCACTATATGAAGTAGGGCTTGATCCCGATGAACCAGCGGCCCTATTAACCGTCATGTCACTCATCAAAGGCGAAACCGGCGACTGGGAAATCGTGCTGGGGCTGGAAGTCCATGCCCAGGTGATCTCCGACGCCAAACTTTTTTCCGGCGCACCGACCACGTTCGGCGCAGATCCCAACACCCAGGTCTCGCTGGTCGATGCCGCCATGCCCGGCATGCTGCCAGTGATCAACCAGCGCTGCATCGAGCAGGCGGTGCGCACCGGCTTGGGGCTGAACGCCAAGATCAACCTGCACTCGGTGTTCGATCGCAAGAACTACTTCTTTCCCGACCTGCCAGCGGGCTACCAGATCTCCCAGTACAAGCAGCCGATCGTGGGCGAAGGCGCGGTCGAGATCGACCTGCCCGACGGCAAGTCGCGCACGATCGGCATCGAGCGCCTGCATCTCGAGCAGGACGCCGGCAAGNNCAAGAGCCTGCACGACCAGCACCCCAGCCAGACCTACGTCGATCTCAACCGGTCGGGCGTGGCCTTGATGGAGATTGTGAGCCGGCCTGACATGCGCACGGCGGAGGAGGCGGCAGCCTACCTCACCAAGCTGCGCTCGATCGTGCGCT
>PLYQ01000291.1 GCA_003153415.1 Rhodospirillales bacterium | reverse complement strand
CCGCCCTCGAACAGCGTCGTAGTAGCGACGGCGCCGATGGCCACATCGCGCCACGCGATCGGGGTATCGGGAAGGACCTTATACATCGCGGCAAACATTCCCGAGATCAGGAAGATCGACAGGGCGACATTGGATATCTGCAGCGCTGTTTCCGCTGCTGGGAAAACGCCGTTGAGATATTTCGACAAGGCGGCAAGCGCGGCACTCATCGCCAGGGAGACGGTGAGCAAAAACCCCGAGATGATCACCAACCCGAGGCTGACCAGACGGGCGCGCACGAGCCGCGACAGGGTCGAACGTCCCGGTTCTGCTTTCCAGATCGCGTTCAGAGCGTATTGCACCTCGCCAAAAACGCCGGTGGCGGCGACGAACAAGGCGACAAGACCAATGATCGAAGCCAGGGTTCCTGCCGCCTGGTTGCTGGCGCTTTCGATCATGGCCTGTAGGGCCTCGGCGGTCTTGCGGCCCATCAATCCGCTCAGCTGATCGACGATCGCTCCCTGTGCCGCCTCGCGGCCGAACACCAGGCCCGCGATTGCCACGACGATCAGCAGGACCGGGGCGATTGAAAAGAGCGTGTAGTAGGCGATCGAAGCGCCGCGGCTCAGCGCACCGTCACCAATAAAGCCCTCGATCGTGTCCTTGATCAACGCCCAGGCACTGGCAATGACATTCATGCGCAACTATAGCGTCTCCGGTGTGCGAACGTTCGAGTTCTTGTTACCGCGGAGCTTGAAATGGCGATCCTGCAAGCTCCGGGTACTTACTGAGGAGGCCGCCAAATAGTGCGTGATTTTATCATGCTGCGTAGCGAACAGACGGCTCATCACCACGGGAGGAGCAGGTCGACTTCCAGATCTGCCAATGCGACACGCAGGAGGGATTGGCAGCGTTAGGCAGTAATGCCCACGATTTTCACGAGAAGCTCGGAACCAATTGCGGTCGATGCTGTGCCAGCGAAGCTATCCGTCAGATGGTTTGCCGTCGTCACGCTGGCTGACGTCCCATCCACGCCTGCCATTACGACCTTTGCCAAATTGACGTCGTTGAGGCCTTGAGCCAGCGCAAAGTGTGCCCCGACGGCCTCCTTGTTGGCGAGGTACAGGGTATCCGTCACGCCGCCGGTTCGCGCCCGTGCGCCATAAATCACATCCAGCAGAAAGACGTCCTTGCTGACGGCTCCGGTCTGCAACTGCCCAACCCAGTAGTTCAGGCCAGCCGTGTCGGCTGTCCTGCCGAGCACGTTGTTGTAGACGGCGCCGACGAAAGCCTCGGTGGGTTGACTGGCTGGATAAGCAGCGACCGTCTCAGGCTGGACGAAGAAGCTTTTGGCAATGTCGACCAGGCTCATGCCGTCGCTGAGTCTGCTGGCCCAATAGTCGAGTCCAAGCGCATCCGGAGCCCGATTGAAGGACGCAATATACAGTTCGGTTAGGTCGACGAAGTTGGCCGCGGGGAGTCCTGCCGCTTTGGTAGCCCAGGTGCTGTTTAGGGTCTGATCCGTGAACTGAAGGTTCTGAACGTTGATCAGTGTATCGGTTCCATCGGTCCCGACCTTGTCCTGGACGGTGAAGGTCGGTGTACCCGTCGTCATCGTTACCGTGTAGTTTGTCGCCGCCCCTGAATAGACGGAAGTATTGATGCCAGAACCGCCGATGATGATGTCATTCCCGGCGCCGCCATAGAAGGTATCGTTGCTGGTGCCCTGCATGACATCGTCGCCATTGGTGCTGACCTGCGTGGCAAAAAGAGCTGTGTTGACGAGGACTGTTTCAGACGGCGACGGTGAGGAGACATTGCCTGCCGCATCCGTCGCCGTCGCCGTCAGCGTGTGCGCGCCATCGCCTAGTGGCGCACTGGGCACGAAGCTGAAAGTTCCCGCTGCAGATGCCTTGGTTGTCCCCAGCGCCGCACTGGCATCGAAGAGGGTAACGGTACTATTGGCTTCCGCTGTTCCATCCATCAGAGGTTCATTGAACTTGGTAAGGCCCGGAGCCTGAAGCGTCGGTTTTGCCGGGGCGATCGTGTCGATCACCATTGTAACGCTTGGCGAAGCTACGGAGACATCTCCTGATGCATCTGTTGCAATCGCCGCTAGTAAATGCGTGCCATCACTCAAAGCCTTGCTGGGCGTAAAGCTGAATGTTCCTGCCGGTGATACGTTGGTTGTCCCCAGAACGGTGTTGGCATCGTAAATCGTGATAGTATCGTTCGCGTCCGCTGTTCCAGTGACCGTGGGCTCATTGAACTTGGTAAGACTGGGAGCCTGAAGCGTCGGCTGGGTCGGAACAGGCGGCTGGGACGGACCTGCGGCGCCAGCTTGAGTGTAACCGAGGACGTTCATCTCCCTGAGGTCCGATGCGGTGACTGGATTCACCACGCCTGAGCCGCTGAAGGCTCGAAAGGAATCGTTCCCCACACTGGACGCCAAATCGCCAAAGTCGCCGCCTGGAGTGGTGTTGAAGCTGCCCACGTTCGAGGTCCCGCCATCGGG
Source organism: Rhodospirillales bacterium (assembly GCA_003153415.1). GTDB lineage: Bacteria > Pseudomonadota > Alphaproteobacteria > Reyranellales > Reyranellaceae > Reyranella. Next base: position 3,958 of record PLYQ01000291.1, on the reverse strand, counting down.
CGAGAAGTATCCGGTCTGCGTTCCGACGAAGGTACGGGTGCCCGGCGCCGAATAGTGGAAGAGGTCCAGCGGAAAGTAGGAGTTGGCTAAGCCCGCGATGGTTTGACCAACACCGAGCTCACGGCCCATGACTTCCGAGATTTCATGGGCGGCAGTTCCGAAGAAATCGTATTGGCCCGCTGGCACGCCATTGCTGTTGTTGTAGGCGAAGGAAGCCGTATTGCTGAAGCCGACATAGCCGTTGATCGTGGTTCCCGACGACAACAGGCCTAGGGCGGCTGCTTCGGCCTGTGCCACGAAGAAATGACCGCCATTAGTGGGATCGGCTGCCGGCAACGTGGCAACGGCAGTCTTGTCGTCGCCGGAAGTGGCGCTGGAGATCAGTGCACTGCGAAGTTGCGGGTAACTGTAGGAGCTGAGAAAGTACTCGCTCTCGCCCAGGGCGCCTGACGGGAGCACCGAGCCGTTGATCTCGCCATAGCCAACATGCAGATTGATTGTGATCGGATTGCTGAACTGGCTTTCAAAGAACAGGACGGCCGACGTAATCCCAGCGGTGAACCCAGCCGGAAGGCTGCCCGTGCTCTGGTCGTAGCTGACGTTGATAAGCATGCTGCTTCGTGCCTCATGCTTGGCTGGCCTGCAAAAAGCGGCTCAGGTAAGTTCGAACTCGTTTTGATTCCCGCAAGGCGTCGGTATTTGTGTCCGCCTGCTGCCCGGTAACTCGGTACACTGGAAACTCGGCTATCGTAAGGCACCGAAGAATAGCGCCAGCTCCGCAAGATGGATTAGGCCATATTCCGGCTCAAAAGCGGCCGTGAACGTTGGACTTTCAGGTCCTGAAAAGTGTTATTATTCAACGACTAGACGGCGGCATTTCCCTGTGGCCGGGTACGTGAAGTATACAATCGCCAAAAGAACCAGTTAAATGGGCGGCGATGATTTTTGATACCGGGAAGGCCGGTAAGCGCCGAATCGACTAAATCATGCCCGGGCGGAACATCGATTTGCGGCTGATGATCTTGCCGGAGGTCATAAACACACCGTCGCCGGTGTAGTGCAATGTCTTGGGCTGCTTCGGCCGTTGCGCGACATGCGCTTTGACCACCTTGAAAATGAAGAAATTGTATTTCTCGATCAGCGAATCGTCATGCAGTCGACATTCGAAGTTCGCATGGCATTCGACCACAAGAGGGGCATCAACGGCGTGGGCGTCTTCGGCCGTGAGGCCAAACTGTGCGAACTTGTCGATCTCGGCGCCCGACGTATTGCCAATGCCAACGACCGTGTTGGTGAGCACGGTCGTTGGCAGGTTGATGACGCATTCGCCGCTGCTGCGGATCATGTGATGGCTGTGATTGCCACTTGAGATCATGCAACCCACGAGTGACGGTGAGAATTCTAGGATTGTGTGCCAGCCCAGCGTCATGACATTGGCCTTGCGCTGCCATTTTGATGAAATCAGCACTATTGGGCCGGGCTCTAGGTAGTGCCGCACTTGCCCCACTGGGAAGTCGTTCTTCTTGGGATGCTTCCACATGGTGCTCTCCTTAGCAGCGTCCTTCATGGACCTCCGACATCACACCGTAACGGTCGTCCATACTTCAATCTTGTCACTGCTTTGCGGAGGGTAACAACGCGATACTGCATTGCCGCGGCGATGGCGTCGCGCGGAAGAATCCGCTAAGCCGGACATCGTGATTTTGGGGAGGGGACGAGCATCGCGTGGCAGCGATTTCNNGGCTCGATCTCGATCGGCAGCCGCTGCGTCGATGCCCTGCCAGCGCGCGACCGCGACATCGCCATGGTGTTCCAGTCCTACGCGCTCTATCCGCACATGACGGTGGCTGGCAATATCGGTTTGCCGCTGGCCATGCGGCGCATGAACGTGTGGCAGCGACTGCCGTTGGTGGGCTCGCTGTTGCCGGGCTCGCGGGCGGCGCAGGCCGGCATCACGCGTGAAGTGACCGAGGCTGCCCAGTCGCTCGACATTGCCCAGCTGCTCGATCGCAAGCCGGGCCAGCTCTCGGGCGGGCAGAAGCAGCGGGTGGCGCTCGGCCGCGCCATGGTGCGCCATCCCGCGGCCTTCCTGCTCGACGAGCCGCTGTCGAACCTCGACGCCAAGCTGCGCGTGCAGATGCGGGCGGAACTGACAGAGCTACAGCGCCGGCTGGGCGCCACAATGATCTACGTGACGCACGACCAGGCCGAAGCGATGACCATGTCGGACAGGGTCGCCGTCATGCTGGCCGGCAAATTGCAGCAGGTGGCGCCCCCACGGAAGCTCTACGACGATCCCGAAACCTTGGCGGTTGCCGAGTTCGTCGGCAGTCCCAAGATCAACGTCATGCCGGCAGACGGCGGCTTTCACGCCGTGCGGCCGGAGGCGATGGAGATCGTGGCACCTGACGCGGCCGTCGCGATTGCTGGCCGCGTGCGGTTGGTCGAACACATGGGTTCGGAGAGTCTGGTCCATGTCGATGCACCCGGTGTGCCGCAGACGCTGATCGCGCGGCTCGATGCACTCGACGCCCGCGACCCAGTGCGCGGCGATGCGGTGGGCCTGCGACCGATGCCCGGCCGCGTACTGCGCTTCGATGCCCAGGGAGCGCGCGTTCGTGACTGAGCGGCGCATTGCCGGGGTGCTGATTTCACCCGCCGTGACGCTGTTTGTCGTGTTGCTGGCGGGGCCCACGGTGGCCGTGTTCGCGCTGTCGCTCACCAATTGGCAGCTCGGCTCTTCTACGCTCGCGTTCATAGGCATCGACAACTACGCCCAGCTCTTCACCGACCGCGTGTTCTGGAAGAGCTTTGGCAACACCTTCCTCTATTGCCTGGTCGTGGTGCCGGGCTCGGTGTTCCTGGGCCTCGGGCTGGCCCTGCTGATCGAAAGCTTGAGCTTCGGCCGCGGCTTCTATCGCGCCGCCTACTTCCTGCCCGTGACTTCGACCTTGATCGCCATGGCCGTGGTCTGGGAGTTCCTGCTGCACCCCACCGTCGGGTTGGTGAACCTGACTTTCGAGGCATTTGGGCTCAAGGGCACCGACTGGCTAAAGAACCCCGACACCGCGCTGTTCACGCTCGCGGGCATCGGCATCTGGCAGTCGGCTGGGCTCAACATGGTGCTGTTCATGGCGGGCCTGAAGGCGATTCCGGCCGATCTCTACGAGGCCGCCGAGATCGACGGTGCGGCCTCTTCCTGGGAGCGCTTCAGATGCGTCACCTGGCCGATGCTGGGACCGGCGACGCTGTTCGTCACGGTCGTGTCGGGCATCCGTTCCTTCCAGGTATTCGACACGGTGGAAGTGCTGACCAAGGGTGGTCCCAACAAGGCGACCGAGATGCTGCTCTATACGATGTACACCGAGGCCTTCAATTTCTTCCGCACCGGCTATGGCGCTGCGATCACCGTGGTGTTCCTGGCGATCGTGTTGGTGCTCACGCTTCTGCAAGTGCGCTTCGGCGAGAAGCGGACGCACTACGGATGAGCGGTCGCGGTTCCCTTTTCGGCCAGATGCTGCGCCATCTCGTGTTGTGGCTCGGACTCGTGGTCATGCTGGCGCCGTTCGTGTGGATGGTGTCGACGTCGCTCAAGCCACCCAACGAGGTCTTTTCGGCCGAGCTGTCGCTGTTGCCGCACAAGTGGTTCGCTGTGGAGAATTACCGCACAGCCTTCACCAAGGTCCCGCTGCTGCGCTATCTGCTGAACGGCGTGATCGTGACGGCGGCGATCTTCGCACTGCAGCTCGCGGTCTCGCTGCCCTGTGCCTATGCGCTGGCCAAGCTGCGCTTTCGCGGTCGCGACGTGTTGTTCGCCATGGTGCTGGTCGGCCTCATGATCCCAGCCCAGGCGCCGGCCATCCCGCGCTATGTCATGCTCTACGAAGTGGGCCTGCTCGACAGCTACGCCGCGCTGATCCTGCCCTTTGCCTTTTCGGCCTTCGGCATCTTCCTGATG
>PLYQ01000250.1 GCA_003153415.1 Rhodospirillales bacterium | reverse complement strand
GAGGCCAATGACCCCATCGTCGCGGTATGACCGCGACACTTCCCCTTGGCGGAGTCCGCCAAGGGGAAGGAAGCTGATCTGAGAAGGTCAATCCAGCCGAACCGATTTCCCGTCGCCCGCCAGCTCGGTGCCGAACGGCCGGCTGAGCTCGGCGAAGCGTTCGAGGATCGCGCGGCCCTCGTCCGCGCCAGCGAGCCGCGGCCGGCCGCGACGATGGCGGGCGTCCTTCCAGCCGAGCGAGATCGGCGTCAGCTCGATGCCGCGCAACACGCCTCCCTCGTAGGAAAGCGTCGGCACCACCGACTCCCAGTAGCGCCGGTCGGCGGGGAAGCCGACCTGATCGCCCTGGGTGCGCGTCTGATAGACCTGCCCCGGCGTCAGATCGGGCGCGGCGCGGAAGCGCTCGTAGCCGTCGGCCGGGATCTTGGCCACCAGTTCGTTCTGGCCGATGAAGTTGGCCAGGCTGTAGAAGATCGGCTTGCCCTTGTAGATCTCCAGCCCGCGCAACAGATGCGGGCCGTGGCCGGCGACCAGGTCGGCGCCGGCATCGATCATGGCGCGCGCGAAGGCGGGCATGAACTCGGCCGGCACGTCCTTGGCTCCCGACTGCTCATGCGCATGCAGGCTCACCAGCACCAGGTCGGCGAGGCCGCGTGCCTCCTGCACCCAGCGCACCATCGCCTCGACGTCCTTCTTGTTGGGCGTCGTGCGCACCTGCGCCTTGTTGGCTCCCGGAGGAAGAGGGCGGAACTTGAGGTCGCCCAGCGGGAACAACGCCGAATCGGCCAACGGAAAGGCGAAGCCCATCTTGATCTTGGCCTGCCGCTCGGCCTCGAGCCCGAGTTGATCGGCGATCTCGCGCAACGACGAAAGCTGTTGCTCGGTGACTTCGTGCACCGTCTCGACATGCAGCGGGTTCAAGCCCGGACGCCCCGGCAAATCGGGCCGCTGCGCACCCGCCTCCTGGCCCTTGGCGAAGGTCGAGCAGCAGGAGAGCATCGCCACCGTGCCCGCGGGCCCCGTGTGATAGCAGGGCCGGCGCGCGTCCTCGAGGGTGCGGCCGACGCCCGCGAAGGAAAGCCCGCGCGCCTCCAGCGCCTCGATCGTGTGCAGCAGCCCCGCGATCGAATAATCGAGAGCATGGTTGGTGGCGGTCGCGAAAAGATCGAAGCCCGCCGCCACCAGCTCGTCGAGCACCCAGGCGGGCGCGCCGAAATGCGAGCCGCCGCTCTCCACCGCGGGATCGCCACGATAATCGTTGGCCAACCCTTCGAGATTGGTGAAGGCGACGTCGGCCGCGCGCACTTTGTCGAACAGCGGCTTCAGCTCGGCATCGTCGCGGCTGTTGAGCCGGCGCTGCAGGATGCAATCGCCGGTGAGGAGGAGGGAAAGGGGCATGAAGGCAATTTGCGGGGCCGCTCGCGCGCCTGTCAAATCGCAGCATCATGGTCGCGGGCTAGCGGCCAGTGGGCGTCGGCCCAAGGCGCCGCTCGGCGCGGAGCGCGCGCGAAGGAGGCCTACGGCCGAATCGCCGTGAGATCGTGGCCGAGCTGGTGCCGCCGCGCATCCTCGACGGCCCGGAGACAGTGTGGTGGCAGTGGAAGGTGCGCGGCCAAACGAAAACCTACCCGGAAGGAGAGCTGGAACAATGGTGTCAATTAGTCATCGAGGCTCACGTCGCCTTCCAGGTTTTGCTCCGATGTTATTGCCGCCGAACCACCGCCCGGAATTCAAGTAATGCGCCAGCCGCTCTCGCGCCTGCCTCAACGGCTCGCCAGAATTCCTCTTCATTAGCTCCTCAAGTTGACGAAAATATTTAGGTACAAGCTTTCGCGCCAAATCGTCCTGCTTGTGCTTAAGCAACGCCTCGATGTGGCGTTCCGAAAGAGTAACGATCGGATATTGATCAGACTCCCAGGACGTTCGCTTGTGCAATTCTTCCAGGGCACGGACTGCATCACCAATGAGCTCCACAGTGAAGGCATCGTATTGCGTCCTACGGGATGCAACGCGAAGCTGGACGTTGGCGTAAGCGTGGACTGCGAAGCTATTATCCGGATATGCCTTGATTGATTTAGACAGAACATCAAGTGCTGGCTCGAACTGCTCTATAGAAACAAGATATTGTCCGTATTGCAGCCAGAAATGGCCGTCCAACTGGAAGTCAATTTCAAAAGAATTATAAACGCGAAGCCAACCTTCGACGTCACCCCTACGGAAGCCCCGCCAGTTCAGCGATATGTTTTGCTAGTGCTGTAGCTTGCAGAATCTTCTTACCTTGTCGCGACAAACTTGTTGCCGACGCTCCGGCGCCCAAGAAGAGCACAACCTCGGCGCGTGAAATCGCTCCTAGAAGCAGCCGTGCATCTGCGTCAGAAATCTTCATCATTATTAGAACCCTTCCCCGAGTGATACACGTATCACGTGCAGGACAGTTTGCCAATGGTTAGCTCTTGTGGGATGGCGCTGCTGAGGAGCCTCCGGAGAGGTAGATTAGGTCAAGTTTGTCAGGGGTGAAGCTGCCGCCGATACTATCGATATGAATATGATTGTCGATGTAAGTCTAATGCCGATGCCCCGAGAAATTGCTTTCCGAGCGAACCGCACGCCCGGCTCCCGTCTACCGGCCATTTACTAAACGGGAGCAGCACCCCATATGCCTCCTCTTTCCCCGAGGAGGTGGCCATGCCCCTGGATGATCCCCGCTCTCTCAGCTCCACTCCGACCGACGACGACCCCCTGCTCGACACCTATTCGCGCGCCGTGATCTCGGTGGTGGACCGCGTCGGCCCGGCCGTGGTGCGGGTCGAGCGCATCGCCGACGGGAATAACCCGGGCGGCGGCACGGGTTCCGGCGTGGTGATCGCGCCCGACGGGCTGGTGCTGACCAACAGCCATGTCGTGGGCGGCGCTGCCCGCGTGCGGCTCTCCTTCGCTGGGGGCAGCCAGGCGGACGCAAGCGTCCTGGGCGACGATCCCGACACCGATCTGACGCTGCTGCGCTGCGAGTTGCCGGCCGGCACGCCGGCCGCGTCCCTGGGCGACAGCAAGGCGCTTCGGCGCGGCCAGCTCGTGGTGGCGATCGGCAATCCGCTGGGCTTCGAATCGACGGTGACGGCGG
>PLYQ01000071.1:16563-31176 GCA_003153415.1 Rhodospirillales bacterium | reverse complement strand
GTCGGCGGCAAGATCAGCAAGACCAACCCGATCACCATCACGACACCCTCGAGCACAATCGGCATCCGCGGCGGGATCTGCTTGTTGGACGTCGACTCTAACCACACCACGTCGACCTTCGCGTTCGGTAACAGCATGACAGTGATGGGTCAGGGCAAGACGCAGATCGTGACGCGACCCGGCTCGCAGGTGAACACCAGCTTCGGAGCCCCACCTGGCCCGCCGACGCTTGCCGGTCGTGGATGCGTCGGCGGACAAATGGCCCAACTCGAAGGNNCAAGCGGACAGGGCGGCAGCCAAGGAGGCAACGCCGACCAGGGCGCACAGAAATTTGGCCAGCAGAACTCAGGTCAGGGGCCGGGGGGCAGCCTGCAGGGACTCGGTTCGGGTAGCAACGTGGGCGGTTCGGGCACCAGCAACATCAGTAACGCGATCTCGGGCGCCAACCAGCAGAACCAGAGCAATTCGTTCACCCAGACCGGCACAAACCCGACGACGACGACGATCCAGACCATGAGCGGCTACAGCAACGGGGTGATCGTCGCGCGGGATGAAAACGACCCCGTCGCTTATGTGCCGCAAGTGAAGCTTAGCCAAGCGTCGGACGTCTCGATCACGACCAACACCTCGACCAAACAGGCCCAGGGCACGATCATCTTTCGCAGCGTCGACACTACTACAACGCCTTCGCAGTCACGCGCGGGCACGTTCCAGTTCGGCGGCAGCAGCGGCACAAGCCAAGCCTCCGACGCCAACACCTATAGCATGTCGCAATCGACTGACCCGAACCGACCCTCGACGCTGGTCCTCGGCAGCGCGACTAATACGCTCAGCACAACCTCTGCCCTGAACAGTTCGAGCATTTCCAACAGCAGCACTGCGCCCGGCACTTCGGTAACCCAGAACCTGTCCAGCACGTGCAATTGCGCCTACCTGACCTGGGGGTGGTGGAGTACGACGTTCACATCCCCCTACGACCGTGTCGACAGTGACCCCGACGTCCAGGTCAAGATCACCTCGGCACCTTTTGTCGTCGGCGCGATCACCACGATGGTGCAAATGCCTCAAACGGGCACCGCGACCTACAACGGTTTCATGACGGGCAATGTCTGGAACGGCAGTACCCTTTCCTCTGCCAGCGGTTCCTACAGCAACAGTTGGAGTTTCCAAACGCGTTCGGGCAGCTTCAGCGGCTCGTTCGACAGCGTGAACTACAGCGGCACCACTTCCGCGACTTCGGGGTCGGGCGGAGTCAGTTTCACCGGCAGCATCTCGGGCGGGGCGCGAACCGGCTCGCTGCAGGGCTCCTTCTTTGGCCCGCAGGCCAATAATCAGGCGGGCTCGTTCGGTATCTCGGGCACTAATTACAAGGCGGGCGGCATCTTTGCCGGTAGCCGTCGCTAGGCACTGCCTGCAGGAATGGGACACTGCGTCGGCGGCGATGGAATGTCGCCGCTGACCGGCGGATCGAGTACCGATCACCATGCGATGTGAGCGCCATTTTCCGTCACCCTTCGGACGCAACAACATTGCGCGCTCGGAGCCGGAAATCAGCCCTTTCGGCTGGCGATGAAGTCGGCGATGGCGGCGATGTCGTCGCGCCGGAACCACGGCAACGCCGAATCGGAAGGCTGGGTGTCTGCGGCGATCGCGGCGACGGCGGGATCGCTCGCCGCCAGCGACGGCGCGTCGCCTGCCCGCACCTCGATCTTGGGATGCCGCTCGCGCTTGTAGCCTTCGATCAGCACCAGATCCGCCGGCGCCAGCCTTGCCAGTACATCGGCCAGCGGCGGCTCGGCCTCCTCGCGCATGATGGCGTAGCGCTCGCCGCCGATCAGGGCCACCTCCGTGGCGCCCGCCGCGCGATGGCGGAAGGAGTCGGTGCCGGGCCTGTCGACGTCGACGGCATGGTGGGCGTGCTTGATCGTCGACACGCGCCAGCCGCGGCGCACGAACTCCGCCACCAGCCGCTCCGTCAATGTCGTCTTGCCCGCGTTCTTCCAGCCGGTGACGCCGAACACAAAGGGCTGCTTCACGGCCCAGTCCTCATAAAACAATTCGCTCCGCCAGCGCGTAGGCCGTCAGCCGGTTCTCGCGCACGAACGCGACCAGCGGCATGCCCGCCTGCTCGGCCGTCTCGATCGCGAGCGACGTCGGGGCCGACACCGCCGCGATCGCCGCAGCGCCGATGGCGGCGGCCTTCTGGACCATCTCGTAGGAGCAACGGCTGGTCACCACGACGAAGCCGCCGGGTGCCGCAGTGCCGGCCTTGGCCATCGCGCCCGCCAGCTTGTCGAGCGCATTGTGCCGGCCGACATCCTCGCGCACGGCGAGCAGCGTGCCGTCCTTGTCGGACCAGCCCGCGGCATGCACGGCGCCGCTTTGCTTGTTGAGCAGCTGATGCTCGGGAAGGGCCTCCATCGCGCGCGAGATCGCGCTCCGCGACACCGGCGTCAGGCCGGTCAACGCCGCCACCGGCCGCAACGCAGCACCAAGACTGTCGACGCCGCACAGGCCGCAGCCGGTGCGCCCGGCGAGGCTGCGCCGGCGCGCCTGCAGCCCGGCGAGGCGCTGGCTGGCAATTTCCAACCGGACCTCGATGCCGCGACCGACCGGTTCGACCTCGATGTCAAAGATCTCCGACGGCTGCTCGACGATGTGCTCGGTGAGCGAAAAGCCACGGGCGAAATCCTCGAGATCGCAGGGCGTCGCCATCATCACCGCGTGGCCGATGCCGTTGTAGACCAGCGCGACAGCCACCTCTTCGGCCACCACCTCGTCGAGCGCCTCGCTGCCCGCGGCCGTGATCCGGCGGGCCGGGCGATGGACGGAGCCGTTTCGCCCCGGGAGGTCGTCGGAGGCGGTCATCGCGCCACCTCATCGACACGCATATGCCGGCCTTCGCGGTCGAAGAACAGGCCGCGGTTGAGGGATAGCGGATCGGCTGCGACGTCAGCCTCGACCTGCTTGAGTTTCTGCGCCGCCACACCGTCCCGCAGCGGCCCGCCGGCAGGACCGAGGCCGACGAAGAAGGCGACGCCGTCCCAGGCCGTGCGTGCTCCCTCGAGCAGGGCGCGCATCTCGGGCCAGGTCATTTCGTCGCCGATCAGGTGAGCGTAACTCGACGTTACGGCCTTGACCTCCTCGCCCGCGATGCGCACCAGCAGGATGAAGATCGTGAACGGCCCGGTATCTGCGAACTGCGCGGCAAGCCAGTGCTCGAAGTCGCTCTTCATGGCGCGCTCTAGAACTCGACGAGAGGCGTCGGCGGCATGTAGCGCTCGAACACGAGCAGGAAAGGCTGGCCGCGTTCGGCCTCGTACCATGCCTCGAACGCCCGGAAGGCGGCGATTGGATCCGACAGGATCGGATCGGCCACGACGGGCGCCTGGACGTCGTCGGCGACAGGCACCGGATGCGCCTGGCCGTGCAGCGCCTCGGCAATCGGCCGCAGCCAGTCGACCAGTGGCCGCGCGCTCTCGCCCAGCTCGGCAAGGTCGTTCTCGATCCAGCCGATCTCGCGGAACAGCGCCACGAGCTGCCGTTCGACCGACACCTCGCGCTCGGGCTCAAGGGCTGCGACACGCGCCATGTCGCTGAGCGCGCTCAACCGCCGCCAGGCAAAGGTGCGGGCGACCTCGGCCGCCTTGAGGCGCGAATCGACCTCAGCGCGTACGGCACGCTCGGCCGTTTCCGCGGCGGTGCAATCGGCCTGCAGGCGGGCGATCAGGCTCTCGGCGGCGCTCGACATGACACGCCGAAGGTGGCCTGACCGCGGGCCGCCCGCAAGCGGCTTACCTGACCGACTTCAACTCGACCTCGCCGATGCCGGCGGCGACATTGAGACCGACGGTGCCCTCGACGCTGACGGGCTGCAGGGTGATCTGCTTGTTGCTGCCGCCGATCAACACGTTGGCGCCGACTCCGACGCCGACGGAGGCCCCCGCCGTCACGCCGGCGTAGGTCCCGGCAACTGCACCAGGGCCGACTTGGCCGGGTGCGAACACCAGCCAGACGATCGTCGCTTCCTTGGTAAAGCCGATATCGACGCCGTACTTGTTGATCGTGCCCGTGTAGCGCTCGCCGATGCCGTCGCTACGTGTCAACAGGCAGTTGAGCGCCTTGGACGAGCCGAAGACGAAGCCCATGCCGCCGGCGATGTTGCAGGTGAGCGAGCCGACATTGACGCCGGACTTGCCGGCCGCCTGCGGCGTGCCGGGTGTTGCCGGCGTCTGGGCGTAGCTCTGCGCAGTAAGGGCAGCGCCCGCGACCAGGGTCGCAGCACCAAGCATCGCAAATATTGATCGCCGCATAATTCGTCTCCTTGTGTTTTCCTTGAATCCGGACGTTGAGAACCAACGCAACGAGCACGCAAAGGTTACGCCCAAAGGTATAGTCCTCCAAGCCCGCCTCAGGTGCGCCGCAAGCTACACGATATGTTCCCGCCTTGCGCCAACGCCTTGATACACATCAAGGTTCCCACCTTAGGCCCAACGGCCAGGGAGTGGCGGGGAATGGGAAATACAAAACTCCACCCAAGCCTTTGATACGACTCAAGTTCGAACTTTTCAACGACGAGAGCCCCCAAAGTTAGCCCTTCTACTATTCGCCGCCGACGGCCAGGGCCATGCGCAGCAGCCCGGAAAGGCTCTGGGCATGCATCTTGAGCATGAGCTTGGCGCGGTAGACTTCGATCGTGCGGGGACTGATGCCGAGATTGCGGGCAATTGCCTTGTTGGGCCGGCCCGCCAACAACCCGTCAAGAACTTCGTGCTCACGGGTCGACAGGGTACTCAGGTAGCCCTGAATTTTCTCGATGCCAGCAACGCGACGGTCGTTCTTGCCACGATATTCGAGGGCTGCAGCGACGGCGGCAAGAAGTTTGCCGGTATCGATGGATTTCTCGATGAAGTCGAAGGCGCCGGCCTTGAGGGCCGAGACTGTTAGCGACACGTCGGCATGACCGGTCAGCATGATGACCGGCAGGTCGACACCGAGCATTTTCAGCCGCCGCTGGAACTCGAACCCATCCATACCCGGCATGCGCACACCGGTAACGATGCATCCGGCCTGATCTTCGGCCGGCGCCTCGAGGAAGGCAACGGCCGAGTTATGCAGCCGGCAGGTGTAACCGGCGTGAGCAAGGGTAAGGCCCAACGCCTGGGGGTAACTGAATTCGGGGGTTTATCTGTTACCCCCAAACCTACCCCCTTTCGGGGGTAACTTCTAGCGAACGGCTTGGGACGACCTGAGACGATAAAATGGGACTTATGCCCATGCTATCTATCTTTTTCGGTCTTTCTGGGATCGGTTGAGATGGGAGTTGGCGGAAGAGAGTGGGAGTCGAACCCACTAAGAACCGTCTGGCGGCCCTCTCTGGCTTTGAAGGCCAGCCGCCCCACCGGGAGCGCTTCCCCTCCGTTTTTGATCATTCCCCATAACGCCACAGTTGTCATCCGGGCCGAGGGCCAAACTGCTCCAGCTTTGCCGGCACGGTGCGGCGCAGGTCGCCACGGCGCACCGTGACGCCATGGCGGTCGAAGAATTCGAGGATCAGGATCGCCACCTTGCGGCCGTTGTCGAGCTTGTCGCGGAATTGTGCGGCGGTGAAGTCGGCGGCGAAGGCGTGGGCGATCCCGATCATCTCGGCCACGACGGGCCGCAGGAAATACTGGTCGGGCGCCACTTCGACGATCCTGCCGAGCCGCGCCAGCCGGCGCATCAGCTTGCGCACGTCGGCCTCGGGCACCGTGTAGGCCTGAGCGAAGTCACGCACGCGGGGCGGCTTGAAGCGCTCGCGGATCAGGTCGGCCGCGATCTTCTTCCACAGCGCCTCGTCGCGTGCGCCCAGGGTGAGCGAATGGCCGGGCAGGCGCAGGAACGGCCCGTCGACCACCACGGTCTTGTCGCGCACTTCGAGATCGAGCAGCGCGCGGAACACCGACGCCGGCCAGCGCTTTTTCAGGCTGACCCGCAGGCGCTCGGTCTGCAGGCCGGGTGCGTCGGCATTGGTCTGGTGGAAGGCCTTCAACGTCTCGACCATGTCGACGCGCGCCGCCGCCAGAGTCTCGGCGAGCAGGCCGAAACCTTCGAGCTTCACCGCCCCCGCATCGGCCAGCAGCTTGTCGACCTCGCCGGGCCGGAGGTTGCGCGCCAACCCGAAGCGCGCGGCTTCGACAAAGCCTGACTCGAGCCGCAGCAACTTCGGCAGCACGTCGGCATCGCCTTCGCCAAGGGCGACCAGTTCGGCCAATCGCCGCGGCGTGCGGCGATTACGAGGCGGCCCGAACGGATCAATCACGGTGGCGCCGGCGAGCGTGCGGGTGGCGGAGGGATCGCGCAGGATGATGCGGTCGCCCGCCAGCGCGCCGACCTTTTCCTCGAGCACGAGCTGCGCGAGCGCCGTCTCGCCCGGCGCGAGCTTGTCGCCCTCGAGGAGAGCGACGCGGCCCATGACATGGGCCGAGCCAAGATGAACATGAACCGGCGCCCAGTGTTTCAGCGGCTGGCTCTCAGGGGCCAGCAGTTTCAACCGCACGTCGAGCCGGTCGGTCGGCGCGTGCAGCTCCGGGCTCACCACCCAATCGCCACGCCGTACGGCGTCCTTGGACAGACGCGGACCGCTCAGGTTCAGCGCACAGCGCTCGCCGGCGCGGCCGATTTCGGCCGGCCGGTTCTGGGCATGCAGCGAGCGCACGCGCGCCTCCAGCCCCGACGGCGTCAGCAGCAGGTGATCGCCGACCCGGATCTCGCCAGCATGAACGGTGCCCGTCACCACCACGCCCGCCCCCGGCAGCACGAAGCAGCGATCGACAGCGAGACGGGCAAATCCCGAGGCGCTCTTGCCGCTTTCTCCCAGCGCCAAGAGCTTGGCCTTGAGTTCGTCGAGGCCCTGCCCGGTCAGCGACGAGACGGGTACGATCTCGGCGCTCTTGAGCGAAGTCGAGGACAGCAGCGTCTCGACTTCGGCCATGCGCTCGAGGATCTGGTCGTCGTTGGCGAGATCGGACTTGGTGAGCGCCACGATGCCGCGATCGAGGCCCAGCAGATCGACGATCTGCAGGTGCTCGACGGTCTGCGGCTTGATGCCCTCCGCCGCCGAGACGACCAGCAGCGCCGCATCGATGCCGGTCGCGCCGGCCAGCATGTTGTGCACGAAGCGCTCGTGGCCCGGCACGTCGACGAAGCCCAACTGCCGGCCATCGCCCAGATCGCTGTAGGCGTATCCGAGATCGATGGTGATGCCGCGCGCCTTCTCTTCCTTCAGGCGGTCGGCATCGACGCCGGTCAGCGCTTTGACGAGCGCCGTCTTGCCGTGATCGATATGGCCCGCGGTGCCGACGATCATGGCAGCGGTTCGCCTGCGCGGCGCTCGGCTTCGGCACGCTGCGAAATCTTGGTATGAGCGCGGGCCTCGCGCAGGAAGCCCTCGGCCAACTCGCCGGCGCCGCCGGCCTGGGCGCGCAGCAACCAGTGCAGCGCCTCGGTCGGATCGCGCGCCACGCCCTTGCCGGCGAGATACGCAGCACCCAGCATCGCCTGGGCCTCGGCATGACCGAACCGCGCTGCCTGCGTCCACCATTTGGAGGCCATGGCGGGATCGCGTTCGACGCCGAGCGCGTTGTGGAAAATGTCGCCCAGCCGCGCCATGGCGCCGGCGCGGCCTTGGGCTGCGGCCTTCTCGGCCCACCGGCGGGCGCCGGTATAGTCCTGCGGGCAGCCGCCGCCCAACAGCTTCATCCAGGACAGCATGTCCTGCGCGTCAGCGTCGTCCTGCTCGGCGGCCTTCTGGTACCAAAGGGCGGCCTCGACCTGGTCCTGCGGCACGCCCCAGCCTTCGTAGTAGCAAAGTGCCAGATTGCGCTGGCCGCCTGAATCGCCCTGGTCAGCCGCGCGCCGCAGCCACACCACGGCCTTGTCGTGGTCGCGCTCGACGCCGCGGCCTTCGAGGAAGGCGGCACCCATGTTGCTCTGAGCGCGGGGGTGGCCTTGTTGGGCAAGCGGCGCCCAAAGATCGAGCGCCACGCCATAGTCGCCGGCGTTCCAGGCAACGAGCGCATCGGCGAGGCGCCGTTCGACCGGTACTGGGCGCTCAAGCAGCCTACCCAACCACGACATCGAGCTTTCCCAACTGGGCGACGAAGGCTGCCTCGTCATCGAGCGTGCGCAGGTCGAACAGCAGCGTGTCGTCCTCGATGCGGCCGATCACCGGGATGGGCAGGCGGCGGAACAGATCGGCGAGCTTGTCGAGTTCATGGCCGCGCACCGCCAGCGCGAAGGACGGCAGGAGATCCACCGGCAGCGCGCCCGAGCCAATCTGGCCACGCACGGGCTGGATCGAGGTCTGCCAGCCGCCGCCCAGCGCCTTGGCAAGAAGAGGCAACAACCGCTCGGCCTGGGCGCGTATCTCGGCCGCCGGCCGCGTCAGCGAACGGATGGTGGGCAGGCGCAAGGCCAGCCGCTCGGGATCGGCATAGAGCCGAAGCGTGGCCTCGAGTGCCGCCAGCCGCACCTTGTCGAGCCGCAATGCCCGCTTCATCGGATTCTTGGCAATGCGCTCGATGAAACTCTTGCGGCCGACCAGGAGGCCGGCCTGCGGGCCGCCTAAAAGCTTGTCGCCGGAGAAGGTCACGACATCGATGCCAGCTTCGATCGCCTCGCGGGCCGTGGGCTCGTGCGGCAGGCCCCAGGTCTCGAGATCGACCAGCGTGCCGCTGCCCAGATCCTCGATCACCGGCAGGCCGCGCTCGCGGGCCAGCGGCACCAGCTCGGCCGCCGACACCGACTTGGTGAAACCCGCGATGGCGTAGTTCGAGGGATGGACCTTCATGATCGCCGCCGTATTCGGGCCGATCGCGGCGGCGTAATCCTTGAAGTGGGTGCGGTTGGTGGTGCCGACTTCAACCAACCGGCAGCCGGCGCGCGCCATGATGTCGGGAATGCGGAAGGCGCCGCCGATCTCGATCAGCTCGCCGCGCGAGACGATGACCTCGCGGCCGTCGGCCAGGGCATTGAGTGCCAGCAGTACCGCACCCGCATTGTTGTTGACCGCGGTCGCCGCTTCCGCGCCCGTCAGGCGACAGAGCCAGGGTGCGATGTGATCGTCGCGTTCGCCGCGCCCGCCGCCGTCGAGATCGTATTCCAGCGTGGTCGGCGAGCGCATGGCCGCGACCGCCGCCTCGATCGCCTCTTCGGCCAGCAGCGCACGGCCGAGGTTGGTGTGCAGGACCGTTCCAGTGAGATTGAAGACGCGGCGCTGCGAGGGGGTTGTCAGGCTGCCAAGCCGCGCCTCGCACCAGCGCGCGCAGGCCGCTTCGTCGGCGACGTCGGGCGAGCCGCGCTTGGCCTCGGCCCATGCGCGCAGCGCCTCAATCAGCAGCAGCCGACCGGCGCGCGCCAGCAACGGCGCAAGAGCCGGCCAATGGGCCATGCGATCGATAGACGGCGGACGAACGATGGAAGCGCCTTCGGCGCGGTCGGCACGCGACACAGCTCAATTCCCTGGCAACAGGGCCGGACAACAAGGCGTCCGGCGGCGAGAGGATGGCCCAGCCCGGCCGGGCGATCAACTGGAAGGCTATTCCTCCCCCTCGCGGACTCCGCGAAGGGGAGGAACGCTTGAACTACAGGCCGGCGGCGACGGCAGTACCGACGCGGACCAGTACCAGCACGGCCGAAGCCGACAGACCGACGAGAAACGCAAACGTGCGCGGAGAAATCATCATGTTAGACCCCAAGTTAGAGACCCTGCCGGCCGAGGAGCGAACCCCTTCGCTCTTGTTGGCCAGCACCCTCGCCCGACCCCAAGAGATCGAGCACGACCCACACTAAACACCGCGACCTCCAGGACCCCTCCCGGCGTCGCGAGCGAGGATATACGCCGGGTGCATGTAACGATGGTGTCCCAAACTGCGGCTGCTTGTATCAAATGTGTCCCAAGGCTCGTTTAGGGTGCGACAAAAGCTCCCCGCTCGTGGCTCAGGCGCCTTCCGGTCGCTCCATGACACCTAGGACGAAGGGATTGGGCACCCGGGCAAAGCCTTCTTCACCAACCAGCACGTCGAGCCCCAGCGAGGCCAGATCGTCGGCCAGCGGCTCGAGCGGCCGTGCCTTCTCGATGAAGAAGACCTTGGAATAGCCGTGACAGGCCTCGCAGCACTCGGCCCGCAGATAGGACGTGCCGGCCAGATTGCGGAAGGAGATCTTGTCGGTGCTGCCGCAATGCACGCAGCGCACCCGGACGTATCGCCAGGCGGTGGCGCAGAGTGAGCAATGGAGGTGGCGGTGGCCAAACTTGGTGCCGCCCGGCGAGACGAGACCGGCCACCGGCGGCGATCCGCAGGCCGGGCATTGGCCGGTTTCGGGCCGGTCGGTGATGAGGTCCGCCCGGTCGAGGAGGGCCGCCATGCGCGTCCAGACGACCTGCAGGGCTGCCGCCACGAACACCGTCTGCGCCGCCTCGCCGGCCGCGACGTCGCCGCTCAGGAAGCGATCCGCCAGCAGCTCGAGTTCGGCCTCGCCCAGTGCACGCAGCGTGACGCGGGCCTGGCGCGCCGCTTGGGGGAGCACTGTGTCGTCGATCGTCTCCAAGATGCGGGCCAAGGCCATCCGCCAGCTCTCGTCGCGCGGCCAGGTCGCGGGATCGAGCGGCGCCTGGTGGACCCGTCGCGCCTTGGCGATCTGCGCCGACCCCGGCACGGAGCCCGGCGGCAGGCCGCCGAGCGCGGCGTTCTGGGCCGTCACCAGCGCCGCGATCATGCGCAAGAAGCCTTCGAGTTCGTGCCCCTCGGCGAGTGCCGCCAGACGCTCGGCGCGGCGCGCGAAGATCGTGGCCAGATCGGGCANNGACGGGTCGGTCGGGCCGGTGCTCAGGGCTTGCCGACTTCCTGGCGGAACCACTTGCGATGGTGCTTCCAGGCCCAGCCGCCGGTCACCGAGCCGCGCGTCATGGCACGCAGGGTGCCCTTCACCCAGATGGCGGCATAGACATGCACGATCCAGATCAGGATGGCCGCGATCGCACACAGCGCATGCGCCACCGCCGCCAGGCGCTTCTGGTCGATCGACGTGAGGTCGAAGAAGTAGGTGTCCCACAGCACGATGCCGCTGCAGAACAGCGCCAGGATGAGAATCGACTGACCCCAGAAGACGAGCTTCTGGCCGGCGTTGTACTTGCCGAGTTCGGGCAGCCCCTCTTCCTTGTTGTTGATCACCGCGCCCAGGTTCTTCATCCACACCGAGTCGTCACGGTTCCAGAAATTGAGCGTGAAGAAACGGAAGAAGAGACCGAGGAAGCTCACCGCCAGCACGACGCCGATCCACGGGTGAATGACGCGCGTAAGCTGTCCGCCGCCGAACAGGTCGGTGAGGAAGAACAGCGCGGGATGGAACAGCGACAGTCCGCTCAAGGCGAGCAGGACGAGCGACACCGCGGTGATCCAGTGATTGATGCGGGCGGCAGTCGTGTAGCGGCTGACCGGCTTGGCTTCGACTGTCATTTCTTGTCACCCTCGGCCAGCTCAGTGGCCTTTCGCTCATCGCTCTCGGAGACCCGGTTGGGCCCCTTGGTGACGTAGTGCATGAGGCCGAAGACACCGGCGAAGGCGATGGCCGCCAACGACAGGGGCTTCATCACGCCCTTCCACACGCCGACCAGAGGGCTGATATGCGGATTGTCGGGCAGACCGGCGTAGAGCGACGGCTTGTCGGCGTGATGCAGCACGTACATCACGTGCGTGCCGTTGACGCCTTGCGGATTGTAGAGGCCGGCATTCTGGAAGCCGCGCGACTTCAGGTCGACGATGCGCTTGCTGGCGTGGGCGATCATGTCGGCCTTGGTGCCGAAATAGATCGCCTGCGTCGGGCAGGCCTTGGCGCAGGCCGGCGCCTGGCCGACCACGACACGGTCGGAGCAGAGCGTGCACTTGTAGGCCTTGCTGTCGGTCTTGGAGATGCGCGGGATGTTGAAGGGGCAACCCTTCACGCAGTAGCCGCAGCCGATGCAGTTCTCCGACACGAAATCGACGATGCCGTTGGTGTACTGCACGATGGCGCCCGGCGCCGGACAGGCTTTTAGGCAGCCCGGATCGTCGCAATGCATGCAGCCGTCCTTGCGGATCAGCCACTCGAGATTGTCGCCATTTTCGTACTCGGTGTATTTCATCACCGTCCACGAGGCAGGCGTCAGGTCGGGCGGATTGTTATAGGTGCCGTCGAAGAAACCGATCGGCTGGTCGAGCTGGTTCCACTCCAGACAGGCGGTCTGGCAGGCCTTGCAGCCGATGCATTTGCTGACATCGATCAGCTTGGCGACTTCGACCGCCGGAGCCTTGCCGGCAGGCGGCGGGGCCACGGAGGAGGCCGAGCGGCGGCGGAGGTCGAGGGCTTGAAGAACGGACATATCACCCTCCCTTTAGGCCGTGGCCGGCTGAGAAGCCGGTGCCGTGGTTTTCTTCACATCGACCAAGAACGCCTTGTATTCTGGCGTATTCGTGCTGGCATCGCCAACCGACGGTGTCAGCGTGTTCGCGGGCTGCGACTTGCGCGTCAGTCCGATGAAGCCGTAGTGGATCGGCAGGCCGACCACGTCGCATGGCTTGCCGTCGACCATGATCGGCCGGATGCGCTTGGTCACGCAGGCCTTGCCCTTGATAGCGCCGCGCTGGCTCGAAATCTCGACCCAGTCGCCGTGGGATATGCCTTTGGCCTTGGCCAGACGCTCGCCCATCTCGACGAACATCTCGGGCTGCATGACCGCGTTGTCGTGGACGTTCTTGGTCCAATAGTGGAAGTGCTCGGCCAGGCGATAGCTGGTCGCCACGATGGGGAACTTGTCGGGCGTGCCGAACGACTTGGCGTCGGACGCGAACACCCGCACCACCGGATTGGTGCTGACCTTGGGATGCAGTGGGTTGGCGATGAAGGCGTCCATCGGCTCGTAATGCTCGGGGAACGGGCCGTCGGGCATGGTGGCGCGGGCGAACAACCGCGCGGTGCCCTCCTGATTCATGATGAACGGGCCGACCGACTTGTCCGGCGCCACGGTCGGGCCATAGTCCGGCACGTCACCGCCCGTCCACTTCCCGCCGTCCCAGTACATGTACTTCTTGCGCTCGCTCCACGGCTTGCCGGCGGGATCGGCCGACGCGCGGTTGTAGAGCACCCGGCGGTTGGCCGGCCACGAGAAGCCCCAGTTGGAGAAGATGCCGAGACCGGTCGGGTCGCTGGCGTCCCGGCGCATCGACATGTTGCCGGCCTCGGTATAGACGCCGGTATAGATCCAGCAGCCGCCCGAGGTCTTGCCGTCGGCCCGCATCATGATGAATGAAGGCAGGAGCTTGCCGGCGCCCAGCAGCACCTTGTTGGGATCGGTCGGATCGGGCAGGTCTTCGATCGCGTAGCCGTTGATCTCTTTCAGGACTTCCGCCGGATCGGGATTGGTCGGCCGCGTGTACGACCACGTCGACTTGACGATCGGGTCGGGGAACGCCCCGCCTTCCTTGGCGTAGAGCGCGCTGAGCCGCATACGGAGCTCGGAGACGATCTCGATGTCGCTCTTGGACTCGCCCGGACCTTCCACGGCCTTCCAGTGCCACATGATGACGCGGCTGGAGTTGGTGGCGCTGCCCTCCTCCTCGGCATAGGTCGAGGCGGGAAGCTGGATGACTTCGGTCTGGATCGCCTTGGGATCGACGTTGTTGTACTCGCCGTGGTTCTCCCAGAACCGCGCAGTCTCGGTCTCCAGCGGATCGATCACGACCATCCACTTGAGCTTGGCGAGGCCCGCCGCGACCTTGGTCTTGTTGGGCGAGGCCATCAGGATGTTGAGGCCCTGGCAGAACAGGCCGTTCATCTGGCCAGCCGCCAGCATGTCGACCATCTTCAGCACATCGTAGCTGGCATCGAACTTGGGCAGGTAGTCGTAGGCCCAGTCGTTGTCCTTGGTCGCCGCTGCACCGAAGAAGCTCTTTTGCTGGCTGACGAAGAACTTCTCGTAGTTCTGCCAGAAGCTGGTCTGACCGGGCCTGAGCGGCTTGAAGCCGCGCGTCTTGATGTAGTCGGCGTAGGTCGCTTCCTTGTCGGTCGGCAGGACCAGATAGCCCGGCGTCGAGGTCGAGAGCAGGGCGAGGTCTGTGATGCCCTGGACGTTGGAATGGCCACGCAGCGCGTTCACGCCGCCGCCCGGTACGCCCATGTTGCCCAGCAGGAGTTGGATCATGGCCATCGAGCGAATGTTCTGGGCGCCGGTCGTGTGCTGCGTCCAGCCCAAGGCGTACATCGACGTCATCGAGCGCTCGCCGTTGGCGGTCGTGGCCATCAGCTCGCAGATCTGCAGGAACTTCGCTTTGGGCGTGCCGGTGATGCGCTCGACCATCTCGGGCGTATAGCGCTCGACATGGGCTTTCAGGAGATTGATCGCGCACCGCGGGTTCTGCAGCGTGTCGTCGACCTTGGCCATGCCCTGTTCGTCGAACTCGTAGTCCCAGCTCGAGCGGTCGACATAGGTCTTCTTCGACTCGTCGAAGCCTGCGAACAGGCCGTCCTGGAACTTGAAGCCTTCCTTCACGATGTAGGAGGCATTGGTATAGGCCTTGACGTACTCCTGGTGGATCT